>NZ_JBEXXK010000023.1:0-164300 GCF_040630405.1 Streptomyces sp. NPDC005811
TCGGCTATCACTGCCGGGGACGGGGTATCAACTAATCTGGCGTTGATTTTTGGCACGCTGTTGAGTTCTCAAGGAACGAAAGCTTCCTTTGTACTCACCCTCTCGGGCTTTCCTCCGGGCTTCCCTTCGGTGTTTCCGACTCTATCAGACCTTTTCGGTGTCCGATTCCCTGTCGGCGGGATTGTCTTCGGGCTTTTGGCTTTCGCCTGTCGGCCTTTCGACATTCACTACGTTAGCCGATTCCCTCGGCAACTCATAATCGAGTTCCTGCGAGTTCGAATTCAGGCATGCAGGCATGCCGAAAGCGATCCCGCTGAGGGATGTCGTAGGTAGTGGGTTGGCCACTTCCGGCTGCTGGCGAATGCCGTACCCGGTTCAAGCGGCTCGGGCTACGTTACGCCCCCGCCAAAGGCGAGTCAACTTCGGCGGCGCCTGGGGACGTGTGCCCGGTAGGGGCTCACCGTCGGGTCGCCGGCCGCCCAGAAGCGCCAGGGGTGGACGTCCCCGTTGCCGCCCTCGCCGGCGACCCCGGTGCGCGGACCATTGCTCACCTGGTCGGAGGGGATCGGGGTGCCGGTCAGCAGTCCGAGGGGGCCGCCCTCCGGGGCGCACGCGTCCATGCCGTCGAGGGTGCGGTCCACGTCCAGGGCCGTGGCCAGGCGGGCGGGGCCTTTGGCCAGTTCTTTGTCATGACGGGCCGAGAGTCGACGTTTACGGGCCAGGTCCGCGCCCTCGATCACCTCGCCGGCGCGGAGCAGGACCGCGCTCGCCCTGCCGTCGGGGCCGCAGACGAGGTTCATGCAGTGCCACATGCCGTAGGTGAAGTAGACGTACACATGTCCGGGGGGACCGAACATCACCTCGTTGCGGGGTGTGCGGCCGCGGTAGGCGTGGGAGCCGGGGTCGTTCGGGCCGTCGTAGGCCTCGACCTCCGTGAGGCGGAGAGTGATCGGACCGTCGGGCGTCGTACGGACGAGGAGGCGGCCGAGGAGATCGGGGGCGACCTCCAGGACAGGGCGGTCGAAGAAGGCCCTGGAGACAGGCGTACGGTCGGGGGTCGCGATCATGCCCTCCGAGCGTAGTGGAGAACCGCGGGTGCGCCGGGGTGGTCAGCGGGCACTGGGCTTGCCAGGGTGTGGGGCGCGGAACCGGCCAGGTCCGGATCGCGTTTCTAGGGATCAAGGGATCCCGTCAGAAGTAGTCGTAGAGGGAGAGTCATGGCGTTCAAGAAGCTGCTCGCGAGTCTCGGGGCCGGCGGGGCTTCGGTCGAGACGGTGCTGACTGAGGTCAACGTCGTCCCGGGCGGTGTGGTCCAGGGCGAGGTGCGGATCCAGGGCGGTTCCGTCAACCAGAACATCGAGGGACTGTCCGTCGGGCTGCAGGCCAAGGTCGAGGTCGAGAGCGGCGACCAGGAGTACAAGCAGGACATCGAGTTCACCAAGCTCCAGCTGGGCGGTGCCTTCGAGCTCCAGGCGGGTGCGGTGCACGCGGTCCCGTTCGGACTGGAGATCCCCTGGGAGACCCCCGTCACGATGATCGACGGGCAGGCGCTGCGCGGGATGCACATCGGTGTCACGACCGAGCTGGCGATCGCCCGCGCGGTGGACTCCGGTGACCTGGACCCCATCAACGTGCACCCGCTGCCGGCGCAGAAGGCGATCCTGGACGCGTTCCTCCAGCTGGGCTTCCGCTTCAAGAACGCGGACATGGAGCGCGGGCACATCCGCGGCACCCGGCAGAAGCTGCCGTTCTACCAGGAGATCGAGTTCTTCCCGCCGTCGCAGTACCGGGGGCTGAACCAGGTCGAGCTGAGCTTCGTCGCCGACGAGCACGCGATGGACGTCGTGCTGGAGATGGACAAGAAGCCGGGGCTGTTCAGTGAGGGCAGCGACACCTTCCGTTCCTTCCAGGTGGGTCTGAACGACTATCACGCGACCGACTGGGCGGCGTACCTCAACCAGTGGCTGTCCGAGGTCGGCAGCAAGCGCAACTGGTTCTAGGCTCGGCGTCACCGAGTCCATCAGCATCGTTCAGGAGGTACCGAGGTGACCGAGCTCAAGCGCCGGCCGCTCCCCCATGACTTCCACCCGCCCGTGCCGTCGTTCACGGTGACGAGCGAGGACGTCGAGGAGGGGGCGACGCTCAAGGCCGCGCAGGTCCACGCGGAGGGGAACACCTCGCCGCAGCTGCGCTGGGAGGGTTTCCCGGCCGAGACCAAGAGCTTCGCCGTGACCTGCTACGACCCGGACGCCCCGACGGGCAGCGGGTTCTGGCACTGGGTCCTGTTCGACGTACCGGCCTCGGTGACCGAGCTGCCGGCGGGGGCGGGCAGCGGCACGTTCGAGGGGCTGCCGGAGGGTGCCGTACAGGCGCGCAACGACTACGGCGGCAAGGACTTCGGCGGTGCCGCGCCGCCGCCCGGGGACGGGCCGCACCGGTACGTCTTCACGGTGTACGCGGTGGATCAGGAGAAGCTCGGTCCGGATGCCGACGCCTCGCCCGCCGTCGTCGGGTTCAACCTGCGGTTCCACGCGATCGCGCGCGCTCAGCTGATCGGTGAGTACGAGAATCCCGCGTAGGGACAATCAGCTCATCGTTCATTGAACGTTTGCCCGCCTCTGGTCTTGGAAGTGATCAGAGGCGGGCATTTTTTATTGCGTTGTCCATCTCGGCGTGCCCGTCCAGAGTTGATCCGAGCCCGCCGGAGGGCGGGCAGATGCAATGGGGAGGTGGGCTGGATGCGTGACACGCTGGTCCTGAACGCGAGCTTCGAGCCGCTGTCTACGGTGACGTTGAACCGCGCTGTCGTCCTGGTGCTCCAGGACAAGGCCGTCGTCGAGCAGGCCCACCCCGAACTGCGTATGCGGGGCGCCGATGTGGACATCCCGGCGCCTCGGGTGATCAGACTGTGCAGGTACGTACGGGTGCCGTTCCGAAGACAAGCGCCATGGTCGCGGAGGGGGGTGCTGGTCAGGGACCGGCACCGGTGCGCGTACTGCGGTCGCCGGGCGACCACGGTGGACCATGTGGTGCCGCGCGCGCAGGGCGGTCAGGACACCTGGCTGAACACGGTGGCGTCCTGCTCGGAGGACAACCACCGCAAGGCGGACCGGACTCCGGACCAGGCGGGGATGCCGTTGCTGCGGGAGCCGTTCGAGCCGACTCCGCAGGACGCGATGCTGTTGGCTCTGGGCCAGGACGACTTGGCCGCGCTGCCGGAGTGGCTGTCCCTGGACGCGGCTTAGCGGTTCGCCGTCGGGGTTCCTGTCCCTCGTCGGCTGCAGGTCCGTTGCGGCCGATCGCGCAGTTCCCCGCGCCCCTGAGAAGCAGGTGGGGTGCGGGGAACTCTGCTGTGAGGGGCCTCAGTCGATCGAGGGCTTCTCTCGGCGTTCCGGGATCTTCTTGTCGTTGGAGCTGGAACCGCCGCCCATCGCGCCGAAGTTGCCCATCGCGCCGGAGAGGCCCTTGAGGGCGTCGCCGATCTCGCTGGGGACGATCCAGAGCTTGTTGGCGTCGCCCTCGGCGATCTTCGGAAGCATCTGGAGGTACTGGTAGCTGAGGAGCTTCTGGTCCGGGTCGCCGGCATGGATGGCCTCGAAGACCGTGCGGACTGCCTGGGCCTCGCCCTCGGCGCGCAGGGCGGCGGCCTTGGCCTCACCCTCGGCGCGCAGGATCTGGGACTGCTTCTCGCCCTCGGCGGTGAGGATCGCGGCCTGGCGCGTACCTTCGGCGGTGAGGATCGCGGCGCGCTTGTCACGGTCGGCACGCATCTGCTTCTCCATCGAGTCCTGGATGGAGGTCGGCGGCTCGATCGCCTTCAGTTCCACGCGGTTGACGCGGATGCCCCACTTGCCGGTGGCCTCGTCGAGGACGCCGCGCAGGGCCGCGTTGATCTCCTCGCGGGAGGTCAGGGTGCGCTCCAGGTCCATGCCGCCGATGATGTTGCGGAGGGTGGTGACGGTGAGCTGCTCGATCGCCTGGATGTAGCTGGCGACCTCGTAGGTCGCGGCACGGGCGTCGGTGACCTGGTAGTAGATGACCGTGTCGATGTTGACGACCAGGTTGTCCTGGGTGATCACCGGCTGCGGCGGGAAGGGGACGACCTGTTCACGCAGGTCGATGCGGTTGCGGATGGTGTCGATGAACGGGACCACGATGTTGAGGCCCGCGTTCAGTGTGCGTGTGTAACGGCCGAAGCGCTCGACGATCGCGGCGCTCGCCTGTGGGATGACCTGGATGGTCTTGATCAAGGCGATGAAGACCAACACCACCAGAATGATCAAGACGATGATGACCGGTTCCATCGTGCGTCCCCGTCCCCTTCTCCGCTTCTCCGCCTCGAGCGCTTTCGGAAGATCCTACGTTTGTGAAGATCTTGCTGGTCGAGTCTGACAGACCGTCGCGTACCTCGGGAGGCCTTCGCCTCACTTGCGTAGTACGGGAGTTGTGCAAGGTCAGATGACGATGGCCGTGGCCCCCTCGATGTCCACGACGTCGACTTGCTCACCGACTTCGTACGCGCGGTCCGTGTCGAGGGAGCGGGCCGACCAGATCTCTCCGGCGAGTTTGATCCGGCCGTTCCCGGAACCGTCGACGCGCTCCAGCACGACCGCCTGTTTGCCCTTCAACGCGTCCACTCCGGTGGCGAGTTGGGGGCGCTGTGCGCTGTGCCGGGCCGCGATGGGGCGCACCACGGCGATGAGGGCGACCGAGACGACGATGAAGAGGAGGACCTGGGCGACCGCGCCGAGGCCGAGACCGGCGCCGATCGCGGCGGCGACCGCGCCCACGGCGAGCATGCCGAACTCCGGCATCGCGGTGACCACGAGCGGGATTCCGAGCGCTGCCGCGCCGACGAGCCACCAGACCCACGCGTCGATGTCGTTCACAGGGTCATGGTAGGACCGTATGTCCCGTTGCGGACAGGGCGCACGGGGTCAGGGACGGGGCAGGGCCGCCGTGGGGTCCTGGGGCGGGGTCAGGACAGCGGCAGGCCCTGGGCCGTCCAGCGGTCGCCGACCTGTTCCACGACGAGCGGGAGGCCGAAGCAGAGGGAGAGGTTGCGGGAGGTGAGTTCGAGTTCGACGGGGCCGGCGGCGAGGACCTTGCCCTGGCGGATCATGAGGACGTGGGTGAAGCCGGGGGCGATCTCCTCGACATGGTGGGTGACCATGATCATCGAGGGGGCGATGGGGTCGCGGGCGAGGCGGCCGAGACGGCGTACGAGGTCCTCGCGGCCGCCGAGGTCGAGGCCGGCGGCGGGCTCGTCGAGGAGGAGCAGTTCGGGGTCGGTCATCAGGGCGCGGGCGATGAGGGTGCGCTTGCGCTCGCCCTCGGAGAGGGAGCCGAACGTGCGGTCGAGGTACTCGCTCATGCCGAGGCGGTCGAGGAAGGCGCGGGCGCGCTGCTCGTCGACGGCCTCGTACTCCTCCTGCCAGGCGGCCGTCATGCCGTAGGCGGCGGTGAGGACGGTCTGCAGGACGGTCTGGCGCTTGGGGAGCTTCTCGGCGAGGGCGATGCCGGCCATGCCGATGCGGGGGCGCAGCTCGAAGACGTCGGTGCCGGGGGCGCCGAGGGTCTCGTCGAGGACGGAGACGGTGCCCGAGCTGGGGAAGAGGTAGGTGGAGGCGATGTTGAGGAGGGTGGTCTTGCCCGCTCCGTTGGGACCGAGGATGACCCAGCGCTCGCCTTCCTTGACGGACCACGAGACCTGGTCGACCAGAGCCCTGCCCTCGCGGACCACCGATACGTCCTGAAGCTCCAGAACATCGCTCATGAGCGCGTTGTCTCCCCTTGCAGTGTGGCCGGTCTCGGTTGTCGCGGGTGCCTGTGGTGGACCGCCGCGCGCGGGTGGGCGCGGCCCCTCGGGAAAATCTACGCCACCGGCCGGGTGGGCCGTTCCATCGGTCCGGTCCTTAGGGTGGGGGGATGTTCTCGGAACCGCGCTCTGGTCGCCTCGCCGCTTGGGGAAATGCCCTGTTGGCCGGACTTGTCTCGCCGGACGACGCCGTCCTCGCCGTCGTCGGGGAGGACGCCGTGCACCGGGTGGAGGGGCTGCCCGGTGAGCCGGCGCCCGTGGGGCTGACGCTGGCGCTGGGCCGGCTGCGGGCCCTGGGGGTGCGGGGTCTGCGGGTGGCGCTGCCCGCGCCGGGGCATCCGCTGGGGCTGAGCGGGCCGCCGGAGTTCAACGCGCGGGCGCTGGAGGCCGAGGAGGCGGTGATCTGCCACGGGGTCGCGCTGGGGCTGGTGCCGGAGGTGTACGAGGCCGGGCCCGCGGGCGACGTCCATGTCGAGGTGGTGTGGCACTGTCTGCCGGTGCGGGAGGCTCCGCCGGCCGATGTGCCGTCGCTGGGTGAGGCCGAGCGGGAGCTGGCGGAGGCGTTGCGGGAGGCCACGGCGGTGCTGTCGCAGCTGGATGTGGCGGGGTCGGGGCCGGCGGCGGAGGCGGCGATCGACGCGTACCGGGCGCGGGCCGAGCGGGGGCGGGAGGTGCTGGCGCCGGGGTATCCGCCGCGGGCGGTGCGGGTGCTGGAGCTGGCGCGGCGGGTGGGGTTGCTGGTGTCGCTGGCGGTGGACCGGGGGCACGGGGGTGCGGTGAGTTCGTCCGAGATGGCGGCGCGGGCGGAGGCCTTGCGGCCGGTGGAGCGGACGGCTCGGCGGGCGCAGGTCGCCGCGTACAACGCGTATGTGGAGGAGCGGGAGCGGGGGTGAGCGTCGGGGACGGCTGAGCGGTGTCGGTGCTCGCGTCTCCGGGGGCGCTGTCCGCGGGCCGGCGGCTCAGCCGGCCATCCCGTGCCGTACGGCCCACAGCGCGGCCTGGGTGCGGTCGGCGAGGTCGAGTTTCATCAGGATGTTCGAGACGTGGGTCTTGACGGTCTTCTCGGAGAGGACCAGGGCGCGGGCGATCTCGCGGTTGGAGCGGCCGTCCGCTATCAGGCCGAGCACCTCGCGCTCCCGTTCCGTGAGGGAACCGCCTCTGCCCTGGCCGGAGTTGGTCTCCTCCTGGGAGAGCAGCGCGCCGGCGACCTCGGGCTGGAGCAGGATGTGGCCGGCGTGGACGGAGCGGATGGCGCCGGCGAGGGCGTCGGGGTCCACGTCCTTGTAGACGTATCCGGCGGCGCCGGCGCGCAGCGCGGGGACCACCGTGCGCTGTTCGGTGAAGCTGGTGACGATCAGCACGCGCGCGGGGTTGTCGAGTCCGCGCAGGCGGCGCAGGGCCTCGACGCCGTCCATGCCGGGCATCTTGACGTCCATGAGGACGACGTCGGGCTGGAGCTCCTGGGCGCGCTGGACTCCCTCGGCGCCGTCGGCGGCCTCGCCGACGACCTCGATGTCGTCCTGGACCTCGAGGAAGGTGCGCAGACCGCGGCGGACGACCTGGTGGTCGTCGACGAGCAGCACCTTGATTGCGTCAGCCACCGGGGGCCTCCATCTCGATCGTGGTGCCCTTGCCGGGCGCCGATTGCACCGTCAGGGCGCCGCCGATCCCGCTCGCCCGGTCCCGCATGGAGACGAGGCCGAGGTGGCGGCCGGCTCTGCGGATCGCCGAGGGGTCGAAGCCGGTGCCGTCGTCGGTGACGCGCAGGACCGTGTCGGGGCCGCGTTTGCGCAGGGTCACGTCGACGTGCCGGGCGCCGGAGTGGCGCAGGGCGTTGTGCAGGGCCTCCTGGGCGACCCGGAGCAGGGCCTCCTCCTGGGCGGCGGGCAGGGCGCGCACGCCGTGGCTGGTGAAGGTGACGCGCGCGGTGTGGGCGCGGTCGAGGACCTGGACCTGGGTGCGCAGGGTGGCGACGAGGCCGTCCTCGTCGAGGGCGGCGGGGCGCAGTTCGACGACGGCGGCGCGCAGTTCGTCGGCGGCCTCGGCGGCGAGGGTGGCGACCTGGTGGAGTTCGCCCTTGGCGCGGGAGGGGTCGCGGTCGACGAGGGCGGCGGCGGCCTGGGCGGTCAGGCGCAGGGAGAACAGTTTCTGGGCGACCGCGTCGTGCAGTTCGTGGGCCAGCCGGGAGCGCTCCTCCGCGATGGTGAGTTCGCGGCTGCGTTCGTAGAGGCGTGCGTTGGTGAGGGCGATGGCCGCGTGCTGGGCGAGGATGGCGAGGAGTTCCTCGTCCTCCTCGGTGAAGCCGCAGCCGCCCTCGGGCTTGCGGCAGTTCTTGTTGGCGAGGAACAGGGCGCCGATGACCTCGTCACCGTCGCGGATGGGCAGGCCCAGGAAGTCGGACATGTCGGGGTGGGCGGAGGGCCAGCCCTCGAAGCGGGGGTCCCTGCGCACGTCGGCGAGGCGCTCGGGGCGGGCCTCCTGGAGCATCGCGGCGAGGATGCCGTGCTGGCGGGGCAGGGGGCCGATGGCCTTCCACTGCTCGTCGGTGACGCCGTCGACGACGAACTGGGCGAAGCCTCCGTGGTCGTCCGGGACGCCCAGGGCGGCGTACTGGGCGTCGAGCAGCTCGCGGGCGGAGGCGACGATCGTCTTGAGGACGTCGCGCACCTCGAGATGCCTGCTCATGGCCAGCAGCGCGGAGCTCACCGCGGCGAGGCCGGACCGGGGACCTTGACTCATGTCCTCACGGTACCGGCGGGGGGTGACAGCCCGGATCCGACCTGTGACGGCCGGGGGTAGGGCGGGGGTCCTAGGCCGCAGGTCCTCGGTACGGCGGCGTAGGGCGCCGGGAGGGGGCGTGCGGGCGTACGTCGAAGGGCCCCGGCGGTCCCGGTCCCGCGTCGGAGGCGGGGGCGTGGGAGCGGTTCCTAGGTTGGGGTCACCGCCGAGCGGAGGCGGGCTGACGAGGGGACGGTTGTCATGCCGGTAGCGATCATCACGGGGGCCTCGAAGGGGCTGGGGCGGGCGCTGGCCGAGGCGCTGGCCGCGCGGGGCTGGGATCTGGTGCTGGACGCCAGGAACGAGGGGGTGCTGAAGGAGACGGCGGACTGGGTGTCGGGGCACGGGACGGGGGTCCGGGCGCTGGCGGGTGATGTCACGGACGCGGCGCACCGGTCGGCGCTGGTGGCGGAGGCCCGGCGGCTGGGCGGGTGCGATCTGGTGGTGAGCAACGCGAGCGCGCTGGGTGCCGAGCCGCTGGTGCGGCTGGACGGGCTGCCGTTGGAGGGGCTGCGGCGGGCGCTGGAGGTGAACGTGGTGGCGGCGCTGGGGCTGGTCCAGGAGGCGCTGCCGCTGCTGCGGGCGGCGCGGGCGGGCGCGGTGGTCACCGTGAGCTCGGACGCGGCGGCGGAGGCCTATGAGACCTGGGGCGGCTACGGGGCGTCGAAGGCGGCCCTGGACCATCTCGCGGCGGTGCTCGGCGAGGAGGAGCCTGGGCTGCGGGTGTGGGCGGTGGATCCCGGGGACATGGGGACGGACCTGTACGCGGCGGCCGTACCGGACGACGACGATCCGCGTCCGGAGCCGGGCAGTGTGGTGCCGGCCTTCCTGCGGTTGCTGGACGAGCGTCCGGCGAGCGGGCGGTACGGGGCTCCGGCGTTGCTGGAGGGACGGCGATGACGCTGGCGGTGAGGGTGCCGGAGGAGTTGTCGGCGCGGGTGCCGGCCGAGCAGCGCGGGGCGGGGCTGGCCCGGGACGACGTACGGCTGCTGGTGTCGCGGGGGACGGAGGCGGCGCATCACGTGTTCCGGGAGCTGCCGTGTCTGCTGCGGGCCGGGGACCTGCTGGTGGTGAACACCTCGCCGACGCTGGCGGCGGCCGTGAACGGGCGGATCGGGCACGCGCGTGTGGTGGTGCACTTCTCGACGCGCGGGGACGGGGCGCACGGTGGTGCGGGGCGGTGGGCGGTCGAGCTGCGGGATCCGGACGGCAGGGGGACGACACGCGCGCGGGCGGGCGGGCCCGCCGGGGCGGAGGTGCGGCTGCCCGGGGGTGTGCGGCTGACGCTGGAGGAGCCGCTGAGTCCGGGGAGCGGGCGGCTGTGGTGGGCGCGGGCGGCCGGCGGGGCGGGGGGTGACGGCCGGGGCGGGGCCGACGTGCCGGGGGTGTTGCGGGAGCACGGGCGGCCCATCCGTTACGCCTATACGGAGCGGGACCAGCCGTTGTCCGTGTATCAGACGGTGTTCGCGCTGCCGTCGGCCGACGGGGCGGGGAGCGCGGAGATGCCGAGTGCGGCGCGGCCCTTCACGGCGGGGCTGGTGGCGGAGCTGGTGAGCCGGGGGGTGCAGTTCGCGCCGGTCGCGCTGCACACCGGGGTGGCCTCGGCGGAGGTGCACGAGCCGCCGTATCCGGAGCGGTTCTCGGTGCCGGAGGCCTCGGCGCGGCTGATCAACGCCGTGCGGGCCGGGGACGGGCGGGTGATCGCCGTGGGGACGACGGCCGTGCGGGCGGTGGAGTCGGTGGCGGGGCCGGACGGGGTCGTACGCGCGCGTGAGGGGTGGACGGACCTCGTGGTGACGCCCGGGCGCGGGGTGCGGGTGGTGGACGGGCTGCTGACCGGGCTGCACGAGCCGGAGGCCTCGCATCTGCTGATGCTGGAGGCGGTGGCGGGGCGGGCCGCGATCGACCGGGGGTACGAGGAGGCGCTGCGGGGGCGCTATCTGTGGCACGAGTTCGGGGACGTCCATCTGCTCCTGCCGGAGGAGGGTCGGGCGGCGGGCCCTCACACAGAGCATTGCTTCAGCAACCGTCCGTGAGAACAGGGGTGGGGCAATGTGAGGCCCCACATAGGGCGCACATCACGTACGAAGGGGCATAGGAGACGCAGCGGTCCCTTGCGAACGGGGCAGACATTCCAGTCTGTCCCGTTTTGCCCTCCCCTGATCCACTACCGGGGATCGTAGGTCACACCTTTGCCTGGGCATTTTGCGGCCGCTAAGAATGGCTCTCGTCGCTCAGCGCCGCGGGTTACCGCCGCCGCGTTCGTTCGTGCCAGGAGCACCGCGTCCACCGTCGGACGAGCGACCTCCGCGCTATTTCGAAGAGGTCATTCGCCATGCCCAAGAACACCCACAAGATCGCGATCGCCGGTGCCGCCACCCTCGGTGCGGCCGCCCTCGCCTTCTCCGTGGTGCCGGCCGACGCGCACACGAACACGACGGACGCCGTCTCCTCCGCCCGGGTCGCGTACAGCACCGAGCCGGTGCAGGGCGTGAAGGGCACGGTGACCGACCAGCTCGCCGGTTCGAACCTGAAGATCGAGGCCATCGAGGCGAAGAAGAAGGCCGCCACGGACGCCGCCGCGCAGAAGAAGGCCGCCGCCGAGGCCGTGCGCAAGGCCGTCGCCGCGAAGAAGCAGGCGGCCGCCGAGGCTGCCCGCAAGGCCGCCGCCGCGAAGGCCGCCGCCGCGCACAAGGCGAAGCAGGCCGCGAGCCGCTCCACGCACCGCGCCACGGTGAAGCCGGTCTCCGCCAAGAGCTACGCCAACAACCTCAACGGCTGGATCCGCGAGTCGCTCGACATCATGAAGAAGCACGGCATCCCGGGCTCCTACGAGGGCATCAAGCGCAACGTCATGCGGGAGTCCTCCGGCAACCCGAACGCCATCAACGACTGGGACGTCAACGCCGTCAACGGCGTCCCGTCGAAGGGCCTGCTCCAGGTCATCCCGCCGACCTTCAGCGCGTACCACGTCGCCGGCACCTCCTGGAACATCTACGACCCGGTCGCCAACATCACCGCCGCCTGCAACTACGCGGCCGACAAGTACGGCTCCATGGACAACGTCAACAGCGCGTACTGACGCCGTCACCGCACGCCGAAGGGCGGCACCCTCTCGCGGGGTGCCGCCCTTCGCGTCGTACGGGACGGACTACTTGCGCATGACCTCGGGCTCGTGCCGGCGCAGGAAGCGGGCCACGAAGAAGGCGCAGATCACGCCGAGGGCGATCAGCGCGATCATGTCCAGGCTCCAGGCGCCGACCGTGTGCTCCCACAGCGGGTCGTTGTCGCCGCCGTCCTTCGGCGGGCTGATCTTGTTGAAGTCCAGCGTGGCGCCGGCCGCGCCGACCGCCCAGCGCGAGGGCATCAGGTACGAGAACTCGTTGACGCCGATCGAGCCGTTCAGGGCGAACAGACAGCCGGTGAAGACCACCTGGATGATCGCGAACATGACCAGCAGCGGCATGGTCTTCTCGGCCGTCTTCACCAGCGAGGAGATGATCAGGCCGAACATCATCGAGGTGAAGCCCAGCGCCATGATCGGCAGGCACAGCTCGACCAGCGGGGCGCTCTTGAGGATCAGGCCCTCCGTCGGGATCTCCCGGCTGGAGAAGCCGATGACACCGACCAGCAGCCCCTGGACCACGGTGACCACGCCGAGCACGAACACCTTGGACATCAGGTACGCCGAGCGCGACAGACCGGTGGCGCGCTCCCGCTCGTAGATGACCCGTTCCTTGATCAGCTCACGGACGGAGTTCGCCGCGCCCGCGAAGCAGGCGCCGACCGCGAGGATCAGCAGGACCGTGGTGGCCGTGCCGTTGGGGATGATCCGGCCGCTCTTGGGGTTGACCGGGTTGGGCAGCAGGCTGTTGCCGGAGTCGATGAGCAGGCTCACCGAGCCGAGCACGACCGGCAGGATCACCGACAGGGCGAGGAAGCCCTTGTCCGACACGATCACCGAGGTGTAGCGGCGCACCAGCGTCATGAACTGCGACATCCAGCCCTGCGGCTTCGGCGGCTTCATGGCCTGCATGGGCGGCATCTGTACGGACTGCGGCGCGACGGCGTCGATGTCCGCGGCGTACATCTGGTAGTGCTGCGAGCCCTTCCAGCGGCCCGCCCAGTCGTAGTCGCGGTAGTTCTCGAAGGCGGAGAAGACATCGGCCCAGGTGTCGTAGCCGAAGAAGTTCAGCGCCTCCTCCGGCGGGCCGAAGTAGGCGACCGCGCCGCCCGGCGCCATCACCAGCAGCTTGTCGCAGATCGCCAGCTCGGCCACCGAGTGGGTGACCACGAGGACCGTACGGCCGTCGTCGGCGAGGCCGCGCAGCAGCTGCATGACATCGCGGTCCATGCCCGGGTCGAGGCCCGAGGTGGGCTCGTCCAGGAAGATCAGCGACGGCTTGGTGAGGAGCTCCAGGGCCACCGAGACCCGCTTGCGCTGGCCGCCGGAGAGGGAGGTGACCTTCTTCTCCTTGTGGATGTCCAGCTTCAGCTCGCGCAGCACCTCGTCGATCCGGGCCTCGCGCTCGGCGGCCGTGGTGTCGGCCGGGAAGCGGAGCTTGGCCGCGTACTTGAGGGCCTTCTTGACGGTCAGTTCCTTGTGCAGGATGTCGTCCTGCGGGACCAGACCGATGCGCTGGCGCAGCTCGGCGAACTGCTTGTACAGGTTCCGGTTGTCGTAGAGGACGTCGCCCTGGTTGGCCGGGCGGTAGCCGGTCAGCGCCTTGAGCAGCGTGGACTTGCCGGAACCGGACGGTCCGATCACCGCGATCAGGGACTTCTCCGGGACGCCGAAGGAGACGTCCTTGAGGATCTGCTTGCCGCCGTCGACCGTGACGGTGAGGTGGCGCGCGGAGAAGGAGACCTCACCGGTGTCGACGAACTCCTCGAGCCGGTCGCCGACGATCCGGAACGTCGAGTGGCCGACGCCGACGATGTCGGCCGCGCCCAGGAGCTGGGTGCCGCCCTTGGGGATCGGCTGGCCGTTGACGTAGGTGCCGTTGTGCGAGCCGAGGTCGCGGATCTCCATGCTGCCGTCGGGCATGGAGCGGAACTCGGCGTGGTTGCGCGACACCTGAAGGTCGGAGACGACCAGCTCGTTCTCCAGGGCACGGCCGATGCGCATGACACGGCCGATGGAGAACTGGTGGAACGTGGTCGGGCTGCGGTCGCCGTAGACCGGCGGCGCCCCCGCGCCCCCGCCGGACCCGTTCTGCGCGTACGGCTCGTTCGGCCCCTGCTGCTGCGGGACCTGCGGCGCGGCCTGCTGCGGCGGCTGCCAGCCGGCCTGCGCGGCCTGCGGCTGGGCGGCCGGCGGGGCGGCCCAGCCCGCGTTCGCGCCCTGCGCGGCGTACGGCTGCTGCTGCGGCTGCGCCGCGGGCTGCGCGACCGGCGCCTGCGCGCCCGACAGGGTCACGCGCGGGCCGTCGTTGGCGTTGCCCAGGTGCAGCGCCGAACCGGGGCCGATCTCCAACTGGCCGATCCGCTGCCCCTGCGCGAACGTGCCGTTCGTGCTGCCGTGGTCCTCGACGACCCAACTGCGGCCGTTGAAGCTGACCGTGGCGTGGCGCCAGGAGACCCTGGCGTCCTCGAACACGATGTCCCCCTGCGGATCACGTCCGAGGGTGTATGGCCTGGACGGATCGAGCGTCCAGGTACGTCCGTTCAATTCCAGTACGAGTTCCGGCACTCCATGCCCCATGAGTAGTCCCCCGAGTTACCCCCATCACAGGGAGTCTAGGGATGTCGAACATCGTCGGGAACTATTTCAGTACCGGCCCCCTGACCGAAAGTCGGGCCTGGGGAGGACCTTGCACGAGCACATCGGCCGTTCCCGTTGACGGGGTTGAAATCGCCCCGGAGAGTGGTAAACGCACGCGAGGGGGACGGATCCGGCGATCTTCGCCGAACCGCGCCGCGGATCGGGGGGTCTGCATGAGTGCCGGCACTGGGGTGGAGAGCAACGGGCGCGCGCGGTACGGCGGTGGTGTGCCGTGGCTGGACGTGGGGCTGGCCGCGATCGCCTCCGTGAGCTGGGCGTTGATCGGGATGGCGGGGACGGCGGCGCTCGGTCTGCATCTGCTCGGGGCGGACGCGGCGGGCTCGTTGGGCCCGATGACGGCGGCCGTGGTGGCGCTGGGGGCGGGCGGATCCGTCACGCCGTCGGGCGATGTGTCGGCCTTCGGCCTCACCGGAGCCGCGGCAGACACCGCCATCGAGATCACGCCACTGGGGGTGAGCCTGGTCGGCGCGCTGCTGCTGTCGTGGTTGTTCCTACGGTCCCTGCGCGCGGCCGGGGTGGTCGTCGCGCCGGGCGAACTCCTCGCCCGGGCGGGCGCGGTGGTCGCGCTGTTCGTGGCGATGCTGGGCGGGCTGGCCTGGGCGGGGCACGACGTGATCACGCTCGACGGCGGCGCGCTGGGGCTGGACGACCTGCCCGGCGGGGGCGGCGGCGGGGGCGGCGGCCTGGAGATCCCCGGGATCGGTGACATCGGAGGGCTGCTGCCCGACCGGATCGGGGATCTGGTCGACGCGAAGGCTGCGGTCGGCTTCACCGTCGACACGGTGCCGACCCTGCTGGGCGGGCTCCTCTGGTCGGCGGGGATCCTGCTGATCGCCCTGCTGGCCTCGCGGCGCACCCCGCTGCCGCGCGGGTGGGAGGCGGTGCACCGGGTGGTGCGGCCCGCGGTGTCCGCCGTGGTCACCGTGGGGCTGGTGGCCGTGGCGGCCGGGCTCGCGGCGGCGGCGTACGCGGCGATCGGCGACGCCCATCCGCGACGGATCGCGGGAGCGGCGCTGCTCGGCGCGCCGAACGGGGTGTGGCTGGGCGTCTCGATCGGTCTGTTCGTCCCCTGGGACGGTCGCGCGACGGGGGCCCTCACGCATGTCCTGCCGGCCCCCCTCGACAGACTCCTCTCCGTCGGCACCGACCAGCCGGTCACCGTCGGCCGCCTCGCGGACCTGGACGGCCGTGTGTGGCTGCTGGCGGTGGCCATGGCCGTGACGATGCTGTTCGCGGGGGTGCTGGTGGCGGTGCGGACGCCGTTCGGGGTGGCGGCGGGGGCGCGAGGGGCCGGGGTCGGGGTCGGGGGTTTCGTCGGGGGGTGCGCCGTACGGCTGGGGGTCGTGACGGCGGTGGCGTTGCCGTCCCTCGGGCTGCTGACGGGGATCTCCGCGGACGCTTCGCTGTCCGTGCTGGGGTTCGACGCGTTCGGGGCGGGGATCGAGCTGCACGAACACCTCGGCGCGGCGCTGCTCCTCGGGGCGGCCTGGGGAGCCGGAGCGGGGGCGGCGGGGGCGCTGCTGGCGTGCGCCACGGGGGCGGCGGGACGGCGGGCCGCGCCCTTGGCACTCGGTGACGCGCGGGCGGCGCGTGGGGCGCACGTGGGGGCGGGCGGGGCCGCACGACACGCCGGGGCGGAGGCGGAGGCGGGGCCGTACGCCCCGAGCGCGTCGTACCGGGCGCCCAACCCCGCGACCAATCCGTATCTCCGGGTGCCGGAGGGGTTGCGGGAGGGCTTACGGGAGCCGGACGGACCACCGGAGCCGGAGCCTGAGGACGCCCGGCCCGGCGAGCAGCCCGGCGGGGCGGGTGGCCCGGGGCGGCGGTACCGGGACGACCCTCCGGGTGGGTCCCCGCCCGGGGAGGGGCGCGGAACGGGCGGATCCCCGTCCCGGGAGGGGCGCGGAACGGGCGGTCGGCCGGGACCCCGTGGGAGCGAACGGCCCGGCGGGGCCCCCACGGGCCCGGCGCAGGGATCGGGCGAGTCCCAGGTCGGTGAGCGGCGGGCCGGCGGCGGGCGGGGGACGGGAAGCCGGGGCAATGCCGGACAGGGGAAGGGCGACCAGGGGAAGGGTGGCCCGGGGAATGTGTACGGTGCGCCGACCGTCGTGGGCCCGGTCGGGCCGCCTGCGCCTCCACCGCCGCCGCCCCCTCCCCCGCTGCCACCGAAACGGCCGAAGCGGCCCCGGTGACCGGCTCGACGACGGCCCGGCGCTCGGCTCGCGCGACAATGAAGGGACTTCATACGACCGACATCACCGGTTCGCCCACTGTTCCGTGTCCGCTAGACGGACCTCTGCGGCGAAAGGCACTGGGTGCCGGATACGGTGGGATACATCATGAGAGCTTCGCAGACTTCGCCGACCTCGTCCTCTGATGCCCCCACGCTCCTTGTCAAGATCTTCGGCAAGGACAGGCCCGGCATCACGGCCGGTCTCTTCGACACCCTCGCGGCCTACTCCGTCGACGTGGTCGACATCGAGCAGGTGGTCACGCGCGGCCGGATGGTGCTGTGCGCGCTCGTGACCGCGCCACCGCGGTCGCAGGAGGGTGACCTCCGCCGCACGGTCCACAGCTGGGCCGAGTCGATCAAGATGCAGGCAGAGATCATCTCGGGTCTCGGTGACAACCGTCCGCGTGGTCTCGGCCGCTCCCTGGTGACCGTCCTCGGCCATCCGCTGACCGCGGAGGCCACCGCCAAGGTCGCCGCCAAGATCACCAAGGCCGGCGGCAACATCGACCGTATCTTCCGGCTCGCCAAGTATCCCGTCACGGCCGTCGAGTTCGCGATCTCCGGAGTGGAGACCGGGCCGCTGCGCACCGCGCTGGTCACGGACGCGCGGGCGCTCGGGGTGGACGTCGCCGTGGTGGACGCGGGTCTGCACCGGCGGGCCCAGCGGCTGGTCGTCATGGACGTCGACTCGACCCTGATCCAGGACGAGGTGATCGAGCTCTTCGCGGCGCACGCCGGCTGCGAGGACAAGGTCGCCGAGGTGACGGCGGCGGCGATGCGCGGCGAGCTGGACTTCGAGCAGTCGCTGCACGCGCGGGTGGCGCTGCTGGAGGGGCTGGACGCCTCGGTGGTGGACAAGGTGCGCGCCGAGGTCCGGCTGACGCCGGGCGCGCGCACGCTGATCCGTACGCTGAAGCGGCTCGGCTACCAGGTGGGTGTCGTCTCCGGCGGCTTCACCCAGGTCACCGACGATCTGAAGGAGCGGCTGGGGCTGGACTTCGCCCAGGCCAACACGCTGGAGATCATCGACGGCCGGCTGACCGGCCGGGTCACCGGCGAGATCGTGGACCGGGCGGGCAAGGCGCGGCTGCTGCACCGGTTCGCCGCGGAGGCGGGCGTACCGCTCTCGCAGACCGTGGCGATCGGTGACGGCGCCAATGACCTGGACATGTTGAACGCGGCCGGTCTCGGGGTGGCCTTCAACGCCAAGCCGGTGGTGCGCGAGGCGGCGCACACGGCGGTGAACGTGCCGTTCCTCGACACGGTCCTGTATCTGCTGGGCATCACCCGCGAAGAGGTCGAGGCGGCGGAGACCCACACCGAGTAGGACCTCGTACGTCGAGGAGTCCTCGTACGCGTCGAGGAGTCCTCGTAGGACGAGCAGGGCCCGGTACCGAAGGGTGCCGGGCCCTCGCGCGTTCGCTCGCGGCCGGACGGGTTACTCCTCGGGCGCCCAGTAGTCGGTGAGCGTGGAGACGGCCGGCTCCAGGGACTTCCAGGAGCCGTCGAAGGTGAGGACGGCGAAGGAGGAGGCCGGGAAGCCGCGGCGGGTCATCCGGTCGTGCGCCTCGCCCGCCGCCGAGTCGGTCAGGATGTCGGTGAGGGCGTGGACGCCGGGGTTGTGGCCGATCAGGATGACGCTGCGCACGTCGTCCGGGGTCTCGTTGAGCAGGGCGATCAGCTCGCCCGGGGAGGCCTCGTAGATCCGCTCCTCGTAGACCGTTTTCGGCCGGTGCGGGAGTTCGTGGACGGCGAGCTTCCACGTCTCCCTGGTCCGGGCCGCGGTGGAGCACAGCGCCAGGTCGAGGGGGATGCCGCTGTCGGCCAGTCTGCGTCCGGCGACGGCGGCGTCCATCCGGCCCCGCTCGGCGAGCGGGCGCTCGTGGTCGGTCACCTGAGGCCAGTCGGCTTTCGCATGCCGGAAGAGGACGATCCTGCGGGGTTCTGCGACGCTCATGCGTCCCAGCTTCGCATGAAACAGGCCATGGGGCGCAGGGAGTTGACATGGGGCTTTGCCGCTCGTCCCGGGGGTGCGGAGTGCGTCCGGGGCGTGCTCGTCACGGCTGGCGCGCGAGCAGGAGCTGCACGCGCTCGACGAGGTGGGTGATCGCCGGGTCGCTGCCGGCGGCGTGGGCGTCGGAGGGGTTCAGTATCAGGACGAGCAGCGTGATGAAGGCGAGGGTCGGCAGGGCGAGGGCCCACCAGGGCAGCCGGGCGTCGATCCGGGCCCGGGCGGCGGTCGGGCGGGGCCGGGTGAGCACAGGGGCCGACATGGATGCCTCCGGTCGTCTTCGAGCGGTCCGTGGTCCGCGTCGTGCGGCCACATCTCGAAGCTACGGAATCGGCGGCCCGCAACCCATCCGGTGATCCACCCACTTGACCCTGACCCTCACCCCCTAGGGGACAGGGGGGTTAACCCCACCCTCAGGGTGCGGCGATCGTGGCGATGACGGCGATGATCACGAAAATGGCGAGGAACGAGCCGAAGACCATCAGCATCTTCTTCTGGCCGTTCTGGGGGTTCGGGTCGAGCACCATGCGCCCAGTGTCGCACCCGTGGTCCACCGGACGGCCGCCGGGGTCAGCGGGCGGCCGCCTCGTCCTCCACCGTGCGGGGGCGGCCCGCCAGGACGCCCACGGCCATCTGCGGGAGCATGAGCGCCGCCATGAGCGCCAGGGGCAGCCCCCAGCCGCCGCTGTGCTGGTAGAGCACGCCGACCAGGAGGGGGCCCGGGATCGAGATCAGATAGCCGGTGCTCTGCGCGAAGGCGGACAGCTGCGCCACGCCCGCGCCGGTCCGGGCGCGCATGCCGACCATGGTGAGGGCCAGCGGGAAGGCGCAGTTCGCGACGCCGAGCAGCAGGGCCCAGGCCCAGGCTCCCCCGGCGGGCGCGAGGTACAGCCCGGTGTAGCCGGCGAGGCCGCAGACGCCGAGCACGACGACGATCGGGCCCTGCCGCGGCAGCCGGGAGGCGACGCGCGGGATGACGTAGGCCAGGGGCACGCCCATCGCCATGGTGACGGCGAGCAGCAGTCCCGCCTCTCCGGCGGACACGCCCGCGTCCCGGAAGATCTGGGCCATCCAGCCCATGGTGATGTAGGCGGCGGTGGCCTGGAGCCCGAAGAAGACGGCGAGCGCCCAGGCGGTGCGGCTGCGGGTGATGCGCAGTCCGTCCGGTCGCTCACCGCGCGCGTGCGGGGCGGCCGGGCCGCCGGGCGCCGGCTGGGCCGGGGCGGGTGTCCCGGGCCGCCGCCGGTGGTCCCGGGCGAAGAACAGCCACGGCGGTACGGCCGCGGCGGCCAGGCCCGCCCACAGGGCGAGGCCGGGCCGCCAGCCGCCGCCCAGGGCCCCGGTCAGCGGGACCGTGATCGCGGCGGCGGCCGAGGTGCCGAGGGCGAGGGCCATCGAGTAGAGGCCGGTCATGGAGCCGACCCGGTCGGGGAAGTGCCGCTTGACGATGACCGGCATCAGGACGTTGCTGACGGCGATGCCCATCAGGGCGAGGGCGCTGGCGGCCAGGAACCCGGCCGTGCCGCCCGCGTACGGCCGTATCAGCAGGCCCGCGGTGATCGCCACCATGCCCGCGCACACCACGGCGCCCGGGCCGAAGCGACGGGCGAGGCGCGGGGCCATGACGCCGAACACGGCGAAGCACAGCGGGGGCACGGAGGTGAGGAGCCCGGCCGTGCTGCCGCTCATGCCGAGCCCGTCGCGCACCTCCTCCAGGAGCGCGCCGAGGCTGGTGATGGCCGGCCGGAGATTGAGCGCGGCCAGCACGATGCCGGCCATGAGCAGCGGGGTGCGCCACGCGCGCGTGGTCGGGTGCGGGGGCTCGGCGGCCGCCGGCGTGCGGGTGGGCGGGGGTGTGGTCGTCCTGGTGGTCCTGGTGTCCTCACTGGCCATGCCGCCCATCATAGAATCATAGGATGATTGTCTGTCCAGTCCTGTGAAGCCCTGTGAGAAGGTGTGCCATGCCCCTGAGCCATCCCCGTCGGTCGGCCCTCTCCGAGCAGGTCATCGCCGAGCTGCGCCACCAGATCACCTCGGGTGAGTGGCCGGTCGGCTCGCGGATCCCCACCGAGCCCGAGCTGGTCGAGCAGCTGGGCGTCGCCCGCAACACGGTCCGTGAGGCCGTCCGCGCCCTCGCGCACAACGGGCTGCTGGCCATCCGGCAGGGGTCGGGGACGTATGTCGTGGCGACGAGCGAGCTGGCGGGCGTGATGCACCGGCGGTTCGCGGACGCCGACCCCCGGCACATCGCCGAGCTGCGCTCCAACCTGGAGTCGGGGGCGGCGCGGCTCGCGGCCGAGCGGCGCACGGAGAAGGACCTCAAGCAGCTGGACGCGTTGCTGCTGCGGCGCGAGGAGGCCTGGGAGTCGGGCGACGCGGAGGCCTTCGTGGCGGCCGACGCGACCTTCCACCTGGCGGTGGTGGCCGCCTCCCACAACGACGTCATGACCGCGCTCCACGCCGACCTGGGCGAGGTGCTGCGGGACTGGCTGCGCGGGGACGTCGGCGACGAGCTGACGCCGGAGACGTACATGGACCACACGCGGCTGGTGGACGCGATCCGCGCGGGCGACGCGGAGACGGCCGCGGCGCAGGCGGCCGGCTATCCGCTGTCCTGCCGTCCGGGGCGGACCACCGGGTCCGGCGCGGGCTGAGGGCCCGGGCCGAGCGGCGCCCGGCTCACACCTTCTCGTGGGTGACCCAGGCCCGGTCGACCTCCATCCAGCAGCGCCCGGTGAGCCGTACGGTCAGGGCGGGGCCGGTGTCGACGGGGGTGCCGTCGGTGTCGAGGTCCCACCAGCGCGCGCACTCGATGTGCAGCGTGACACGGTCGATGTCGGCGTAGGGGTTGTGGCAGTGGGCGACGACATGGGAGCCGTCGACGGCGATGCGGCACTCCGCGCCGAAGGGGTCGGGATACTCGTGGGGCAGCGCCTCATGGGGCGTGCCGAGCACGAGCGCGACGGCGGCGGTCACTGGGGCGAGAGCACGGAACAGACGCACAAGGGAACCTCCTCGGCAGAGCTGGGGAGGGCTGCGCGGAGGTGGACGCGCACTTCATCGTGCCTGTTCGCGGGCGTGCCCCGCCCGGCCTGGTAGGCCGGACGGGTGACACCGAAGGGGTGGCGTCAGGCGCCGATGGCGTGCAGACCGCCGTCGACGTGGATGATCTCGCCGGTGGTCTTCGGGAACCAGTCGCTGAGCAGGGCGACGACGCCCTTGCCGGCCGGCTCCGGGTCCTTCAGGTCCCACTCCAGCGGGGAGCGGGTGTCCCACACCGCGGCCAGGTCACTGAAGCCCGGAATGGACTTGGCGGCCATGGAGCCCAGCGGGCCCGCGGAGATCAGGTTGCAGCGGATGTTCTGCTTGCCCAGGTCACGCGCGATGTAGCGGCTGGTGGCCTCCAGGGCGGCCTTGGCGGGGCCCATCCAGTCGTACTGCGGCCAGGCGTACTGCGCGTCGAAGGTGAGACCGACGACCGCGCCGCCGTTCTGCATGAGCGGCAGGCAGGCCATGGTCAGCGACTTCAGCGAGTACGCCGAGACGTGCATGGCCGTGGCGACCGACTCGAACGGCGTGTTGAGGAAGTTGCCGCCGAGCGCGTCCTGCGGCGCGAAGCCGATGGAGTGCACGACGCCGTCGAGGCCGCCGAGCTCCTCGCCGACGACGTCGGCCAGGCGGCCCAGGTGCTCGGCGTTCGTCACGTCGAGCTCGATGACCTTGGTGGGCTTCGGCAGCTTCCTGGCGATGCGCTCGGTCAGCGTCGGCCGCGGGAACGCGGTCAGGATGATCTCGGCACCCTGCTCCTGGGCCAGCTTGGCGGCGTGGAACGCGATGGAGGACTCCATCAGCACACCGGAGATCAGGACGCGCTTGCCCTCGAGAATTCCGCTCATGGTGATCAGTGACCCATTCCCAGTCCGCCGTCAACGGGGATGACGGCTCCAGTGATGTACGAGGCGTCGTCCGAGGCGAGGAACCGCACCGTCGCGGCGATCTCCTCCGGCTGCGCGTACCGGCCGAGCGGGACCTGCGAGACGATGCCCGCGCGCTGCTCGTCGGTGAGCACCTTGGTCATGTCGGTGTCGACGAAGCCGGGCGCGACGACGTTGAACGTGATGTTGCGCGACCCCAGCTCACGGGCGAGGGAGCGCGCGAAGCCGACGAGGCCGGCCTTGGACGCGGCGTAGTTGGCCTGACCGGGCGAGCCGTAGAGCCCCACGACCGACGAGATGAGGACGACCCGGCCCTTCTTGGCGCGCAGCATGCCGCGGTTGGCCCGCTTGACGACGCGGAAGGTGCCGGTGAGGTTGGTGTCGACGACCGAGGTGAAGTCCTCCTCGGACATGCGCATCAGGAGCTGGTCCTTGGTGACGCCGGCGTTGGCGATCAGGACCTCGACGGGGCCGTGCTCGGCCTCGATCTCCTTGTAGGCCTGCTCCACCTGCTCGGCGTCGGTGATGTCGCACTTGACGGCCAGGCAGCCCAGTTCGACGAGCGCCTGCGGCGGTTCGCCCGAGCGGTATGTGATCGCGACCTTGTCGCCGGCGTCGGCGAACGCGCGGGCGATGGCGAGGCCGATGCCCCGGTTTCCTCCGGTGACGAGAACCGAGCGGCTCAACGGATCACCCTTTCGATAGGGGTCTGACACACCTGCCCGGGACCTGGACGGCAGGCGGCTTCCCTCGAAACCTATCGGTCCGGCCACGCCCGCGGACATTCGGGCACCGACAGTGGGGCACGGGGCTGACTGTGGGGTCCCTACAGAAACTTTGCGGCGGGCGCTCCGAAAGGTGTGGTCCGACGGCCGCCCGGCGCGACATGATCGGGGCCACACGCGCGACGACACACGCGACGACACCAGGGAGATACGTAGGTGCCTCATACCATCGACGAAAGCTTCACGGCCCTACCCCTACGCGCCCTCGCCGACGCCGCTCTCGCACGTGCGCGTGCGCTCGGGGCGGAGCACGCGGACTTCCGGTTCGAGCGGGTGCGCAGCGCGTCGTGGCGGCTGCGGGACGCCAAGCCGTCCGGGTCGTCGGACACCACCGACCTGGGGTACGCGGTGCGGGTGGTGCACGGCGGTACGTGGGGGTTCGCGTCCGGCGTGGATCTGACGATGGACGCGGCCGCCCGGGTGGCCTCGCAGGCCGTGGCGATGGCCAAGCTGTCCGCGCAGGTCATCAAGGCCGCCGGGTCCGATGAGAGGGTGGAGCTGGCCGACGAGCCCGTGCACACCGACCGGACGTGGATCTCGTCGTACGCGATCGATCCGTTCACCGTGCCGGACGAGCAGAAGACCGCGCTCCTGGCCGACTGGAGCAACCGGCTGCTGGCGGCCGACGGCGTCAACCATGTCGACGCCTCGCTGCTCACCGTCCACGAGAACAAGTTCTACGCGGACACGGCGGGGACGGTGACCACCCAGCAGCGGGTGCGGCTGCACCCGTCGCTGACGGCGGTCTCGGTCGACGAGTCCAGCGGCGAGTTCGACTCGATGCGGACGCTCGCGCCGCCGGTCGGCCGGGGCTGGGAGTACCTCACCGGGACCGGCTGGGACTGGGACGGCGAGCTGGAGCGGATGCCGGAGCTGCTCGCCGAGAAGATGCGGGCGCCCAGCGTGGACGCCGGGCTGTACGACCTGGTCGTCGACCCGTCCAACCTGTGGCTGACCATCCACGAGTCCATCGGGCACGCCACCGAGCTGGACCGGGCGCTCGGCTACGAGGCCGCGTACGCCGGCACCTCCTTCGCCACCTTCGACCGGCTCGGCAAGCTGCGCTACGGCTCCGACCTGATGAACGTCACCGGTGACCGCACCGCCGAGCACGGCCTCGCGACGGTCGGCTACGACGACGAGGGCGTGGAGGGCCAGTCCTGGGACCTGGTGAAGGACGGCACGCTCGTCGGGTACCAGCTGGACCGGCGGATCGCGAAGCTGACCGGCCTGGGCCGCTCCAACGGGTGCGCCTTCGCCGACTCCCCCGGGCACGTCCCGGTGCAGCGGATGGCGAACGTGTCGCTGCGGCCGGATCCGGCGGGGATGTCGACCGAGGACCTGATCGGGAGCGTCGACCGCGGGATCTACGTCGTCGGGGACCGGTCGTGGTCCATCGACATGCAGCGGTACAACTTCCAGTTCACCGGCCAGCGGTTCTTCAGGATCGAGAACGGGCGGATCACCGGGCAGCTGCGGGACGTGGCCTACCAGGCGACGACCACCGACTTCTGGGGGTCCATGGCAGCGGTGGGCGGTCCGCAGACCTATGTCCTCGGCGGCGCGTTCAACTGCGGCAAGGCCCAGCCCGGACAGGTCGCGGCGGTGTCGCACGGCTGCCCGTCGGCCCTGTTCAAGGGCGTCAACATTCTGAACACCACACAGGAGGCCGGTCGATGAGCGCCCGTACCAACAAGCCGCACGAGGTCGTCGAGCGCGCCCTCGCGCTGTCGCGGGCCGACGGGTGTGTGGTGATCGCCGACGAGCAGTCGACGGCGAATCTGCGCTGGGCCGGCAACGCGCTGACGACGAACGGCGTCACGCGCTCGCGCACGCTCACCGTGATCGCGACGGTCGACGGCAAGGAGGGCACCGCCTCCGGGGTCGTCTCGCGGGCCGCCGTGACCGCGGACGAGCTGGAGCCGCTGGTACGGGCCGCCGAGGCCGCCGCGCGCGGTGCCGGGGCCGCCGAGGACGCGCAGCCGCTGGTCACCGGTGACGTGGTGGCCCCGGAGTTCACCGAGGCGCCCGCGGAGACCTCGTCCGCGGTGTTCGCCGACTTCGCGCCCGCGCTGGGCGAGGCCTTCGCACGCGCGCGTGCGGGCGGCCGTGAGCTGTACGGCTTCGCCAACCACGAGCTGGTGTCGTCGTACCTGGGCACGTCCACGGGGCTGCGGCTGCGGCACGACCAGCCGAACGGCACGCTGGAGCTCAACGCCAAGTCCCCGGACCGTACGCGCTCGGCCTGGGCGGGGCACTCCACGCGGGACTTCAAGGACGTCGACCCGGCGGCGCTCGACGCCGAGCTGGCCGTACGTCTCGGCTGGGCCGAGCGGCGGATCGCGCTGCCGGCGGGGCGGTACGAGACGCTGCTGCCGCCGACCGCCGTCGCGGACCTGCTGATCTACCAGATGTGGTCGGCGTCGGGCCGGGACGCGGCCGAGGGCCGGACGGTGTTCTCCAAGCCCGGCGGCGGTACCCGGCTCGGCGAGAAGCTGTCCGAGCTGCCGCTGACGCTGCGCAGCGACCCGAACGAGCCGGGCCTGGAGTCGGCGCCCTTCGTCCTCGCCCACTCCTCCGGGGGCGACTCGTCGGTGTTCGACAACGGGCTGCCGCTGGCCGCCACCGAGTGGGTCGGCGAGGGGGTGCTGAAGAACCTGATCACCAGCCGGCACAGCGCCGGCCTGACCGGGCTGCCGGTCGCGCCCGCGATCGACAACCTGATCCTCGACGGCGGCGCGGACCGCTCCCTGGAGGAGATGGTCGCGAGCACCACGCGCGGGCTGCTGCTGACCTGTCTGTGGTACATCCGCGAGGTCGACCCGGCGACCCTGCTGCTGACCGGTCTGACCCGGGACGGCGTGTACCTCGTCGAGAACGGCGAGGTCGTGGGCGAGGTGAACAACTTCCGCTTCAACGAGTCGCCGGTCGGTCTGCTGGGCCGGGCCGTGGAGGCCGGGCGCACGGAAAAGACGCTGCCCCGGGAGTGGAGCGACTGGTTCACCAGGGCCGCGATGCCCGCGCTGCGGGTGCCGGACTTCAATATGAGCTCTGTCAGTCAGGGCGTATAACCTCGTACTGACCACGAGCCCACCACAAGGAGATACGAGAACCGTGACGGACATCGTCGACGAGCTGAAGTGGCGGGGCCTGTTCGCCCTGTCCACCGACGAGGACGCCTTGCGCAAGGCGCTCGCGGACGGCCCCGTCACGTTCTATTGCGGCTTCGACCCGACCGCGCCGTCGTTGCACGTGGGGCACCTGGTGCAGGTGCTCACCGTGCGTCGGCTCCAGCAGGCCGGTCACCGGCCGCTGGCGCTGGTCGGCGGGGCCACGGGGCTGATCGGCGACCCGCGCCCGACGGCGGAGCGCACGCTGAACGACCCGGAGACGGTCGCCGGCTGGGTCGGCAAGCTGCGTTCCCAGATCGAGCCGTTCCTGTCCTTCGAGGGTGAGAACGCGGCCGTGATGGTCAACAACCTCGACTGGACCGCGGGGCTGTCCGCGATCGAGTTCCTGCGGGACATCGGCAAGCACTTCCGCGTCAACAAGATGCTGACGAAGGACTCCGTGGCCCGGCGCCTGGAGTCCGACCAGGGCATCAGCTACACCGAGTTCAGCTACCAGATCCTCCAGGGCATGGACTTCCTCCAGCTCTACCGGCGTCACGGCTGCACGCTCCAGCAGGGCGGCAGCGACCAGTGGGGCAACCTCACGGCCGGTCTGGATCTGATCCACCGGCTGGAGCCGCAGGCCGACGTCCACGCGCTGGCGACGCCGCTGATGACCAAGGCGGACGGCACCAAGTTCGGCAAGACCGAGGGCGGCGCGGTCTGGCTCGACCCCGAGATGACGACGCCGTACGCGTTCTACCAGTTCTGGCTGAACGTGGACGACCGGGACATCTCCGGCTACCTGCGGATCCTGTCCTTCAAGTCCCGTGCGGAGCTGGAGGAGCTGGAGCGGGATACCGCGGAGCGGCCGCAGGCGCGGGCCGCCCAGCGGGCGCTGGCGGAGGAGCTGACCACGCTGGTGCACGGCGCCGACCAGACGGCCGCGGTGATCGCCGCGAGCCGGGCGCTGTTCGGGCAGGGCGAGCTGGGCGACCTCGACGAGCGGACGCTGACCGCCGCGCTCTCCGAGGTGCCGCACATCCGGGTCGCCGAGCCGGGTCCGGTCGTGGACCTGTTCGCGGAGGTCGGGCTGGTGGCCAGCAAGTCGGCCGCGCGCCGGACCGTGAAGGAGGGCGGGGCCTACGTGAACAACGTGAAGGTCACGGCCGAGGACGCGGTGCCCGCGACGGAGGAGCTCCTGCACGGGCGGTGGCTGGTGCTGCGGCGGGGGAAGAAGAGTCTGGCCGCCGTCGAGGTGACGGGAGCGTAGGGCGCCGCCCGGTGCGGGTGCGTTGCGGGTGCCGGTTCGCTGTGGCCTGTCGCGCAGTTCCCCGCGCCCCTGAAGGGGCAGCCCCTGTGGGGCGCCCCTTCAGGCCCGCTGTTTCCTCTTGCCCAGGGTCGCCACGTACGCCCGGTCCCCCAGGGCCACCACCACGACCGCTGCCACCAGCTGGAAGAGGTGGCGCCACCAGTCGATGCCGGCGGTCTCCTCGACGCCGAAGCCGCGGGCGATCGCGTTGCCGATGACCGCGCCGATGATGCCGAAGATGGTGGTCAGCCAGAGCGGGCTGTGCTGCTTGCCCGGGAGGATCGCCTTGGCGATCAGACCGAGTACGAATCCCACGATGATCGCCCACAACCAGCCCATGGCTGCCTCCTCGTACGGCTCGACGTGAGCATTGCCCACAGTCTTGTTCCATGACCCGTACGGCGCATGTCGGGTGCGGCCGTACGCGGTACGGCGCAGGAGGTTCGCCGGGGCGGGAGGCGACCCGGTCTCGAAGGCGGCGCAGCCGCGGCGTAACGTGGAGTGCCGGGGAGTGTTCGATGTGGGTGGACGGTGGAATGCGATGCGGAAGCAGGGTGGCGGCGGAAAAGCCCAGGTGTTCCGGATCACCGGGGCCCGGCAGGGCCTCCAGGAGGATGTGCGCGGCCGGCAGCGGCGGTACGTGATCTCGATGACCGTCCGTACGGTGGCGGTGATCCTCGCGGCGACCCTCTGGAACGTGGAGCGTCATGTGGCCCTCGTGGCCCTGGTGTTGGGGGCGGTCCTGCCGTACATCGCGGTGGTGATCGCCAATGCGGGGCGGGAGAACGCGCCGGGTCTGCCCTCCACGTTCGTCACCGCGCAGGTGCCGCCCATGATCACGCCGCCCCCGGCGGATGGCTCCGGGACGGAATCGGTTCCGGAGGACCGGGCTGAGCGGCGGCCATGACGGGCCTGTGCGACAAGCTCAGGAAAAGCTCAGATCAATCATGCTGTTCCAGTGCCCTGCGAAGGGTCGGCCGTGACATACTTCGTACGCGCTCCGCATCCCCCGTCGGAGCGACGGACCGACGCCGGGCAGCTCCCCCCGTGGCTGCTCGGCGTCGCCTTTTGTGTGGGTATCTGTGGGACGGAACGACGCAACTGTGACTGACGAGACGCCTGTCTGTTCCGCCAAGGGGTGCCGGGTCGCCGCGGTGTGGGTGCTGGCGTGGAACAACCCGAAGATCCATACGCCGGAGCGGCGGAAGACGTGGCTGGCGTGCGAGGAGCACCGGGAGCATCTGTCGCAGTTCCTCGGTGTCCGGGGGTTCCTGAAGGACGTGGTCCTGCTGGAGGACTGGGAGCCGCAGGACGCCTGAGGTTCTCGGCTGCGGGCCGGTGGGGGCTGGTCGCGCAGTTCCCCGCGCCCCTCTCGGGGCGCTGCCCTAGCCCCCGATCGCCGACATCGGGCGGTCCGGCTGGACGAACGACGGGTCGTCCAGGCCCGCGCCCGCCTTCTTGCCCCACATCGCGAGGCGCCAGCGGCGGGCTATCTCCTCGTCGGGGGCGCCGGAGCGCAGGGCCTCGCGCAGGTCGGTCTCCTCGCGGGCGAAGAGACAGGTACGGATCTGGCCGTCGGCGGTGAGACGGGTGCGGTCGCAGGCCGCGCAGAACGGGCGGGTGACGGAGGCGATGACGCCGACGCGCTGGGGGCCGCCGTCGACCAGCCAGCGTTCGGCGGGGGCGGCGCCGCGCTCGTCCTGGCCCTCGGGGGTGAGGTCGAAGCGGGTGCGGAGCGAGGCGAGGATGTCCCCGGCGGTGACCATGTCGTCGCGCTTCCAGCCGTGCTGGGCGTCCAGGGGCATCTGCTCGATGAAGCGCAGTTCGTAGTCGTGCTCCAGGGCCCAGGCCAGGAGGTCGGGGGCCTCGTCGTCGTTGAGGCCGGGCATGAGGACGGTGTTGACCTTGACCGGGGTGAGGCCGGCGTCGTGGGCGGCGCGGAGGCCGTCGAGGACGTCCCGGTGGCGGTCGCGGCGGGTGAGGGTCTTGAAGACGTCCGGGCGGAGCGTGTCCAGGGAGACGTTGACCCGGTCCAGACCGGCCGCCTCGAGCGCGGTCGCGGTGCGCCCCAGACCGATGCCGTTCGTCGTCAGGGACATCCGGGGGCGCGGGGTCAGGGCCGCGACGCGTTCGACGATGCCGACCAGGCCGGGGCGCAGCAGCGGCTCGCCGCCGGTGAAGCGGACCTCCTCGATACCGAGCGAGGAGACCGCGATGTCGATCAGGCGGACGATCTCGTCGTCCGTGAGGAGGTCGGGCTTGGCCAGCCACTGCAGGCCCTCCTCGGGCATGCAGTACGTACAGCGCAGGTTGCAGCGGTCGGTCAGCGAGACTCTCAGGTCGGTGGCCACCCGGCCGTAGGTGTCGATGAGCACGTGGGCCCCCTCCCCGTTGCGGATCGTGTTTCTTCTGTCGTCACCTGCGAGCCTACGTGACGCCACTGACAGCGGAAGAGGCCGATCCAGGACTGGGACGCGGCCGCGTCGTGGCGATCCACGACGCGGCCGCGCTCCCGGAGGGGATCAGTGGGCTCCGGTGCCCGTCAGGGAGCGGACCTCCAGTTCGGCGTACTTGCCGTGGTCGGGCTCCTCCTTCGACAGGAGGGTGCCGAGGATGCCGAGGAGGAAGCCGACGGGGATGGAGATGATGCCGGGGTTCTCCAGCGGGAACCAGTGGAAGTCGGCGTCCGGGAACATCGAGGTGGGCTTGCCGGAGACGACCGGGGAGAACAGCACCAGGCCGACCGCGGTGACCAGGCCGCCGTAGATCGACCAGAGGGCCCCGGAGGTGGTGAACCGCTTCCAGAAGAGGCTGTAGAGGATGGTGGGGAGGTTGGCGGAGGCGGCGACCGCGAAGGCGAGGGCGACCAGGCCGGCGACGTTCAGGTCGCGGGCCAGGGCGCCCAGGAGGATGGAGACCGCGCCGATGCCGACCGTGGCGTAGCGGGCCGCGTTGATCTCCTGCTTCTCGGAGGCCTGGCCCCTCTTGATGACGTTGGCGTAGATGTCGTGCGCGAAGGAGGAGGACGAGGCCAGGGTCAGGCCGGCGACGACCGCGAGAATGGTGGCGAAGGCGACCGCCGAGATGGTGGCGAGCAGGATCGCGCCCCAGTTGGAGTCGACGCCGCCCAGGTGGAGGGCGAGGAGCGGTGCGGCCGTGTTGCCGGCCTTGTTCGACGCGACGATCTCGTCCGGCTTGATCAGCGCGGCGGCGCCGAAGCCGAGGGCGAGGGTCATCAGGTAGAAGGAGCCGATCAGGCCGATGGCCCAGATGACCGACTTACGGGCGGCCTTCGCGGTGGGGACCGTGTAGAAGCGGATCAGGATGTGCGGCAGACCGGCGGTGCCGAGGACCAGGGCGATGCCGAGGGAGATGAAGTCCAGCTTGGTGGTGCCGGTGGCGCCGTACTTCAGGCCTGGCTCCAGGAAGGCGGCGCCCTTGCCGCTGTTGTCGGCGGCCGAGCCCAGCAGGTCGGAGACGTTGAAGTCGAACTTCAGCAGGACCAGGAAGGTCAGCAGCAGGGCGCCGGCGATCAGCAGGACCGCCTTGACCATCTGGACCCAGGTGGTGCCCTTCATGCCGCCGATGGTGACGTAGACGATCATCAGTACGCCGACCAGGGCGACGATGCCGATCTTGCCGCCGTCGCTGGTGATGCCGAGGAGCAGGGAGACCAGGACGCCGGCGCCCGCCATCTGGGCGAGCAGGTAGAAGATCGAGACGACGATCGTGGAGGTGCCGGCGGCGGTGCGGACCGGGCGCTGGCGCATGCGGTAGGCGAGGACGTCGCCCATCGTGTAGCGGCCGGAGTTGCGCAGCGGCTCGGCGACCAGGAGGAGGGCGACGAGCCAGGCGACGAGGAAGCCGATGGAGTAGAGGAAGCCGTCGTAGCCGAAGAGGGCGATGGCGCCGGCGATGCCGAGGAAGGACGCGGCGGACATGTAGTCGCCGGAGACGGCGAGTCCGTTCTGGAATCCGGTGAACTGGCGTCCGCCCGCGTAGAAGTCGGCCGCGTCCTTGGTCTGACGGCCCGCCCAGACCGTGATGACGAGGGTCGCCGCGACGAAGACCGCGAACAGGGTGATGATCAGCGGCCGGTGCTCGCTCGCCTCGCCCGCGGCGAGCAGGGCGGTGTGCTGGGCGGTGTGCTGTGCGGGGCTCATGCGCCGCCCTCCATCCGGGACTTGATGGCGTCGGCCTTGGGGTCGAGCTTGGCGGCGGCGGTGCGCGCGTACCACCAGGCGATGAGGAACGTGGTGAGGAACTGGGCGAGTCCCAGGACCAGGGCCACGTTGATGTTGCCGAAGAGCTTGGTGCCCATGAAGTCGCCCGCGTAGTTGGAGAGCAGGACGTACAGCAGGTACCAGGTGATGAAGCCGACGGTCAGCGGGAAGGCGAACCCGCGGTAGGAGCCGCGCAGTTCACCGAACTCCGCGCTCTCCTGCACCGCGACGAACTCCTCGGTGGAGGGGAGTTGGGCTTGGGTCTTCGAGGGGGGCGGTGTCTCGGTGGCCACGGAGTCTCCTCGCTTGCGGACGGTGGGTCGGGCGGGGGCTCGATCGTGCACGGGCTCCCTGTCCAAGGGCACGGCGGCACGCTAGGGCGGGTTCAACCCGATCGGGTTCTTTCGTAAGTCGTCGCCTTGATCGCCCTAGGGGCGTTGCTGGGCGGTGAGTCGGGGAGATAGCTTCGGCGCAGCACCACCCGTCATGTACCTGCCCAGGCACGACCCGTGTCCGGGCCGGACTCGTTTCCGGATGATGTGGAGACCCCATGGCTCATCTGCCTTCCAGACGCCGCCTCGCTCTCGCGGTGCCCGTCGTGCTGTCGTTGACGGCCGCCGTCGGCTTCCTGCCGACGACCGCCGGCGCGGCGCCCGCCACGGCTTCGGCCGCGGTGTCGACCGCCGAGGCGGCCGAGGCCGGGACGTTGGCGTATGTCGTCAACACGAAGGTGGACCACCGCACGATCGCGTCGGTGAAGAAGGCGATCGCCGCGGCCGGCGGCACCCTGGTGGCGTCGTACGACAGGATCGGTGTGCTCGTCGTGCACTCGGCGAACCCCGACTTCGGGCCGCGGATCCGCGCGGTGCGCGGGGTGCAGTCGGCGGGTGCGACGCGCACCGCCCCGCTGAGCGCGGCCGGGACCACCGACGAGGGGGCCGCGCAGGTCCTGTCGAAGGCGGAGGCCGCGAAGATCGAGAAGGCGTCCGACGCGGCCGGCCAGAGCGAGCCGCTCGAGGCCGACCAGTGGGATCTGCGCGCGATCGGCGCCGACAAGGCGGCCACGGTCAACCCGGGCAGCAGGAAGGTCACGGTCGCCGTGATCGACACCGGCGTCGACGACACCCACCCGGACCTCGCGCCGAACTTCTCGGCGTCCCAGTCGGCCAACTGCGTGGGCGGTGTCGCGGACACCAGCGAGGGCGCCTGGCGGCCGTACACCGCGGACGACTACCACGGCACGCATGTCGCCGGTGAGATAGCCGCGGCCCGCAACGGCATCGGCGTGGCGGGTGTCGCTCCCGGCGTGAAGGTCGCCGGCATCAAGGTGAGCGACCCGAAGGACGGCCTCTTCTACCCGGAGAACGTCGTCTGCGCGTTCGTGTTCGCCGCCGACCACGGCGTGGAGATCACGAACAACAGCTACTACGTGGACCCGTGGCTGTACAACTGCATGGACGACCCCGACCAGCGGGCCATTGTGGACGCGGTCAACAGGGCTCAGCTGTACGCCCAGAAGAAGGGCACGCTCAATGTGGCCTCGGCGGGCAACTCCAACCACGACCTGGACGCCGACGCGCTGGAGGACTCGTCCAGCCCGGACGACTCCACGCCGGTGACGCGGACGGTCGACCCGCACGAGTGCTTCGACGTGCCGACCCAGCTGCCGGGTGTGGTCACGGTCAGCGCCACGGGCGTCAAGGGCACCAAGTCGTACTACTCCAGCTACGGTCTGGGCGCCGTCGACGTGGCCGCTCCGGGCGGCGACAAGTACCAGATCCCGGAGACGCCGTCGGCCAACGGCCGCATCCTGTCGACGCTGCCGAACAACACGTACGGCTTCCTCCAGGGCACGTCGATGGCGTCCCCGCACGTGGCCGGCGTGGCCGCGCTGCTGAAGTCGACGCACCCGTTCGCGTCCCCGGCCCAGCTGCAGGCGCTGCTCAAGGCGCAGGCGGACAACCCGGGCTGCCCGGCCGAGCCGTACGACGGCAACGGTGACGGCGTGGTGGACGCGACCTGCGTGGGCGGCAAGCGCGTGAACGGCTTCTTCGGGTACGGCGTGGTGAACGCGCTGCGGGCCGTCAAGTAGCCCATACGTGTAGCCATACATGTAGCCATACACGGCACCCATATATTGATTGAGTCAATACTGTAAATCAATACTGCACAATACAGTCATGACATCAATCAATGACGTGTGGTCGGAGCTGGGCGGCGATCCCGTCCAGCTCGCACGCGTGTCGACGGTCGTACGCGACGGCGCGCCGGCGTCGCGGCTGCCCGTGCGGGAGCTGGCGCGGGCCTGTGTGGGCGCGTGTGCGCTGGCCGGGGCGGAGCTGGGGGCGCTGCGGGCGGGGCTCGCGCGGGTGCCCGGGGTGCGGGTGGACGACGGGGCGGTGGCGACCGCGTTCACCAGTGAGCGGCTGCTGCTGGTCGACGGGCGGGCACCGGAGCTGTTCGCGCCGCTGTCGCGGTTCTGGCGGACGGCGGACGGATGGGTGCGCACGCACGCCAACTATCCGCACCACCGCGAGCGGCTGCTCATCGCGCTGGACGTGCCGGACGACCCGGCCGCCGTGGAGGCCGCGATGGCCGGGCGGTCCGCGCAGGACGTCGAGGACGCGGTGTACGCGGCCGGGGGTCTCGCGGTCGCGCTGCGCACGCCCGAGGAGTGGGCGGCGCACGCGCAGGCGGCCGAGGTCGCCGCGCGCCCGCTCGTCGAGCGTCGGCGGCTGGACGGCGCCCGCGCGCGGACGTTCCCGGATCTCGCCGGGGCTCCCCTGCTGCCCGCCGCCGGGCTGCGGGTCCTGGACCTCACCCGGGTGCTGGCCGGGCCGGTCGCCACCCGCACGCTCGCCCTGCTGGGCGCGGACGTGCTGCGCCTCGACGCGCCCGGACTGCCGGAACTCCCCGACCAGCACGCCGACACCGGGTTCGGGAAGCGCTCCGCTTTGCTGGACCTGGCCGCGGACCGGCGCCGCTTCGAGGAGCTGCTCGCGGACGCGGACGTCGTCGTCACGGGGTACCGGCCGGGCGCCCTCGACCGGTTCGGCCTCTCGCCCGAGGCGCTGGCCGGGCGGCGGCCCGGGCTGGTGGTGGCGCAGGTGTCGGCGTGGGGTGCGTACGGGCCGTGGCGGGACCGGCGGGGGTTCGACAGCCTCGTCCAGGTGGCCACCGGCATCGCGGCCGTCGAGGGGTCGGGCGGGCGGCCCGGTGCGCTGCCGGCGCAGGCCCTCGACCACGGTACGGGCTATCTGCTGGCGGCGGGCGTGCTGCGGGCGCTGACCGAGCAGGCGTACGACGGCGGGAGCCGGCTCGTGCGGGTGGCGCTGGCGCGGAGCGCTGCGCTGCTCATGCGGGGGGCCGGGAGTGAAAGTGAGGTCGGGGAGGCCGGTCCCCGGGCCGAGGGGTGGCTCGGGGAGACGGACAGTGCGGTGGGGCGGCTGCGGTATGCGAGGTCGCCGGTGGCCTTCGAGGGCGGCCCGAGCGACTGGACGCGGCCGCCGGGCCGTTGGGGAAGCGATGCGGTGGGGTGGGTCTGAGCGCCTCTGAGAGTGCCGCGCTGTGCCGTCCTGCGTCGGATGCGCCATCGTGGCTTGTCGCGCAGTTCCCCGCGCCCCTTCTCGGCGCACCCTCTGTTCAGTTGGTGACCAGGACCTTCAGTGCCGTGCGTTCGTCCATCGCCCGGTAGCCGTCCGGTACCGACTCGATGTCCACCGTGAGGTCGAAGACGGGGGACGGGTCGATCGTGCCGTCGAGGACGTCGGGCAGGAGGTCGGGGATGTAGGCGCGGACCGGGGCGACGCCGCCGCGCAGGGTGAGGTTGCGGTCGAACATGACGCCCAGGTCGAGTCCGGTGCCGCTGCCGTGCGGGACGCCGACATAGCCGATGGCGCCGCCGTCGCGGGTGATGCCGACCGCCGTACGCATGGACTGTTCCGTGCCGACGGCCTCGACGACGGCGTGGGCGCCCTGGCCGCCGGTGAGTTCACGGACGGCGGCGACCGCCTCGTCCCCGCGCGCGGCGACGACGTCCGTGGCGCCGAAACGGCGCGCGATGTCCGTGCGGACCTGGTGGCGGCCGAGCGCGATGATCCGCTCGGCGCCGAGCCGCCGGGCGGCGAGGACCGCGCACAGTCCGACCGCGCCGTCCCCGACGACCGCGACGGTGGCGCCGGGACGGGCGCCCGCGCCGAGGGCGGCGTGGTGGCCGGTGCCCAGCACGTCGGAGAGGGTGAGCAGCGCGGAGAGCAGGTGCCCGTCGGAGGCGGCCTCCTTCGGCAGCCGGACGAGGGTGCCGTCGGCGAAGGGCACGCGGACGGCCTCGCCCTGGCCGCCGTCGTAGCCGACGGAGCCCCAGAAGCCCCCGTGCTCGCAGGAGGTGGTGAGGCCCTCGCGGCAGTAGGCGCACACGCCGTCGGACCACATGAACGGCGCGACGACCAGGTCACCGGCGCGGACCGTGCCCACCTCTGAGCCTGCCTCCTCGACCACGCCGAGGAACTCGTGCCCGATCCGCTGCCCCGGCTGCCGGGCCGCCTCGCCGCGGTACGCCCACAGGTCGCTGCCGCAGATACAGGCGCGCAGCACGCGTACGACGGCGTCGGTGGGCAGCTGCACCACCGGGTCGGGCACGTCCTCCACCCGCATGTCGTAGGGGGCGTGGATGGTGGTGGCGCGCATGGCGAGGGTCCTTCTCGTGCGGGTGCGTGAGTGCGCTCAGGGGGTGGTCGAGCGCACTTCACGGTACGCCGTCCGCGGCGCCGCGCGTTCCCGTGGGGCGCCCCGGACCAGCAGGAACTGTGCGGCGGCGTACGTCAGCATGATCCACAGGTCGGGGCGCGGGGGCTGCGGCCAGTCGGCGACGCCGGTGGCGATGAGGGTGTCGGAGAGCAGGAAGAGCACCCCGCCGGCGCCGGCGAGGGGGCCGAGGCGGGCGGCGGCGGTGTACGCCATGGCGGTGAGGAGGGTGCTGTAGCCGGCCACGGGGACGCGCAGGTCCGGTGGGAGACCGGGCCACAGCAGGGTGAGGGTGGCGATGAGGACGGCGGCGTAGGCGGGGGCGAGGAGGCCGGCACGCGCGCGGGGGCGGCCGTACCGCGTGAAGAGCACGAGGTAGCAGATGTGCCCGGCCGCGAAGCTCGCCATGCCGGCGAGGAAGGCGGGGTCGGCGTCGGACAGCAGGAGGACGTCGCCGCCCCAGCCGAACAGCAGGGCGGCGAGGAGCGGGCGTGGGGCGCCCCGCACGGCCGCCCAGAGGGCGAGGAGGGGCATGAGGAGCGGCTTGGCGACGAGGTGCCCCGGGTGCCAGCCGACCGCGAGGGAACCGAGGTCGACGGCGGTGGCGAGGAGGAAGGCGGCCAGGAAGGGGCGGGAGTGGAGGCGGCTGAGGTGGAGGCGGCCGGGGGTCACGCGGGGCTGCTCTCCTCGACCGGCGCGGCCTGGCCGGCGACGGGTCGGGCCGGTTGCCATCCCGGCCCCCCGAACACCCGCCCCGCGCGCTCGCGCCAGCTGCTCGCCGTCTTGATGTCCTTGACGATCGCCGCGTACTCATGGGTGGCGACCTTGATCGGGTTGAACGTGTTGATGTTCTTCGTCAACCCGTAGACGGGCCGCTCCACCTCCGGGACGTAGGAGCCGAAGAGCCGGTCCCACACGATGAGGATGCCGCCGAAGTTGCGGTCCAGATAGCCGCCCTGGGAGGCGTGGTGGACGCGGTGGTGTGAGGGGGTGTTGAACACGGCCTCGAACCACCGGGGCATCCTGTCGATGCGCTCGGTGTGGATCCAGAACTGGTAGACGAGGTTGGCGGAGGAGCAGAACGCGAGCGCGGCGGGGTGGACGCCGAGGGCGATGAGCGGGACGTAGAACGGCCAGACGGTGAGGGTCGTCCAGGGCTGGCGCAGCGCCGTCGTGAGGTTGAACTTCTTGCTGGAGTGGTGGACGACATGACAGGCCCACAGGATGCGGACGACATGGTGGCCGCGGTGGGACCAGTAGTAGAAGAAGTCCTGCGCGAGCAGCATCAGCGGGACGGTCCACCACAGGACGGGCACGCGCAGCGGGGTCAGTTCGTGGATCGCCGTGTAGAGGGCGACGATGGGGATCTTCCAGAAGAAGTCGAAGACCAGGCTCCCGAGCCCCATGCCGACGCTCGTCGCGGCGTCCCTCGCCTCGTATCCGGCGGCCTCCTCGTCGGGGTGGATGCGGACACTGATCATCTCGACCACGGTGAGCAGCACGAAGGCGGGTATCGACCACAGCACGACATCGGGCAGGTTCGGCATGTGGGCACCGTAGAACCGCAGGTCGGCCGGGGCTAGACGTTGTTACCCACAAGTATTTGCGGGGGTATGCGCTTGCTTGTTGGCGATCTCCGCCAAGAGCCGGGCGGGTGCTGCCTACGATGCGACGGGCGAACGGACGGGGCGGCGGACGGGGAGGCCGGGGGATGCAGGGGCTCGAGGTCGTGGTGGTGCGGCTGGCGTCGACGGTGGCCTCGACGGTCGCCCGGTCGGTGCTGAAGCCGGGTCCGGGCGCGGGACTGGTACCGGATCCGGTGCGTCCGCTGCCGAGGCCCGCGGGTCCGGAGAAACTGGCCCGGGTCCTCGGCGGGCGGATCGCCGACGGCCACCCGGGGCTGCCGGAGCACGAGCGGCTGGCGGCGGTCGCGGCGGTGCAGGACACGTTCGCGGCGGCCGCCCAGCTCGACGCGGAACGCCTGTTCGCCGCGGATCTCGACCCGGAGCGCCTGGCCGACGGACTGCGCCGCCCCGTCCCGGACCTCGCCGAAGGCGCCCAGCGCCTGTACGCCGAGCTGCTGGGGCTGTGCTGCGCGCATGTCGTCGAACAGCTCACCGCGCAGCCGTCGTTCGCGGCGCGGGCGGCGGTGGAGCAGACCCGGCGCACGGGCGCGCTGCTGCGGGAGCGGACCACCGTGCGGCACGGTACCGACGGGCGCTTCGAGCAGCGGTACGCGGACTTCGTCGCCGCGACCCACTCCCGGCTGGAGCTGTTCGGGGTCACCCTGGGCGGTCGGCGCCGCGCGGAATGGCCGCTGGACACGGCGTATCTGAGCCTGACGGTGAGCGGGCCACGGCACCACGCCTCCTCGGGCGAGGGGCTGCCCGGCGGCGCGCCCGTGCCGGTGCGGGTGGAGCAGGCGCTCGCGGAGCACCGCAGGCTGCTGCTGCGGGGCCCGGCCGGGTCGGGGAAGTCGACCCTGATGCAGTGGCTGGCGCTGAACGCGGCCCGCCGCACCTTCGGTCCGGAGCTCGCGGACTGGAACCTGTGCGTGCCGTTCGTCCTGCGGCTGCGCTCCTTCACGGGACCGGACGGGCTGCCGCTCCCCGAGGACTTCCTGCCGGCGTCGGGCGTACCGCTGCGGGCACCGGCCGGATGGGCCGAGGAACTCCTCGCCGGCGGCCGGGCGCTGGTCCTCGTGGACGGGGTCGACGAGGTGCCTGCGCGTCTGCGCGACCGTACGGAGAACTGGCTGACGTCACTGATCACGGCCTTCCCGCAGGCCCGTTACGTCGTGACGACCCGCCCCTCGGCGGTACCGGAGGACTGGCTGGCGCACCGGCGCTTCACCGCGTACTCCCTGCTGCCCATGGAACGCGACGACATCGGGGCGTTCGTCCGGCACTGGCACGACGCGGCGCGGCTGGAGTGCGGCCCGGGCGGCGAGCGGGAGGCGCTGGACCGGTACGAGGCGCATCTGGGCCGGGCGGTGGCGACCCGCCGTGACCTCGGGCGGCTGGCGACCAATCCCCTGATGTGCGCCCTGCTGTGCGCGCTGAACCGGGACCGGCGCATGCAACTGCCCCGGGCCCGCAAGGAGTTGTACGACGCCGCGCTCGACATGCTGCTGGTGCGGCGGGACACCGAGCGGGAGATCGCCTCGGTGGAGGGCGTGGTCCTCTCCCGCGACGAACAGACGGCCCTGCTCCAGCGCCTCGCGTACTGGCTCATCCGCAACGGCCAGGTGGAGGCCTCCCGGGACGAGGTCGTCGCCCTGCTCGACGAATGGCTGGCGGCGATGCCGCAGGTGCGGGAGCAGGGGGACGCCGAACAGGTCTTCGCCCACCTCCTGATCCGCAGCGGGCTGCTGCGCGAACCGGTCCCGGGATACGTCGACTTCGTCCACCGCACCTTCCAGGACTACCTGGGCGCGAAGGCCGCGGTCGAGGCACGCGACTTCGGGGTGCTGGTGCGCAACGCCCACGACGACCAGTGGGACGACGTGGTCCGCATGGCCGTGGGGCACGCGCGCGTGGAGGAACGGGGGCGGCTGTTACGGCAGTTGCTGCGCCGCGCGGACAAGGTGCGGCGGCACCGGGAACGGCTGGTGCTGCTGGCGGCGGCGAGCCTGGAGCACGCACCGGAGCTGGATCCGGCGGTGCGGGGGGAAGTGGAGGCGCGGACGGGGGAGTTGATGCCGCCGCGGACGCAGAGGCAGGCGGAGTCCCTGGCGAGGGTCGGGGAGCTGGTGGTGGAGCTGCTGCCGGGGCCGGAGGGGTTGACGGCGTGGGAGGCGGCGGCGGTGATCCGTACGGCGGGACAGATCGGGGGCGTTGCCGCGCTGGGAGTCGTGGCACGTTTCCGGGCCGATGGGCGGTGGCAGGTGCGGTCCGCGCTCGACTTGGCCTGGCAGCGCTTCGACGTCGTCGAGTACTTCGAGACGGTCCTCGAAGGCACGGTGGCGGCCGGACAGGCGCTCAATCTGCGCGATCCGCAGTCTGTGGCGCTGCTCCCCCGTCTGCCGCAGCTCACCGAGGTGAGCCTGATCGGAGATCACGGCATCCCTGACGTGGTCCTGCGCCACTCGGGGTTGGAGTTCCTCGCACTGTCCCGCAACGACCTGGTCGACGACCTCTCTCCGCTGAGGGGACTGCCTCACCTGAGGCAGCTCTCGCTCGACCACTGCCGGAACGTCTCCGATCTGGCTCCGCTCTCCGGCCTCCCGCTGACCCATGTGTATCTGTACGGCTTCCCCGCGGGATTCTCCCTCGCACCCCTGGCGGACCTGCCCGAACTCCAGCACGTGGTCTTCGACTTCGCGGCGGCCGAGACCCGTCTCGACGCACTGCCCTTCGCGTCCCGGCTGACCGGCTTCGGCTGTTTCCTCCAGGCCTGTGTCACTGAGTTGACCGGCCTCGAAGCCCTGACCTCCCTGGAGTGGCTCACCGTCAACGAGGAACACCAGTGGCGGGCCTTCCTCACCGCGGGGGCTTTCTCTCCGCTGAAGAAGCTCCAGATCCTGGACGTACCCGATGTCGACGCCGCCGGGTTGGTGCCTCACCAAGGCCTGAACGAGCTCTATATCGGCAAGGCCCAGCGAATCGACCACCTCGCCGCGCTGACCGAGCTGCCCGCCCTCAAGCTCGTCGAGATATCCCGCTGCGGCCCCCTGGACCTCACACCCCTCGCTCCCCTCCAGCACCTGACCATCAATCTCTACGACTGCCCCCAGATCCTCGGCGCCGACCTCTTCCCCCCGGACCGTCTGCACATCGACTAACCGAAGATCACACCCCCGCCGCCCCCAGCAAGGCCCCCACCGCATACGTCACCCCCATCGCCAGCGCACCCCCGCACACGTTCCGCAGAACCGCCCGCCGAGGTGCCGCGGCCCCCAGCCGGGCGCTGCTCCAGCCCGTGCAGACCAGCGCGACCAGGACCGACACCACCGTCACCGGCACGCGCCAGTCGGCCGGCGGGAGCACGATCGCGAGCAGGGGCAGCAGCGCGCCTGCGGTGAAGGCGAGGAAGCTGGCCCAGGCCGCGTGCCAGGGGTTGGTGAGGTCGTCGGGGTCGATGCCGAGCTCCACGCGCGCGTGGGCCCGCAGGGCGTCGCGTTCCGTCAGCTGGACGGCGGCCTCGCGGGCCACCTCGCGGGTGAGGCCGCGCTCCTCCAGCAGCTCGGTGAGTTCCTCCAGTTCGGCCTCCGGCTGTTCGCGCAGCTCGCGTCGCTCCTGCGCGAGGGCCGCCTTCTCGGAGTCGCGCTGGGTGGACACCGACACGTACTCCCCCGCCGCCATCGACAGGGAGCCGGCCAGCAGACCGGCCAGACCGGCCGTCAGCAGCGCCGAGCGGTCGTCGGTGGCGCCGGCCACGCCGACGACCAGGCCCGCGGTGGAGACGACGCCGTCGTTGGCGCCGAGCACGGCGGCGCGCAGCCAGTTCAACCGGGAGCCGAGGCTGCCCTCGTGGGTCTCGCGGTGGGGTGGTTCCGCCTCGGGTCGCGTCTCACGTTCCGTCACGGGAGGGAGGATGACATCAGGTGGGTCACCGGTGTCGGCGGCGCCCCGTATCCTCAATGACCATGCTCGCAGACCAGACGACCGCAGCGTCCTCCCCCACGGAGTGGCCGGCCGCGTATCCCCAGGGGTACGCGGTCGTTGACGTGGAGACCACCGGACTGGCCCGGGACGACCGGATCATCTCGGCCGCCGTGTACCGGCTGGACGCGCGCGGTGAGGTCGAGGACCACTGGTACACGCTGGTCAACCCGGAGCGCGACCCGGGTCCGGTGTGGATACACGGTCTGACGAGCGAGGTGCTGGAGGGCGCGCCCCTCTTCCAGGAGGTGGCCGAGGAGTTCGCGGAGCGGCTCGCGGGGCGGGTGCTGGTGGCGCACAACGCGGTCTTCGACTGGCAGATGATCGCCCGGGAGTACGCGCGCGCGGAGCGCGAGGCGCCGGTGCGGCAGCGGCTGTGCACGATCGCGCTCTCCAAGGAGCTGCGGCTGCCGCTGCCCAATCACAAGCTGGAGTCGCTCGCGGCGCACTTCGGTGTGGTCCAGCGGCAGGCGCACCACGCCCTCGACGACGCGCGGGTCCTCGCGGAGGCGTTCCGGCCGAGTCTGCGGGCCGCGGCGGCGGGCGGGGTGCGGCTGCCGCTGCTCGAGTGCCGGCCGCTGACGGAGTGGACCGACGGTCCCTCGGCCCGCATCGGACGCCAGGGCGGCGGGGGTTACGGCGGCGGCTACGGCGGCCGGTCGAGCAGCTGGCGGCCGTCGCGCAAGCGGCCCGTCTGTCCGCACCCGAACCCCGGGCGGTACGAGGACGGCAGAAGGCTCAAGCAGGGCATGCGGGTCGCCTTCTCGGGCGACACGTCCGTGGACCGCGAACTGCTGGAGGACCGGGCCACCGAGGCGGGGCTGCATGTGGCGACCAGTGTGTCCCGGCTGACCAGCCTGCTGGTCACCAACGATCCCGACTCGGGTACGTCGAAGGTGGTGAAGGCGCGGCAGTTCGGGACGCCGGTCCTGGACGAGGCGGCGTTCGGGCAGCTGCTGCGCGATGTCGAGGCCGCCGACGGGTGAGCCGTACGTACGGGTGATTGCCGGGCGACTCGCCCGCCGCCCGCTCGCCCGCACGGGGGTGAGCGCTCACCCTGTGGCGCATGGCGAGATGCGAAGTTTGCGGCAATGACTACGGAATGACCTTCGAGGTGCACGCGCAGGGCGCCGTGCACGTCTTCGACTGCTTCTCCTGTGCGATTCATCGCATGGCCCCGATCTGCGAGCACTGCCGGGTCCAGATCATCGGCCAGGGCGTCGAGGTCGAGGGCCACTGGTACTGCGGCGCCCACTGCGCGCGGGCCGAGGGGAAGGCGGGCATCATCGACCGCGTCTGACGGCCCCCGGCCTCGGACGATCGGCACCCCCTGCGACAGCGCCCCACGGCCCGAGAGGTACGGTCGTGGGGTGTACCGCTTCCTGTTGTCCCGGCAGTGGGTGATCCTCACGCTGGTCGCCCTGCTGCTCATCCCCACGATGATCCGGCTGGGCTTCTGGCAGATGCACCGCCACGACGAGCGCGCCGCGCGCAACCAGCTCGTCACCGACGCGCTGTCCGCCAAGCCGGTGCCGGTGGAGCGGATGACGTCCCCGGGACACACCGTCACCCGTGACCAGCGCTACCGCGCGGTGACCGCGACGGGCACCTTCGACACCGCGCACGAGGTCGTCGTACGGCGCCGGGTCAACGCCGACGAGACGGTCGGCTTCCACGTCCTGACCCCGTTCGTGCTGACGGACGGCAAGGTGCTGCTGGTCAACCGGGGGTGGATCCCGGCGAACGGCGCGAGCCAGACCGCGTTCCCGAAGATCCCCGCGCCGCCCGCCGGCGAGGTCACCGTCACGGGGCGGCTGATGCCCGACGAGACGACCGCGGCGAGCGGCATCAAGGACCTCAAGGGGCTGCCGGACCGGCAGATCATGCTGATCAACAGCGAGGAGCAGGCCCGGCGGCTCGGTGCGCGGGTGCTCGGCGGGTACATCGCGCAGACGGCGCCCGAGCCGAAGGGGGACACCCCGCAGCTGGTCGGGAAGCCCGGCAGCGAGGACGCGGCGCTGAACTACGCGTACGCCATCCAGTGGTGGCTGTTCGCCGCGGGCGTCCCCGTGGGCTGGGTGGTCCTGGTGCGCCGGGAACGCCGGGAGCGTGACGCGGCGGCCGCCTCGGCCCAGGAGAAGGAAGCGGCGCCGACCGCGGTGTAGCGGCCCTCAGGCCCGGCGGTGGTGCGCCAGGCTGTCCCGCCAGTACCCGAAGGTGCGTTCCGGATCGGGCAGCAGGTCCCACGGGTGGCGGGTCATGTGGCGGCCGATGCGCCGGAAGACGGGGGCGGCCTCGTCCGGCCGGTGGGCGCGGGTCAGCGCGAAGGCGAGGAGATTGAGGTCGGCGACGGCCTCGGCGTGGGCCGGGGCGGCGGTGTCGAACCAGCCCGTGAGGGCCAGGTCGATCTCCTGGACCGCGCGCGGTTCGCTCCAGTTGACATGCGCGCCGAGGGCGTCGAGGGGGGACGCCGCGCCCCGATGGGCCGTCAGCTCGACGCGGGCGGCGACGGGGAGCAGGGCCACGGGTGACCCGTGCGGTGCGCGGGCGGCGGCCTGCCAGGCGAACTCCATCATGTCCGGGAGCGTCCCGTGTCCGCGCGGGGAGAGGTATCCCAGCAGCCGGTGGTAGGCGGTCCGGTGCCAGGGCGCCCGTCGGACGGCCTCGCGCCACACGGGCACCGCGTCCTGCACGGGTACGGCGCAGGAGTGCATCAGGGACAGCAGGGCCAGCCACGGCGTCGGGTCCTCGGGGCAGGTGTCGGCGGCCCGCAGACAGGTCCGTTCGGCCGCGCGCACGGCGGCGCGGCCCTCGGCGGGCGCGCGGATCGTCTCCACGTGGGCCCGCAGGACCAGGGCGTCCCCGTCGTCGGGCCGGTCGGCGGACCAGCGCTGCGAGACCACGGCCGGGGCGTGCCCGGCCAGGACCGGGACCCGATGCGCCCTGCGGTCCCAGTCCCGTCCGGTGCCGCGCAGCAGCCGGGCCGCCGGCTCCCAGACGGGGCGCGTGGTGCCCGCGCCGAGCCCGTGGAGCTGCTGGGCGGGCCGGAGTTCGGCGAGGGTCGCGTGGAGCGGGTCGTCGTCGAGCGCGGGACGGATCAGCAGGGAGGACCGGCGTCTGAACATGTTTTCGTTCCCCGGGTGACGGAGGGCGGTGGAGCGGGCGGGCGTGCCTGCGCAGGCACGCCCGCCCTTCGGAGCGTCAGCAGCAGCGGCCGGGGGACTCGGCCTCGCGCCCCCGCGTGCGCATCCGCTGGTACTCCCGGCGGGTCGGTACCGGGGCCTGCGGATGGTGGCGGCGGTGCCGGGCGCAGTAGCGGTCGTACTCGGCCTCGCCGGTCAGTTCGCGCACGTACCAGCGCAGGACGTCCACCGCCCTGCGGACGACGGTCATGAGCCGGCCCCCACCAGCGGCTCACTGTCGCGGGACGCCGGTCCCTCGATCCGGGAGGCGACGTACGGCGTCTCGGTCGTCGGCAGCGGCCCGCCCGCCCCGAGGGCCCGTACGCAGACCACCGCGCAGTTGACCAGGACGATCGTGACCAGCAGCAGGAAGACCGCCATGAGGACGCCGTCGACGGTGTTGTTGAGGACGATGGTGTGCATGTCGTCCAGGTCGGTGGCGCCGGGCAGGAGCTTGCCCGCGTCGGCGGCGTCGGCGTAGACGTCGCGCTGGGCGAAGAATCCGATCTTCGGGTTGTCGGAGAACACCTTCTGCCAGCCGGCCGTGAAGGTGACGGCCACGACCCAGGCCAGCGGGGCGCCGGTCACCCAGGCCCAGCGTGCCTTGCCGGCCTTGACGAGCATGGTCGTGGTGACGGCGAGGGCGACCGCGGCGAGCAGCTGGTTGGCGATGCCGAAGAGGGGGAAGAGCTGCTTGATCCCGCCCAGCGGGTCGGTGACGCCGGCGTAGAGGAAGTAGCCCCAGGCGCCGACGACGAGGGCGCTGGTGATCCAGATGCCGGGCTTCCAGGTGACGCGGCCGATCGGCTTCCAGACGTTGCCGAGCATGTCCTGGAGCATGAAGCGGCCCACCCGGGTGCCCGCGTCGACGGTGGTGAGGATGAACAGCGCCTCGAACATGATCGCGAAGTGGTACCAGAAGGCCTTGAGGCCGCTGCCGAACACGCTGGAGAAGATCTCCGACATGCCCACCGCGAGGGTGGGGGCGCCGCCGGAGCGGCCGACGAGGGTCTGTTCCTCGACGGCCTTGGCGGCCGCGGTCAGCTGGTCGGGGGTGATGGCGAAGCCGAGGCCCTTGACCGCCTCGGCGGCGCTCTGCGCGGTGGGGCCGAGCAGGGCGGCCGGGGAGTTCATGGCGTAGTACAGGCCGGGTTCGAGGACGCACGCGGCGATCAGCGCCATGACGGCGACGAAGGACTCCGTGAGCATCGAGCCGTAGCCGATGAGCCGGACCTGGGACTCCTTCTGGATGAGCTTGGGGGTGGTGCCGGAGGAGACCAGGGCGTGGAAGCCGGAGAGGGCGCCGCAGGCGATGGTGATGAAGAGGAAGGGGAAGAGGGATCCGGCGAAGACGGGTCCGGCGCCCGTGGAGGCGAACTCGGTGACCGCGCCCGCCTTGAGGGTCGGGGCCGCGACCACCACGCCGACGGCCATGAGGGCGATGGTGCCGACCTTCATGAACGTCGACAGGTAGTCCCGGGGCGCCAGGAGCATCCACACCGGGAGCACGGAGGCGACGAAGCCGTAGCCGACCAGGCAGAGGACGAGGGTCTCGGGGCTCCAGACGAAGTAGTGGGCCAGGGAGGAGTTCTGGATCCAGCCGCCGCCGAGGAGGGCGAGCAGCAGCAGGGCCACGCCGATGACACTGGTCTCCACGACCCGGCCGGGCCGCAGATAGCGCAGGTAGAAGCCCATGAAGAGGGCGATCGGGATGGTCATGGCGACCGAGAAGGTGCCCCAGGGGGACTCCGCCAGGGCGTTGACGACGACCATCGCCAGCACCGCGAGCAGGATGATCATGATGGCGAAGACGCCGATCAGGGCGGCGGCGCCGCCCACCCTGCCGATCTCGTCCCGGGCCATCTGCCCGAGGCTCTTGCCGTCCCGGCGCATCGAGAGGAACAGCACGATCATGTCCTGGACGGCACCGGCGAAGATCACCCCGCTGATGATCCAGATCGTGCCCGGCAGATAGCCCATCTGCGCGGCGAGCACCGGGCCGACCAGCGGTCCGGCGCCGGCGATGGCCGCGAAGTGGTGGCCGAACAGCACCCGGCGGTCGGTGGGGTGGTAGTCCACCCCGTCCTCCAGCCGCTCGGCCGGGGTGGCCCGGCCGTCGTCGACCTGGAGGACCCGGCGGGCGATGAACCGCGAGTAGAAGCGGTAGGCGATGGCGTACGAGCCGAGCGCGGCCACCACCAGCCAGACCGCGGAGATCTCCTCGCCCCGGGAGAGCGCGAGGACGCCCCAGGCGACGGCGCCGAGCAGGGCGACACCGGTCCACAGCGCGAGGGACTTCAGTGACATACGTGATTTTTCCGGCGTGGGACGGCCGGTTTCGGGCAGGGCTGACGCAGGCATGGCGGCTCCTCACCTGGGCGGTGCGGTACGCCTCGGGACCCGAGGCGGGCGAGATCGGCGACCGGTGCCAGCGGTGACGGCTCTCCCGTCCGCTGTCGGTCTGTGCAAGAGTTGCCCACCCCCCGGCACCGGTTGACAGCGCATCCCCGAGCAATGTCCAGAAGATTTCCCGCAGGATTTCCCGCCGTTCCCGTCAACCGGGCGGGCCCCTCGCGCAACTGGACCGGTGAGGGCTCAGGCACACCAAAGGCGGTGACCCATGGCCGACGGCGCCATGACGACGACGTTCCTCGCCGTGATCGGCGGGGCGTCGCTGCTCGCCGTGACCGCGCGCCGGCTGCGCCCCCGTGACCGGCTGCCCGACCTGGAGGGCTGGGCGCTGGCCGACCGTTCCCTCGGCCCCGTGTGGACCTGGCTGCTGCTCGGCGGCACGATCTTCACCGCGTACACCTTCACCGCCGTGCCGGGACTGGCGTACGGCAACGGGGCGCCCGCGTTCTTCGCGGTGCCGTACACGGTGATCGTCTGCCCGCTGGCCTTCGTGCTGCTCAGCCGGTTGTGGGAGGTGGCCCGGCGGCACGGCTACGTCACCGCCGCCGACTTCGTACGGGGCCGCTACGGCTCGCCGCCGCTGGCCCTCGTCGTGGCGCTCACCGGGATCCTCGCCACCATGCCGTACCTGGCGCTGCAACTGCTGGGGATACGGGCGGTGCTGACCGCCGGGGGCGTGTACCCGCGCGGCGCGGCCGGGGACCTGGTGATGGTGGCGCTGTTCGCGGGGCTGGCGGTGGCGACGTACCGGCACGGACTGCGGGCACCGGCGGTGATCTCGGCGCTGAAGGCGGTGGCGGTGTTCGTGTCGCTGACCGCCGTGTGCTGGCTGGTGCTGCGGCGGCTCGGCGGGCCCGGCCCGGTGTTCGAGGGCGCGGCCCTGCGACTCGGCGGCACGGACGTGGCCCACTCGCCGCTGGTCCTCACCCCCGCCCAGCAGCCCGCGTACGCCACCCTCGCGCTCGGCTCCGCGCTGGCGCTGCTGATGTACCCCCATGTGCTCACCGCCGGGTTCGCCGCCGACGGACCGCGCACCCTGCGCAAGGTCGCGGTGGCCCTGCCCGCGTGGACGGGGCTGCTCGCCCTGTTCGGCTTCCTCGGGGTCGCGGCGCTCGCGGCCGGGGTGCGCGCCCCGGCGGGCGGCGCCGAGGCCGCCGTACCGATGCTGGTCGACCGGCTGATGCCGGGGCCGCTGGCCGGGCTGGTGTTCGCCGCGATCACCGTGGGGGCGCTGGTGCCGGCCGCCGTGATGTCGATCGCGGCCGCCACGAGCTTCGTCCGCAACGTCTACGTCGAGTACGTCCAGCCCACCGCCACCCCCAAGCGACAGGTGCGGATCGCCAAGGCGGTGTCACTGACCGCGAAGGCCGGGGCGGTGGCGTTCGTGTTCGGGCTGCGCGACCAGGACGCCGTCAATCTGCAGCTGCTGGGCGGGGTGTGGATCCTGCAGATCTTCCCGGCCGTGGCGGTGGGACTGTTCACCGGACGACTCCATCCGCGCGCGCTGCTCGCCGGCTGGGCGGCCGGCATGGCGGCCGGGACCGTCCTGGTCGTCCGCGAGGGCTTCTCCTCCATCGTGACCCTCGGGTTCGGACCGCTGGAGATCTACGCCGGGCTCGCCGCCCTGCTGCTCAATCTGACCGTCGCGGTGACCGGCACCGCGGTCCTGGAACGCCTCGGCGTCACCCGCGGCGCCGACACCACCGACCTGCCCTCCCGCCTCACCGTCAGGCGGCCCCGTACGACGGGAGCGAACCACCCGTGAGACGCAGACAACCCCTCCCGGCGCACGTCGCGGAGACCTACGCCGAGCCGCTCGCGCCCGTCGTGAGCGACCCGGCGGAGCGGGAACGCGAGGCCGGGCTCGCCCGGCTGTTCGAACTGCACTACGCCTCGATGCTGCGGCTCGCCGTACTGCTCGGCGCCGACGACCCGGAGAACGTGGTCGCCGAGGCCTACTACCAGATCTACCGGAAGTGGCGGCGGCTGCGGGACGTCCAGGCCGCCGAGGCCTATCTGCGCTCCACGGTCTGCAATCTGACCCGGATGCGGATACGGCACCTCCAGGTCGCCCGCCGGCATGTCGAGAGCCCGCCGGAGCTCCCCGACGAGACGGTCGCCTCCGCCGAGAGCGCCGCGCTGCTCCGTGACGACCAGCGCGTCCTGATCGACGCCCTGCAACAGCTTCCCGCCCGGCAGCGCGAGGCGCTCGTGCTGCGCCACTGGCTGGGCCTGAAGGAGAGCGAGATCGCCGCCGCGATGGGCATCTCCTGCGGGTCGGTCAAGACCCACACCTCACGCGGCCTCGCCGCACTCACCCAGGCGATGGAGGCCCGGCGATGAAGGACACCGGACCCGACGCGATGAACGACACCGGACCCGACTCGATGAAGCACACCGGACCCGAGGCCGTGAACGGCACCGGCCCCGGACCCACCCGGACCGAGCGGGAGCTCCAGGACGCGCTGGACGCGCTCGCCGGAGGGGTGCGGCCCGCGCGCCCCCTGCCCGACGCCTACCGCACCGCGCGCGGTGAGTGGCTGCGGCGCGAGCGGCGGCGCAGGCTCGTGCTGGCGGTGCTGATCGCCGTCGTCTTCACGCTGGCCACCCTGATCGGTCTGTGGGTCCTGAACCAGGCGCCCGCCCATCCCGGGGTGATCTTCTCGGGGACGGGTGACGCGGTGGGCCGGGCGTCACTCCCCCGGCCGCACCCGTGATTGCCGGCCCGGCCCGCCGGGAACCCGCAATGGCGTGCACCCCCGCATCGAGGACTACGCCCTCATCGGCGACGAACAGACCGCCGCCCTGGTCGGCCGGGACGGCTCGGTCGACTGGCTCTGTCTGCCCCGCTTCGACTCCGCCGCCTGCTTCGCCCGGCTGCTCGGCGACCGGCGCAACGGCCACTGGCGCATCGCGCCCAAGGGCGTCGAGGGTGTCTGCACCCGCCGCGCCTACCGCCCCGACACCCTCGTCCTGGACACCGAGTGGGAGACCGACGGGGGCGCGATCCGGGTCACCGACCTGATGCCGCAGCGCGACCGCCATCCCGATCTGGTCCGGATCGTCGAGGGGCTGCGCGGCCGGGTCGCCGTCCGCAGCGAACTGCGGCTGCGCTTCGACCACGGCTCGATCGTGCCGTGGATGCGCCGCGCGGACGGCCACCGGGTGGCGATCGCCGGGCCGGACTCGGTCTGGCTGCGCAGCGAACCGGCCGTGCGCACCTGGGGCGAGGACTTCGCCACCCACTCCGAGTTCACCCTCGGGGCGGGCGAGTCCGTCGCGTTCGTCATGACCTGGCACCCCTCGCACGAACGGCGTCCCCCGCTGATCGACCCGCGGGAGGCGCTGCGCTCCAGCGTCGAGGACTGGCGGGCGTGGGCCGCGCGCTGCCGCTACGACGGCCCGCACCGCGACACCGTGGTCCGCTCCCTGATCACCCTGAAGGCGCTGACCTACCGGCCCACCGGAGGCATCGTCGCCGCCCCCACGACCTCCCTGCCCGAACAGCTGGGCGGGGTGCGCAACTGGGACTACCGCTACTGCTGGCTGCGCGACTCCACCCTCACCCTGGGCGCGCTGCTGGAGGCCGGCTACCACGACGAGGCGGAGGCCTGGCGGGACTGGCTGCTGCGGGCCGTCGCGGGCGACCCCGCCGATCTTCAGATCATGTACGGGCTCGGCGGCGAGCGCCGGCTGCCCGAGTTCGAACTGCCCTGGCTGTCCGGCTACGCGGGCTCCAGCCCCGTACGCGCCGGCAACGAGGCCGTGAACCAGCTCCAGCTCGACGTCTACGGCGAGGTCATCGACTCGCTGGCGCTGGCGCGCGCCGCGGGCCTGCCGACGAAACCTCATGTGTGGGCGATCCAGTGCGCGCTGATGAGCTGGCTGAGCGAGAACTGGCGGCAGCCGGACGAGGGGCTGTGGGAGGTGCGCGGGGGCCGCCGCCAGTTCGTGCACTCGAAGGTGATGGTGTGGGTGGCCGCCGACCGGGCGGTCCGCGCGATGGAGGAGAACCCGGCGCTGCGCGGGGACCTCGCGGGCTGGCGGGCGATGCGCGACGAGGTGCACCGGGAGGTGTGCGAGAAGGGCTACGACCCCGAGCGCAACACCTTCACCCAGTCCTACGGCTCGCGTGACCTGGACGCCGCGCTGCTGCTCATCCCGCGTCTCGGGTTCCTGCCGCCGGACGATCCGAGGGTGGTCGGCACGGTCGACGCGGTCCGCGCCGAGCTGGGGCACGGCGGTCTGGTGCGCCGCTACAGCACCGACGGGACGACGGTCGACGGTCTGCCCGGGGACGAGGGGACCTTCCTGGCCTGCTCGTTCTGGCTGGCGCACGCGCTCCAGGAGACGGGCCGCCCCGAGGAGGGGCGGGAGCTGTTCGAACGGCTGGTCGGCCTCACCAACGACGTGGGTCTGCTGGCCGAGGAGTACGACCCCGTCGCCGGCCGTCATCTCGGCAACTTCCCGCAGGCCTTCAGCCACCTCGGCCTGGTGAACACCGCCCTCGCCCTGTACGGGGGCGAGCAGGCAGGATAGGGGCCATGGATCTTGGACTGAAGGACCGGGTGTACGTCGTCACCGGGGCCACGCGCGGGCTGGGCAACGCGGCGGCACGGGAGCTCGTCGCGGACGGCGCGAAGGTGGTCGTGACGGGGCGGGACGCCGAGCGGGTCGCGCACGCGGCGGCCGAACTGGGGCCGAACGCGGTCGGGGTGGCCGTGGACAACGCCGATCCACAGGCGGCGGAGCGGCTGATCGCCACCGCCCGGGAGACCTTCGGCGCCCTCGACGGGGTGCTGGTGAGCGTGGGCGGGCCGCCGCCGGGGTTCGTCGCGGACAACACCGACGAGCAGTGGCGGTCGGCGTTCGAGTCGGTGTTCCTCGGGGCGGTGCGGCTGGCACGGGCGGCGGCGGCCGAGCTGGAGCCGGGCGGGGTGATCGGGTTCGTGCTGTCCGGGTCGGTGCACGAGCCGATCCCGGGGCTGACGATCTCGAACGGCCTGCGGCCGGGTCTCGCGGGCTTCGCCAAGTCGCTCTCCGACGAGCTGGGGCCGCGCGGCATCCGGGTCGTGGGGCTGCTGCCGGCGCGGATCGACACGGACCGGGTGCGGGAGCTGGACGGACTGTCGGCCGACCCCGAGGCGACGCGGGCGGCGAACGAGTCCCGGATCGCGCTACGGCGGTACGGCAGGCCGGAGGAGTTCGGAAGGACGGCGGCGTTTCTTCTGTCTCCGGCCGCGTCCTACCTCACCGGGATCATGGTGCCGGTGGACGGGGGGATGCGGCACGGGTTCTGAGCGTTGCGTTGCCGGGTGCGGGTGTGTGGGGGCTTGTCGCGCCCGCGCGGCGGAGCCGCAGATCGACACAGCCCCGCGCCCCTGGAAGCCACAGGCCAAAAGCCTCAGCTCACCCTTGCCGCCTTGTGCTTGGCCGCCTTCATCGTGACGTCCGCGGGGAGTCTCTTCAGGGCCGCCGAGTCCCGGGCGTGGGCCAGGGACTCGTTGGTCAGTTGGTTCAGGGCCGACCCTGGGTCCACATGGGGTTCCAGGCGCAGGCGTACCCGGGTCTCGGGGGCGTCCCTGCGACCCGTCAGGTGGACCTCGGCGTGGGCCACCCCCTCCAGACTGCCCGCGTCGGCCGCGAGCACGGACTGCAGGGCACGGCCCCGCAGCAGGGCGCCCGCGCCGTCGCCGGTGTCGACCAGGACCTCGGCGAGCCGGCGGCGGCGCAGCACGGACGTGAGCCACCACAGGGCGAGCAGGACGAGGACAGCGAGGACGGCGATGACCGTCGGCCACCACCAGTCCTCGTCCCTCCACTTGGTGCGTTCGGCGGTGCTGAGCAGGACGTCGTGGGGGCCGTCGTGGATCCACCAGGAGGGCGGCCGGACCCCAAGGCCCACGGCCAGCACCGCGCCGCCGACGGCGAGGAGCACCAGCCCGAGGAGACCGAGCAGCACCCGGTTGACGGTCCTGAGCATGCCCCTCACCCCTTCTTCCCGGGCCGCCGCACATGCACCGTCAGATGCGGCGGCCGTACGAGGCCCAGTCCCCGGATCGCCCGGGTCAGCACGGTGTCGAGGTCGGCGTACACGGCGTCCAGGTCGCGGAAGTGGGAGAGCACGCGGACGTCGGCCCTGCGCCGGTGGGCGCGGACCCGCACCGACTGGACTCCGGCGACCTCCATGGCCCGGTCGCGCAGCACCAGCGCCACGGCGTCCCGGTGCAGGCCGGCCCGTACGTCGGGGTGGATGCGGCGCATCGGCAGGACGGCCCGCAGGCCCGGGGTGACGGCGAGCAGGATCAGCCACAGGCCGAGGGCCGCCGCGACACCCGCGCCGACGAGCACCCAGGTGTCGTCGAGAGGGCGTTCGGCGAGCTGGGTGGCGAGTTCGCGGCGCCAGGCGAGCGCGGCCCGGCCGGCCCGGACCGCGCAGACGTCGTAGAGGAAGGCGCCCGTGACGACGAACAGCACGGCCGCCACGATCGCCGCCGGGACGCGGCGCGCGGACCAGAAACGGTGCACCTCGCCGGTGCCGTGCGCCTCGGGCGGGTCGCCCGCCCGTGGGGGTTTCTCCAGGACGGGCAGGGGGGTGGTGGCCTCCGAGCCGCGGGGCTCGCTCATCGCGTCCTCCCGTGTGGCGCGCCGTGGGCCTCCGTCAGATGCAGCTTCTCCACCTGGACGGCGACCTCCGGAACCTGCATTCCCACCAACGCGCCTACCCGCTCGGCGACATGTCGACGCACCGCCTGGCAGCGGGGGCCGATGTCGGTGGGGTAGTCGAGTTCGAGGTGGACTCGGAGGTGCGCGGCGTCGATGGGGGTCCCCCCGCTCGAACTCGGTTGAGAGTGGGGGCGGATGACGACGGTGGCGTGGGGGCGGGCCGCGCCGGGGGCCAGCGGGCGGATCGCCTCCAGGGCGGCCTGGGCGGCGATCTTCGCCACGACCCGGTCCGCGATCCGGGTCGCGCCGCGCTCGTCCGGCGGGACGTCGGCGGGCCGTCGGGGGGCCGCGCCGGTCGCCTCGCTCATCTCCGTCACCTGCGGCGGTCGTCACGTGTGCGGAAGAAGTCCCCGATCTCCATGTCGCCTTCCAGGAGCCTGCCGACGACGAACCCGATGGCGCCGAGGGCGGCCACCAGGAGGAAGGCACCGAATCCGCCGAAGTATCCGGCGAAGCCCAGTGCCATGCCGGCGATCATCCCGACAACGGCCCTGCTCATGCTGTGTTCCTCCGCTCGTCGGCCGGTACGTCACTGGATGCGGGGCTCAGGCTCCTCGTCCTCCTCCTCGGGGAGCTTCACGTCGCTCACCGCGATGTTGACCTCGACGACCTCCAGGCCGGTCATCCGCTCCACGGCCGCGATCACGTTCTCCCGGACGTCCCGGGAGACCTCGGTGATCGACACTCCGTAGTCGACGACGATCTCCAGGTCGAGCGCGGTCTGCACCTCGCCGACCTCGGCCTTGACGCCGCGGGTCACGGACTTGGCCCCGCCGGGCACCCGGTCGCGCACGGCGCCGAAGGTCCGGCTCAGGCCGCTGCCCATCGCGTGGACGCCGACGACGTCCCGGGTCGCGAGGCCCGCGATCTTCTCCACCACGCCGTCGGCGATGGTGGTCCGCCCCCGGGTCGAGGGGTCACCGCCGCCGCGCCGGGTCGGCTTGCGGGTGGAGACGGTCTCGGTGCCGCCGTCCATGCCCTGCGTCCGGGTCTGCTCCGTTGCCTCTGTCATGGCCGTACGTCCTTCTCGGTCGTCGTCCCTTCGACCACGGTAAGCGCCGTTGCCCCGCCGCGCCCCGGGGATGCGGCAGGCTGGAGGAATGGACGGGTCGACGAGTGCGACGAATGCGGTACGGCATCGGCTGGGCCTGGGCAGACTGCTGCCCCTGGGCGGCCCGCGCGACGGGGCGTGGATCGCGGAGGAGGCGGCGAACGGCGTACTGCGGGCGGCGGTCCGGGAGGTGCCGGGGGTGCGGCTCGGGGTGCTGCGGCTGGCGCCCGCCGATCCGGGGAACGCGGAGGAACCCGTCGTACCGCCGCCGCCGAGCGGGCTGCCGCCGGGGGCCCTGCGGGTGACGGCGGACTTCGCGGCGGCGCCCGCGCGGCCGCTGCCTGCGACGGCGGACCTGGTGCGGCGGGCGCTGGCGACGGCGGCGGCCCGGCGGCTCGGGCTGACGGTCACGGAGGTGGACCTGCGGGTGACGGACCTGCTCGACGGGGACGAACCCGCCCCGGAACCGGCGGCGCCCCCGGCCGCGGCGCCCGCCGGGCCGTCCCTCACCGGCGAGGAGGCGCTCGCGGCGGAGGCGGCCCGGTCCGTGCCGGGGGTGACGGGCCTGACCGGGGCGCTGGGCAGGGCGGTCCACCTGGAGAGCGTCGAGGACCCGGCCGTCGCGGCGCTGCCGCACCGGCACGCCCGGGTGGAGATCACGGTCGGCGCGGACCACCGGGCCGTGGACGTGGCCCGGCGGGTCCGCGCGGCGGTGGGCCGGGCCCTACCGGATCACCCGACGGTCGCGGTGCTGGTGACGGGGGTGAGCTGACGGGCGGTGACCTGTGGGCGGTGAACTGGTGGGCGGCGCCCGTCAGTCGCCGAGGCCTGCCAGGTCGCGCAGCCGCCGGGTCTGGGCGGCCCGCTCGGCGGCGCGCTGCTCGTCGTAGGTGCGGTCCGCGGCACCGCGGAGCAGCGCCTTGGTCTCGATGACGGCCTCGCGCGGCGCGGCCAGCAGCGCGGTCGCCAGTTCCCGGGCCGCCGCGTCGAGTTCCGCCGCCGGCACCGCGCGGTTGGCGAGCCCGGAGTTCACCGCCTCCTGTGCGCCCACGAACCGCCCGGTCAGGCAGATCTCGGCGGCGCGGCCGTAGCCGACGAGGGAGACGAGGGGATGCGTGCCGGTCAGATCGGGCACCAGGCCGAGGCTGGTCTCGCGCATGGCGAACTGCACGTCGTCGGCGACGACGCGCAGGTCACAGGCGAGCGCGAGCTGGAAGCCCGCGCCGATGGCGTGCCCCTGGACGGCGGCGACGGTCACCACGTCGTTCCGTCGCCACCAGGTGAAGCCCTCCTGGAACCCGGCGATGGCGGCGTCGAGTTCGGCGTCGCCGCTGCGCGCGAGATCGATGAAGGAGGGTTCGCCCTCGATCCCCTCGGGCGTGAACATCTGCCGGTCGAGGCCGGCGGAGAAGGACTTGCCCTCGCCGCGCAGCACGACCACCCGGACGGAGCCGGGCAGCAGCCGCCCGGCCTCGGCGAGCGCCCGCCACATCGCGGGGCTCTGCGCATTGCGCTTGGCCGGGTTGGTCAGCGTCACCGTGGCGAGCGCGTCGTCGACGGTGAGCCGTACGCCGTCCTGGTCGAGCAGGGGAACGAGTTCCTGGTCGGGCGTGGCCATGGGGCGCCTCCGGTGCGTGCGGTCAGTCAGCGGTCAGCTGGTGAACAGCTAAGTGACTGCACAGTAACCACCCGGCCGATCGGTGAACCGACCGGGTGGCACCATCGAAGCCGGCGGGCCGCCCGGGTCAGGACGAGGCGGCCTTCTTGCCTCGCGTCGCACCGCCACGCCCACGGAGCGTGACGCCCGACTCGCTGAGCATCCGGTGTACGAAGCCATACGAGCGGCCGGTCTCCTCGGCCAGCGCCCGGATGCTCGCACCGGAGTCGTACTTCTTCTTCAGGTCTGCCGCGAGCTTGTCGCGCGCGGCGCCGGTCACCCGGCTGCCCTTCTTCAGAGTCTCGGCCACCCGTGCCTCCTCATGGGAAGTGCGCTCTGGTCCCCTCATGATCACCCCTCCGGGGCCCGATGGCCACCCATTCGGCAAGGTCCGTGCGAGAGGGTTTTGACGACAGGAGCGCGTCCCCACAAGTGGAACCTGTGATTCCACCCGGAGATGTTCGTACGGCCGAACGGGTTGTTGCGCGAAGTGGCAGGTCAGGGACGCGCGACGGCCGATCCCTTGTCGACAAAGGGATCGGCCGTGACTTGGATGTAGGACACACGTCGATACGAGGAGATCTCACACAGATGGTGGATCACCTATGGGCCGAATGATCCAATACAGATGATCAAGCGAGCGCGACGAGATCCGCGTAGTCGGAACCCCACAGGTCCTCGACGCCGTCGGGCAGCAAAATGATCCGCTCGGGCTGGAGCGCCTCCACCGCGCCCTCGTCGTGGGTGACGAGGACGACCGCGCCCTTGTAGGTACGCAGCGCGCCGAGGATCTCCTCACGGCTGGCGGGGTCGAGGTTGTTGGTGGGCTCGTCGAGCAGCAGGACGTTCGCCGAGGAGACCACGAGGGTCGCCAGGGCGAGGCGGGTCTTCTCACCGCCGGAGAGGACACCGGCGGGCTTGTCGACGTCGTCACCGGAGAACAGGAACGAGCCGAGCACCTTGCGGACCTCGACCAGGTCCAGGTCGGGGGCGGCGGAGCGCATGTTCTCGAGGACACTGCGCTCCGGGTCCAGGGTCTCGTGCTCCTGGGCGTAGTAGCCGAGCTTGAGGCCGTGACCGGGGCGGACCTCGCCGGTGTCGGGCTGCTCCACGCCGCCCAGCAGCCGCAGCAGGGTGGTCTTGCCGGCGCCGTTGAGGCCGAGGATGACGACCCGGGAGCCCTTGTCGATGGCGAGGTCGACGTCGGTGAAGATCTCCAGCGAGCCGTACGACTTCGACAGTCCCTCGGCCATCAGCGGGGTCTTGCCGCAGGGCGAGGGCTCGGGGAAGCGGAGCTTGGCGACCTTGTCGGACATCCGGACCGCCTCCAGACCGGCGAGCAGCCGGTCGGCGCGCTTGGCCATGTTCTGCGCGGCGACGGTCTTGGTGGCCTTGGCGCGCATCTTGTCGGCCTGCGAGTGCAGGGCGGCGGCCTTCTTCTCGGCGTTCTGCCGCTCGCGCTTGCGGCGCTTCTCGTCGGCCTCGCGCTGCTGCTGGTAGAGCTTCCAGCCCATGTTGTAGACGTCGATCTGGGAGCGGTTGGCGTCCAGGTAGAACACCTTGTTGACGACCGTCTCGACCAGGTCGACGTCGTGGGAGATGACGATGAAGCCGCCGCGGTAGGTCTTGAGGTAGTCGCGCAGCCAGACGATCGAGTCGGCGTCGAGGTGGTTCGTCGGCTCGTCGAGCAGGAGCGTGTCCGCGTCGGAGAACAGGATGCGGGCGAGCTCGACCCGGCGGCGCTGACCGCCCGAGAGGGTGTGCAGGGGCTGGCCGAGCACCCGGTCGGGCAGGTTGAGGGCGGCGGCGATGGTGGCGGCCTCGGCCTCGGCGGCGTACCCGCCCTTGGTGAGGAACTCCGTCTCCTGGCGCTCGTACTGCCGCATGGCCTTGTCCCGGGTGGCGCCCGAGCCGTTGGCGATGCGCTGCTCGTTCTCCCGCATCTTGCGGATGAGGACGTCGAGGCCGCGCGCGGACAGGATGCGGTCGCGGGCGAGGACGTCGAGGTCGCCGGTGCGCGGGTCCTGCGGGAGGTAGCCGACCTCGCCGGAGCGGGTGACCTGGCCCGCGGCGGGGATGCCCTCACCGGCCAGGACCTTGGTCAGCGTCGTCTTGCCCGCGCCGTTGCGCCCGACCAGGCCGATGCGGTCGCCCTTGGCGACACGGAAGGAGGCACTCTCGATGAGGATGCGGGCACCGGCGCGCAGCTCGATGCCGGAGGCGGAGATCACGGTCAGACTCCTGTGCGGGGTCGGTGGCGGGTTGGGCGGCTGAGGACGTTCCCGCCGTCTAATGCGCGAGGAGAATGGCCATGAGGCCAGTCTAACGGCCCCGTGCAAGCACTTTTTCTGGGTTCAGGTGTTCGATCTTGACGAGGGAGTGATCTGCATGACAGGCGCGAGCGGCCGCCCGAGCGTCTACCCCACGTTGCTGTACGCCGACGCGAAGGCGGCGATACGGCAGCTCACCGAGGCCTTCGGGTTCACCGAGCTGTCGGTGTACGAGGGCGAGAACGGGGCCGTGATGCACGCCGAGCTGGTGCAGGGCAACGGCGCGGTGATGCTCGGCTCGAAGGGCCGCGGCGGGGTTTTCGACACGGCGATGAAGGACGCGGGCCCGGTCGGGGTGTACGTCGTCGTGGACGACGTGGACGCGCACCACCGCCGGGCCGTGGAGCAGGGCGCCGAGGTCCTGATGCCCCCGACGGACCAGGACTACGGCTCCCGCGACTACCTGGCCCGCGATCTCGAGGGCAACATCTGGAGCTTCGGCACGTACGCGCCGGACATCCAGACCTGACTCAGCCGCCCGTGTGCACCTGGAAGGCGGCCCGGCGCACGGCCTTGGCCAGCGCCGGGTCGGGGTGCGCGGCGGCCAGCGCCACCAGCACCTGCACGGTGCGGGGGTGTCCGACGGCGCGCACCTCGGCGAGCAGTGCGGGCACGGTCGGCTGGAGCGCGGACTCCAGGTGCCGGACCAGCATCGGGGCCTCGCCGTGGTCGGCGACCGCGGCCGCGGTGTCCACCCACAGCCAGGTGGCCTCCTCGCGGGTGAGCACCTCGTGGGCGTCCTCGGGGTCGACGCCGTCGTGCTCGGCGAGCCAGAGCAGTGCGTACGGTCTGAGGGCGGCCACCTCCACGACGGCCCGGACGTCGGGCTCGGCGGGGGCTCCAACGACGCGCAGCGCCTCGAAGGCCAGGCCGCGCAACAGGGCGTCCTCGCCGCGGGCGGCGACGAGCAGCTCGGTGACGGCGCTGCCGACGGGACGGGCGGCGAGCCAGGCGCGGTACTCGGCGCGGGCCGCGTTGGGGCGCAGCTGGGCGCAGCCGCGCAGCATGTCCTCGGCGGCCTGCTCGATGTTGCCGGCGGGGCTCTGCGCGGCCACGCAGATCTGCTCCAGCTTGACCCACACCGCCCAGTTGCCCAGCGGGGTGAGGGTGGCCTGGCCGTCGCCGCAGGTGAGGGCGCCGACGGAGGCGAGCGCGTGCAGGGCCCAGTCCAGCAGGGGGGCGAGTTCGGCGTCCCGGGCGGGCTCCGCCGGGTCGGCGTCGGCGGAGGGCCCGGGGGCGGCGGGGGCCGGCGGACCGGCCGCGTCGGCGGCGTAGGGGACCTCGCAGCGCTCGGTGCGCAGCTCGGTGACGCGCTGGCGCAGCAGGTCCAGCAGCTGGTCCACGGGGACGGGCCCGGCGGACAGCTGGAGGAAGGAGAGCACCTGGGGCATCGCCGAGACGACCTCGGCGACGGCCGCGGGCTCCTCCTCGGCGGGTTCCGGGGTGGCGAGGGACCAGGCGTCGAACAGGGCGACCCAGCCGCGCAGGACGGCGGTGTCGTCGCGGTCCCAGGCACGCAGCCGCCAGCCGGGGCGGGCGCTGTCGCCGTGCACCTCGACGAGGCCCGCCAGCCGGGCGGTGTCCCAGTCGTGGCGGACCTGGTCGGAGGTCAGGGCCAGATCGCGGGCCGCGCGTTCCGCGGTCTGGCCGGAGAGCGTGGCCTTGCCGTCGGCGGTCGCGGCGTCACCGCCGGGGCCGAGGGCGCTGTCGGCCCAGCGCGCGACACGGGCCGCGGCGGCCAGACCTGAGCGTGCCATTCTGGCCAGCTCCGCCGGGGCCGGAGTGCCCTCCGGGGGGCGGGGCGCGGGGCGGCGCGGGCGCCGCTGGTTCACAGCTGTGGGGGCGGCGGCCAGGGGTCGCGGGCGGACGAGTCGAAGCCTGGAGTCGCGCGGGATACGGGACGTCACGGGTGCAGTCTTCCGGTTGACGGTCCGAAAACCCAAACGGAATGTCACGGCGGGCGACGGGACTGGCCAACGCACGGGGTCCGAGGAGCGGCGAGGAGACGGGTTCAGGCCAGTGGTACGGGCTTAAACGGAACCTTCGGGACCGGTCCGGTGGGGACGGGGCGCGCGGGTCAGCTGAGGGGGGTGAGGAAGCGGCGGAGTGCCTCCTCGTAGTCCTTGGGGCCGGCGTTCCACATGGCGCCGTGCGGGGCCCGGGCGACGGTGTGGAGGGCGACCAGGTCGGGGCGGCGGGCGGCGAGACGGCGGGAGACGTGCCAGGGGGCGACGGTGTCGTCGGGGCCGTGGAAGATCAGCGTCGGGACGGTCAGCCGGGCCGGGTCGGCGATGTCGTCGCCGTGGCCGTCGGGGGTGGCGTGCAGACCGGTGCGGCCCTGGGCGGCGCGGACGGCGAGCGGCAGCAGTACACCGGGGGTGTGCCGGGCGGCGGCGAGGGCGCGCAGGGTGGACTGCCAGTCCAGGACCGGGGAGTCCAGGACGAGCCCGGAGACGAGGTCGCGCAGTCCGGAGCGGGCCGCGGCGCGCAGGGCCATGGTGGCGCCGGTGGACCAGCCGAGCAGGACGAGGCGCTCGGCGCCGTAGCGGACGGCGTAGCGCATCGCCGCGTCCAGGTCGCGCCACTCGGTCTGGCCGAGGTGGTTCAGGCCGTCCGTGGGGCGGGGGGCGCCGAGGTCGCCGCGGTAGGACAGGGCGAGCACGGGGAAGCGGCGGTGGTGCAGGAAGCCGAGGAGGTTCAGGGCCTGCTCGCGGGTGGTGCCTAGGCCGTGCACCGCGATGACCCAGGTGCGGCGGGCGCCGGGGACGAACCAGGCGGGCAGGTTGCCGAGTTCGCCGGGGACGTCGACGTCGGCGTGGTCGAGGCCCAGGGTGCCGCTCGGGGTGCCGACGTAGAGGTTGGGGGTGAGCCAGACCGCGTCGCCGGGGTCGAGGGTGCCGTGCGTCACGCGGTCGAGGCGGCGTACGACGGTGTCGGCGGAGTGGGCGGCGCCGGAGATCACGGGGCCGACGACGGCGTGGGAGCCGTCGCCGGCGAGGCCGTAGGTGCCGGGGCGCAGGGTGGCGAGGTGCCGGGTGAGGGTCACCTGGCCGGCGGCGGTGCCGTGCACGGTGAGCCGGGGTTCGGTGGGCAGGGGACGGCCGGGCGGCGCCTTGAGTGCGGCGTCGCTGGCGAGCCGGCCGGCGGCGACACTGGCGGCGCCGGCGGCCAGGGCTGCGGTGACGGCGGCGGCCGTCGCGGTGACAGTGCGCACCTGTCCAGTGTCCTGGCCATTCCTCTTCACGGCCAGTGGGGGCAGGGGCGGGGGTGAGGTGAGGTGGGGGTGCGGGAAGGTCCGGCACCGCCGCTATGCACCGCCGTGGCTGGGCACCGCCGCGGCGGGAAGAAAGCACCGGCTGGAGAGGGGACGGCCGGAGTGGGGACTGCGGGACGAAGGCACCGGCCGGAGAGGTGGCGGCCGAGCCGAAACGGGGGGCCGGGGTGCGGGAGGGTTCGGCACCGCCGGTGTGCGCCGCCGTGGCTGGGCGCCGTCGCGGCGGGAAGACGGGACCGGCTGGAGAGACGGCGGCGGGACGAAGGGACCGGCCCGGAGATAGAGCGCGGCGGGAAGACGGGACCGGCCGAAGAGAAGGCGGCGGGACGAAGGGGACGGGCGGAGAAATGGCGGAGGGACGGCGGCTGCGCCGGAGCGGCGGGGACTGGGGCGGGAAGTGCGGCGTCGCGGCGGAGGAGGCCGCTGTCGGCCGTGACCGGGCGTCAGCGTTGGCCGTAGCCCCGTAGGCGGGTGGCTGCCTCTGTCACCTGGGCCCTTGTCAGGAGGGTCGGGGTGTGGCCGGGGACCGAGGATGCGGTGAGCCAGAGGTGGCACATCCATTCCAGCTGGGCCGTTCGGTCGAACGCCTCGTCGAGGGTGGCGCCGTAGGTGAGGGTGCCGTGGTTCTGAAGGAGGCAGCCGGTGCGGTCGGTCAGGGCGCGCAGCGCGTGCGCGGCCAACTCCTCGGTGCCGTACGTCGCGTAGGGGGCGACCCGGACGGGGCCGCCGAGGGCGCCGGCCATGTAGTGGACGGTCGGGAGCTCGGTGACGAGGGTCGAGACGGCGGTGGCGTGCACGGCGTGGGTGTGGACGATCGCGCGGGCGTCGGTGTGGCCGTACACGGCGAGGTGCAGGGGCAGCTCGCTGGTCGGGACCAGGGTGCCGCGGACCTGGCGGCCGGCGAGGTCGACGCCGGTGATGTCGTCGGGGGTGAGGCGGTCGTAGGGCACGCCCGAAGGGGTGACGAGCACGGTGTCGCCGACCCGTACGGAGACGTTGCCGGAGGTGCCGACGACCAGGCCGTCGGTGACGGTGCGGCGGGCCGTCGCCACGAGTGCCGTCCAAGCCTGTCGTTCGTCGCTCAGCTGTTCGCCCATGCCCCGATCCTGCCACCGAGTGACAAGAGTCTCCCCGGCGGGCGCCGCGGCCCGGCCATACCGGGGTCGGCAGGCGAACATAGTGACGACGCCCACATCAAGACACCTTGACGCCCATCCCAGTTCACCTTCCGTTCATTCAGGTTACTTAACTTCAACGAACCAATGACTTCGAACGATTGCCTGGGTAAATGGAAAACTTCTCGCTGATCCTCGCGATTGTGGTGGTCACCGCACTCGCGTTCGATTTCACGAACGGTTTCCACGACACCGCCAACGCGATGGCCACGACCATCTCGACCGGTGCACTCAAGCCCAAGGTCGCGGTGGCCATGTCCGCCGTGCTGAACCTTGTGGGCGCCTTCCTCTCGGTGGAGGTCGCGAACACGATCTCCAAGGGTCTCGTCGACGAGACCGGCATCCGTCCCGAGGTCATCTTCGCCGCCCTGGTCGGCGCGATCCTCTGGAACCTGCTGACCTGGCTGGTGGGTCTGCCCTCCAGCTCCTCGCACGCCCTCATGGGCGGCCTGATCGGCGCCACCATCGCCTCGGCCGGCATGGGCGCGGTGCACGGTGACGCCCTGGTCACCAAGGTCCTGATCCCGGCCGTCGCGGCCCCGATCGTGGCGGGCGTCGCCGCGATGCTCGCGACCCGGCTGTCCTACACGCTGGGCAGGAAGGCCGACGGCAAGGCCGCGGCGAAGGGCTACCGCGCCGGCCAGATCGCCTCGGCCGGCCTGGTCTCCCTGGCGCACGGCACGAACGACGCGCAGAAGACGATGGGCATCATCACCCTGGCCCTGGTCGCGGGCGGCGCCGTCGCCCCCGACTCGGACCCGCCCACCTGGGTGATCCTCTCCGCCGGCCTGGCGATCGCGCTCGGCACCTACCTCGGCGGCTGGCGCATCATCCGCACCATGGGCAAGGGCCTGACCGACCTTCAGCCGCAGCAGGGCTTCGCCGCCCAGACCAGCGCGGCGACGGTCATCCTGGCCTCCTCCCACCTCGGCTTCTCCCTCTCCACCACGCACTCCGTCTCCGGTTCGGTGATGGGCGCGGGCCTGGGCCGCAAGGGCGGTGTGGTCCGCTGGTCGACGGCGACCCGGATGTTCGTGGCCTGGGGCCTGACGCTCCCGGCGGCCGCCCTGGTGGGCGCGCTGGCCGAGTCGGTCACCGACCTGGGCGACTGGGGCACCGCGGTCGTCGCGGTCTTCCTGATCGCCTCCAGCGCCGCGATCTGGAAGATCTCCCGCCGCGAGGTCGTGGACGCCTCGAACGTCAACGCGACCGAGGAACCGGCCGGTGTGGTCACCACGGCGATCGCGGCCGTCACCCCGCCCCCGGCGGGCACGGTCGCCGAGGACCTGACGGCCACCATCCCGTCCCCGGCCGCCACGGCCACCGCCACCGCCACGACCGAGCCGACGGCTCCGGCCGCCTGAGCCCCGCCCATCCGGTACGCACACCCGGTACGAAGGAAGAGAATCAGCATGGACATCGACTGGGCGGCCCTGGGCTCCGTGTTCGGCGTCAGCCTCGTGGTCACGGTGGGCCTGGTGGCCCTGTTCACCCTCGGCGTCATGGGCCTGTCCCGCCAGGAGCGGGCCACCGCGGAGGGCGGCTCGGCCGGCCTCGCGGTGACGGGGGCGTACGTGTGCTTCGCGGCCTGCGCGGCGGCGGTGGCGTACGGGATCTCACTGATCGTGGTCTGACCCACCCGCAGGACACCCCGGGGTGCGGGACGGTTCGCCGTCCCGCACCCCGTTCTCGTGCGCCCGCGGACTCCCCCGCGCACCGGCCCGTGTGGGGTTCTGCACACTCTCCCCGCGCAGGTCAACGGCAAGTTGACGGCCCTTCCAGGGGCGTGGTGGACTGCCGGGGCCATGTACGGCGGCAGAAGAGGAAGCCGGTGAGAATCCGGCGCGGTCCCGCCACTGTCACCGGGGTAGGTAGCCCCGGGAGCCAGGAACTCTCGCCGCCGTCTCGTCGAACCAGGGCGTGGACACCCTGAGTGAGGACATACCGCCATGCTCGCCTGCCGTTCGAGAGCCTGCCCGGCTCCCAGGTACAGCCCAGGACCGCTGCCCGCCCCCACGGCCGGCTGAGCCGATGCGAGCCGATCGCGTCTTCGCGTACGGCGCCGCCGCCGGCCTCCTCGGTGACCTGCTCCTCGGCGATCCCCGCCGGGCGCATCCGGTCGCCGCGTTCGGGCGGGCCGCCGGTGCCGTGGAACGGCTGCTGTGGCGGGACCACCGGGGACACGGCACCCTGCACACCGCCGTGTGCGCGGGTGGGGTGGTCATGCTGGGGACCGTGGCCGAGAAGGCCGTACGCCGCTCCCCCGCCGCCTCCGTCGCCCTGACCGCCGCCGCCACCTGGGCCGTGGTCGGCGGGACCTCGCTCGTCCGTGAGGCCCGGACCGTCGGGCGGGCCCTGGAGGCGGGGGACGTCGAGGCGGCGCGGGCCCGGCTGCCGCATCTGTGCGGGCGGGACCCGCAGGCGCTCGACGCCGACGGGATCGCCCGGGCCGTCGTGGAGTCCGTCGCCGAGAACACCTCCGACGCCGTCGTGGGGGCCCTGGTGTGGGGCGCGCTGGGCGGGGTGCCGGGGCTGCTCGGGTTCCGGGCCGTCAACACCCTGGACGCGATGGTGGGTCACCGCTCCGCCCGGTACCGGCGGTTCGGGTGGGCCTCGGCCCGGCTCGACGACCTCGCCGGCTGGCCCGGGGCCCGGCTGACCGCCGTACTCGCCACGCTGGCCGGGGACGATCCGCGCGGGGCCGTACGGGCCTGGCGGCAGGACGCGGACCGGCATCCCAGCCCCAACGCCGGGCCCGTCGAGGCCTCGTTCGCGGGGGCCCTCGGGGTGCGGCTGGGCGGGACGCTGTCGTACGGGGGCCGGGTCGAGCACCGGCCCGTGCTCAACGGGGAAGGACGCGCCGTCGCCACGGGCGACATCGAGCGGGCCGTACGGCTCTCCCGGCGCGTCGGGCTGCTCGCGCTCGGCGTCTGTGTCGCCGGGCGCCTCATCGCAAGGGGGCACAGGTCATGAGCGGGGGTCTCCTCGTCGCCGGCACCACCTCCGACGCCGGCAAGAGTGTCGTCACGGCCGGGATCTGCCGGTGGCTGGTCCGCCAGGGCGTCAAGGTCGCGCCCTTCAAGGCGCAGAACATGTCGCTGAACTCCTTCGTGACACGGGAGGGCGCCGAGATCGGGCGGGCGCAGGCCATGCAGGCCCAGGCCTGCCGGGTCGAGCCGACCGCGCTGATGAATCCCGTGCTGCTCAAGCCCGGCGGCGAGCAGAGCAGTCAAGTGGTGCTGCTCGGCAAGCCGGTGGGCGAGCTGAGCGCGCGCGGCTATCACGGCGGGCGGCAGCAGAGACTGCTCGGGACCGTGCTCGACTGTCTCGCCGAGTTGCGGGGCACGTATGACGCGGTGATCTGTGAGGGGGCCGGTTCTCCCGCCGAGATCAATCTCCGGCGGACCGACATCGTCAACATGGGGATCGCCCGCAACGCCGGGCTCCCCGTCCTCGTCGTCGGCGACATCGACCGCGGCGGGGTCTTCGCCTCCTTCTTCGGGACCGTCGCCCTGCTCTCCCCCGAGGACCAGGCGCTCGTCGCCGGGTTCCTCGTCAACAAGTTCCGCGGGGACGTCTCGCTCCTGGAACCGGGCCTCGACATGCTGCACGGGCTCACCGGGCGGCGGACGTACGGCGTGCTGCCGTTCCGGCACGGGCTCGGGATCGACGAGGAGGACGGGCTGGGGGTCCGGAACTCCCGGGCCTCCGCCCCGGTCGGCGAGGACGTGCTGCGGGTGGCCGTGTGCGCCGTCCCGCTCATGTCGAACTTCACCGATGCCGACGCGCTCGCCGCCGAACCCGGCGTCGTCGTGCGGTTCGTAGACCGGCCGGAGGAACTGGCCGACGCCGATCTCGTCGTCGTCCCCGGGACGCGCGGGACCGTCCGCGCGCTGGAGTGGCTGCACGAGCGCGGGCTCGCCGACGCCCTCGTCGCGAGAGCCGCGGAAGGACGCCCGATCCTCGGCATCTGCGGCGGCTTCCAGATCCTCGGTGAACACATCGAGGACGAGGTGGAGAGCCGGCGGGGGCGGGTCGAGGGTCTCGGGGTGCTGCCCCTGAGGGTTCGGTTCGCCCCCGAGAAGATCCTCACCCGGCCGGAGGGGGAGGCACTCGGCGAGCGGGTCGAGGGGTACGAGATCCACCACGGGGTCGCCGAGGTGACCGGTGGCGAACCCTTCCTGGACGGCTGCCGGGTCGGGCAGACCTGGGGCACCCACTGGCACGGCTCGCTGGAGTCCGACGGGTTCCGGCGGGCTTTCCTGCGCGAGGTGGCGGCCGCCGCGGGCCGCCGGTTCGTACCGGCCCCGGACACCTCGTTCGCCGCGCTGCGCGAGGAGCAGCTCGACCGGCTCGGCGATCTGATCGAACAGCACGCGGACACGGACGCGCTGATGCGGCTCATCGAGTCGGGCGCGCCGCAAGGACTGCCTTTCATTCCACCGGGAGCGCCCGCATGAGCACTGTGTTGTTGTTGTCGACCGCCGACACCGATCTGCTGGCGGCCCGGGCCGCCACCGGCGTCGGCTACCGGATCGGCAACCCGACCCGCGTCGACGTCACGGACGAGCTGCCCGGTCTCCTGGACGGCGCCGACCTCGCCGTCGTCCGGCTGCTCGGCGGCAAGCGGGCCTGGGAGGACGGGCTGGCCGTCCTGAAGGCGTCCGGGATCCCGACCGTGCTGCTGGGCGGCGAGAGCGTGCCGGACGCCGAGCTGATGGCCGAGTCGTCGGTGCCGGCCGGTGTGGTGGCCGAGGCGCTCAGGTACCTGGTCGAGGGCGGGCCCGACAATCTCGCCGAACTCGCCCGGTTCCTCTCGGACACCGTGCTGCTGACCGGCGAGGGGTTCGCCGAGCCGCGGAAGATGCCCGAGTACGGCGTCCACGGGGAGCGTGCCCGGGTGGCGGGCCGGCCGACCGTCGGCGTGCTCTTCTACCGGGCCCACGAGCTGAGCGGCAACACCGCGTTCGTGGACACGCTGTGCGAGGCGATCGAGGCACGGGGGGCCAACGCCCTCGCCGTGTACTGCGGTTCGCTGCGCGGGGCGGACGCGGGGCTGTACGAGATCCTCGGCGGGACGGACGCCCTGGTCGCCACCGTGCTCGCCGCGGGCGGCACGCACGCCTCGCAGGCCTCGGCGGGCGGCGACGAGGAGGCCTGGGACATCGGGGCGCTCGCCGAGCTGAACGTGCCCGTGCTGCAGGGCCTGTGCCTGACCTCCTCGCGGCAGGCCTGGGACGAGTCCGACGCCGCCCTCTCCCCCATGGACGCGGCGATGCAGGTCGCGATCCCGGAGTTCGACGGCCGGCTCATCACCGTGCCGTTCTCCTTCAAGGAGCAGGGGCCGGACGACGTTCCGGTGTACGCCGCCGACCCCGAGCGGGCCGCGCGGGTCGCCGGAATCGCCGTACGGCACGCGCAGTTGAAGCACAAGCCGAACGCCGACAAGAAGCTGGCGCTCGTCTTCACCGCGTACCCGACCAAGCACTCGCGGGTCGGCAACGCGGTCGGGCTCGACACGCCCGCTTCGGCGGTACGCGTGCTGGACGCGCTCCGCGACGCCGGATACGCGCTCACCGCATACCCCGACAACGGCGACGAGTTGATCCACCGGCTCATCGAGGCCGGTGGTCACGACGTCGAGTGGCTCACCGAGGACCAGCTGGCCGCCGCGCCCGCGCGGGTGCCGCTCGCCGACTATCAGGCGTGGTTCGACACGCTCCACCCCGAGCTGCGGGACGGGATGCTGGAGGCGTGGGGCGAGCCCCCGGGCTCGCTGTACGTCGACGGCGACGACATCGTGCTCGCGTCGCTGCAGTTCGGGAACGTCGTCGTGATGATCCAGCCGCCGCGCGGCTTCGGCGAGAACCCGATCGCGATCTACCACGACCCGGACATGCCGCCGTCGCACCACTACATGGCCGCCTACCGGTGGCTGGAGAACAGCTTCGGTGCCGACGCGATCGTGCACATGGGCAAGCACGGCACGATGGAGTGGCTGCCCGGCAAGGGGCTCGGGCTCGGCCCCGGCTGCGCCCCGGACGCGGTCCTCGGCGATCTGCCGCTGATCTACCCCTTCATCGTCAACGACCCCGGCGAGGGCACCCAGGCCAAGCGGCGGGGGCACGCCACCGTCGTCGACCATCTGGTGCCGCCGATGGCCCGGGCGGACACCTACGGCGACCTGGCGAAGCTGGAGCAGCTCCTCGACGAGTACGCGCTGGTCTCCGACCTCGACCCGACGAAGGCCCCGGCGGTGCGGGCGCAGATCTGGACGCTGGTGAAGGCGGCCGAGCTCCACCACGACCTGCATGTCGACGAACAGCCGGACGAGGACGACTTCGACGAGTTCGTCATGCACATCGACGGCTATCTGTGCGAGATCAAGGACGTGCAGATCCGCGACGGGCTGCACATCCTGGGCGGCGGCCCGGTCGGCGAGGCACGGGTGAACCTGGTGCTCGCCGTGCTGAGGGCTTCGCAGGTGTGGGGCGGGCAGGCGAACGCGCTGCCGGGGCTGCGCGCCGCGCTGGCCTCTCATTTCGGGCTGGTCGAGAAGGAGTTGCTGGCGGAGCCGGGCGCGCCGGTGAAGGTGCCGGTGGAGCTGACGGAGCTCGTCGAGGGGCCGTCGCGCACGGCGGCCGACGCGATCGACCTGCTGGAGCAGCTGTGCCGGCGGTTCGCGGAGGGCATGGAGGCGCGGGACTGGGCGGCCGGCGAGAGCCGTGCGCTCGTGCGCGAGGTGCTCGGCACCGAACTCCCGGACGCGGTCGCGGTGCTGGAGTTCGCGGGCACCGAGGTCGTCCCGCGTCTCGCCCGGACCACGGACGAGATCGGGCACATCCTGAAGGCGCTGGACGGCGGATACGTCCCGGCGGGTCCGTCGGGCTCCCCGACCCGTGGCCTGGTCAACGTCCTGCCCACCGGCCGGAACTTCTACTCGGTCGACCCCAAGGCCATTCCGTCCCGGCTGAGCTGGGAGGTCGGGCAGGCGCTCGCGGACTCGCTGGTGCAGCGCTACCTCCAGGACACCGGCGCGTACCCGAAGTCCGTCGGCCTGACGGTGTGGGGCACGTCCGCGATGCGCACCCAGGGCGACGACATCGCCGAGATCCTGGCGCTGCTGGGCTGCCGTCCCGTCTGGGACGACGCCTCGCGCCGGGTGACCGGCTTCGAGGTGATCGGTCTCGAGGAGCTGGGGCGGCCGCGCATCGACGTCACGGTCCGGATCTCGGGCTTCTTCCGGGACGCCTTCCCGCACGTGGTGGGGCTGATCGACGACGCCGTGCGCACGGTGGCCGAGCTGGACGAGCCGGCGGAGAGCAACTTCGTGAAGGCGCACGCCGACGAGGACACCGCCGGGCACGGCGACCGGCGGCGCGCGACCGCCCGGGTCTTCGGCTCCAAGCCGGGGGCGTACGGGGCCGGTCTGCTGCCGCTGATCGACGCCCGCAACTGGCGGTCCGACGCCGACCTCGCCGAGGTGTACGCCGTCTGGGGCGGCTACGCCTACGGGCGCGGGCTCGACGGGCGGGCCGCGCGCGGGGACATGGAGACCGCGTTCCGGCGGATCGCCGTCGCCGCCAAGAACGTCGACACCCGTGAGCACGACCTCGTCGACGCCGACGACTACTTCCAGTACCACGGCGGCATGGTCGCGATGGTGCGGCATCTGACGGGCGCCAGCCCCGAGGCGTACGTCGGCGACTCCGCCGTACCGGACCAGGTGAAGACCCGCACGCTGGGCGAGGAGACGCACCGGGTGTTCCGCGCCCGGGTGGTCAACCCGCGCTGGATGGCGGCCATGCGCCGGCACGGCTACAAGGGCGCCTTCGAGATGGCGGCGACCGTCGACTACCTCTTCGGCTACGACGCGACGGCGGGCGTGGTCGACGACTGGATGTACGAGAAGCTCAGCGCCGAGTACGTCTTCGAGCCGGAGAACCGGGACTTCATGAAGAAGTCCAACCCGTGGGCCCTGCGCGGGATCACCGAACGCCTGCTGGAGGCCGCCGAGCGCGGGCTGTGGGCGGAACCGGACGCCGACACCCTGGAGCGGCTGCGGGCCACCTATCTGGAGCTGGAAGGCGACCTGGAGGGCGACCAGTGAGCAACACCCCCTTTCCGTTCACGGCCGTCGTCGGCCAGGACGACCTGCGGCTCGCGCTGCTGCTGAACGCCGTGTCACCGGCGGTCGGCGGGGTGCTGGTGCGCGGTGAGAAGGGCACCGCCAAGTCCACGGCCGTACGCGCCCTGTCGGCGCTGCTGCCGGCGCTGGACGTGGTCTCCGGCTGCCGGTTCTCCTGCGACCCCGGCTCCCCCGACCCGGGGTGCCCGGACGGGCCGCACGAGCCGGGGGCGTTCGAGACCCGGCCGGCCCGGCTGGTCGAGCTGCCCGTGGGCGCCTCGGAGGACCGGCTGGTCGGCGCGCTCGACATCGAGCGGGCGCTCGCCGAGGGCGTGAAGGCGTTCGAGCCGGGCCTGCTGGCCGACGCGCACCGCGGGATCCTCTACGTCGACGAGGTCAACCTGCTCCACGACCACCTGGTCGACCTGCTGCTGGACGCGGCGGCGATGGGTGCCTCGTACGTGGAGCGCGAGGGTGTCTCCGTGCGGCATGCCGCGCGGTTCCTGCTGGTCGGGACCATGAACCCCGAGGAGGGCGAACTGCGGCCGCAGTTGCTCGACCGGTTCGGGCTGACCGTGGAGGTGGCCGCCTCGCGCGAGCCCGACCAGCGGGTGGAGGTCGTCCGGCGGCGGCTCGCCCACGACGACGATCCCGCGGGGTTCGCCGCGCGCTGGGCGGACGAGGAGGCCGCCGTACGGGCGCGGATCGTGGCGGCGCGGGGACTGCTGCCGTCGGTGCGGCTGGGCGACGGGGCGCTGCGGCAGATCGCGGCGACCTGCGCGGCCTTCGAGGTGGACGGCATGCGGGCCGACATCGTGATGGCGCGCACCGCGACCGCGCTGGCCGCGTGGGCGGGGCGGACCGAGGTGCTGGCGGAGGACGTGCGCCGGGCGGCGCTGCTCGCGCTGCCGCACCGCCGGCGCCGCAACCCCTTCGACGCACCGGGGCTCGACGAGGACAAGCTGGACCAGACGCTGGAGGAGTTCTCCGGGGAGGACGAGGACGACACGGATCCCGACCCCGACGGTCCCGGTGGGGGCGGCGGACGGCCGACGCCGGACGCCGGTCCGCAGGGCGGGGACTCCGGCGCGCGGCCCGAGGAGGGCGAGGGCGGTGAGCCGCAGGCCTCCGGCGCGGGCGAGCAGTCGGCCGTACGGGCCGCCGAGCCGTTCCGCACGAAGGTGCTGAGCGTGCCGGGGATCGGCGCGGGGGCCGCCGGGCGGCGCTCGCGGGCGCGGACCGAGCACGGGCGGACCACCGGGGCCCGCCGGCCCCGGGGCACCCTGACCAAGCTGCACCTGGCGGCGACCGTGCAGGCCGCCGCCCCGCATCAGCGGGCGCGCGGGCGGTCCGGGCCGGGGCTGGTACTGCGCCGGGACGATCTGCGGCAGGCGGCCCGGGAGGGGCGCGAGGGCAACCTCGTGCTGTTCGTGGTCGACGCCTCCGGGTCGATGGCGGCGCGGCAGCGGATGAGCGCCGTGAAGGGCGCCGTGCTGTCGCTGCTGCTCGACGCCTATCAGCGGCGGGACAAGGTGGGGCTGGTGACGTTCCGGGGGGCGGCGGCCGAGGTCGCGCTGCCTCCGACCTCGTCGGTGGACGCCGCCGCGGCCCGGCTGGAGTCACTGCCCACCGGGGGCCGTACCCCGCTCGCCGCCGGGCTGCTGAAGGCGCACGACGTGCTGCGGGTGGAGCGGCTGCGCGATCCCGCGCGGCGGGCGCTGGTCGTGGTCGTCACCGACGGGCGGGCCACCGGCGGTCCGGAGCCGGTGGCGCTCGCGGGGCGGGCGGCCCGGCTGTTCGCCGCCGAGGGCCTGGCGTCCGTGGTCGTGGACTGCGAGTCGGGGCCGGTGCGGCTCGGGCTCGCCGGACAGCTCGCGGGGGAACTGGGCGGGACGGCGGTGACGCTCGACGAGCTGCGGGCGGACTCGATCGCCGGACTGGTGAACGACGTACGCAGGAGGGCCGCGTAATGCCGCAGGGACAGCCGAGTGTCGTGCCCGAGGACGGTCTGACCACGCGTCAGCGCCGGAACCGGCCGCTGGTGGTCGTGCACACGGGGATCGGGAAGGGGAAGTCCACCGCCGCCTTCGGGCTCGCGCTGCGGGCCTGGAACCAGGGGTGGCCCATCGGGGTGTTCCAGTTCGTCAAGTCGGCGAAGTGGAAGGTCGGCGAGGAGAACGCGCTGCGGGTGCTGGGCGCCTCCGGCGAGGGCGGCACCGTCGACTGGCACAAGATGGGCGAGGGCTGGTCCTGGGTCCAGCGCGACGCGCAGCTCGACAACGAGGAGAAGGCCCGGGAGGGCTGGGAGCAGGTCAAGCGGGACCTCGCCGCCGAGACGTACAAGCTGTACGTGCTCGACGAGTTCGCCTACCCGATGCACTGGGGGTGGGTGGACACGGACGAGGTGGTCGAGGTGCTGCGGGACCGGCCCGGCACCCAGCACGTCGTGATCACCGGCCGCAACGCCCCGGAGAAGCTCGTGGAGTTCGCCGATCTGGTGACCGACATGTCCAAGGTCAAGCACCCGATGGACGCGGGGCAGAAGGGACAGAGGGGCATCGAGTGGTGATGTCGTCCGTCCCCCGGCTGGTCGTCGCCGCGCCCTCCTCGGGCAGCGGCAAGACCACCGTCGCCACGGGGCTGATGGCCGCGTTCGCCGCGCGGGGGCTCACCGTGTCCCCGCACAAGGTCGGACCGGACTACATCGACCCCGGGTACCACGCACTCGCCACCGGGCGGCCGGGGCGCAACCTCGACGCGTACCTGTGCGGGCCGGAGCTGGTCGCTCCGCTGTTCCTGCACGGGGCGCGCGGGTGCGACCTCGCCGTCGTCGAGGGCGTGATGGGGCTGTACGACGGGGCGGCGGGCGAAGGGGAACTGGCGTCCACCGCCCAGGTCGCGAAGCTGCTCGGGGCGCCGGTGGTGCTCGTCGTGGACGCGTCCTCGCAGTCGCGGTCGGTGGCGGCGCTGGTGCACGGGTTCGTCTCCTGGGATCCCGGGGTGCGGGTGGGGGGCGTGATCCTGAACAAGGTCGCGTCGGAGCGGCACGAGGCGTTGTTGCGGGAGGCGTTGGAGTCGGCCGGGGTGCCGGTGCTCGGCGCCCTGCGGCGGGCCGCGCCTTTGGAGACCCCTTCCCGGCACCTCGGGTTGGTTCCCGTCGCCGAACGGCAGGGTGCTGCTGTCGAGGCGGTCGCGGCGATGGGTGCGCTGGTCGCCGAAGGGTGTGACCTCGCGGCGCTGGAGAGGCTGGCCCGCACCGCCCTCGCCGTACCGGGGGGCTCCGCCCCCTGGACCCCCGTCTCGCCCACCCTCGACCGCCCGTCTCGGTGGGGGGAGGAGCCGGCCCAAAAGGACTTCAGGCCCGTCGTCGCCGTTGCCGGTGGGGCCGCCTTCAGTTTTTCCTATGCCGAGCACGTCGAGCTGCTCTCCGCCGCCGGAGCCGAGGTCGTCACCTTCGATCCGCTGCGGGACGACTCCCTCCCCGAGGGCACCGCCGGGCTCGTCGTCGGCGGCGGGTTCCCCGAGGTCTACGCCGCCGAGCTGTCCGCCAACGAGCTCCTGCGCAAGGAGGTCGCCGCGCTCGCGGTGTCCGGCGCGCCCGTCGCCGCCGAGTGCGCGGGGCTGCTGTATCTGTGCCGGGAGCTGGACGGGCGGCCGATGTGCGGCGTGCTGGACGCCACCGCGCGGATGTCGGAGCGGCTGACCCTCGGCTATCGGGACGCGGTCGCCGTGAGCGACAGTGTGCTGGCGCCGGTCGGCACGCGGATGCGCGGGCACGAGTTTCATCGGACCGTCGTCGAGCCGGGGGCCGGGCAGAGCCCCGCGTGGGGCCTGCGCGCCCCTGCCCGCCGCGTCGAAGGCTTCGTACAACAAGGTGTGCACGCGAGTTATCTGCACACGCACTGGGCGTCCGAGCCCGGTGTGGCCCGTCGGTTCGTGGAGAGGTGCCTGACGTCATGAGCGAGCGCAGCAGGCTGGTCGGGGTCGGGGTGGGTCCCGGGGATCCGGAGCTGGTGACGGTGAAGGGCGTCAACGCGCTGCGGGCCGCCGATGTCGTCGTCGTGCCCGTGATGGACACCGGGGAGCGCGGGCGCGCCGAGGCGACCGTGCTGCACTACGTGGCGCCGGAGAAGGTCGTCCGGGTGGTGTTCGCGCTGAACGAGCGGACCGACCGGGGGCGGCGGGAGGCCGCCTGGGACGCGGCCGGGGAGCGGGTCGCCGGGCTGCTGAGGCGGCACGGGTCCGTGGCCTTCGCGACCATCGGGGATCCGAACGTGTACTCCACCTTCACCTATCTCGCGCAGACCGTGGCCGCGCTGGTGCCGGGGACCGTGGTCGAGACCGTGCCGGGGATCACCGCGATGCAGGACCTCGCCGCGCGTTCGGGTGCCGTGCTCACGGAGGGCACCGAGCCGCTGACGCTGGTGCCGGTGACCGCGGGGTCGGCCGTGCTGAAGGACGCGCTGGCCGGGCCGGGGACGGTCGTGGCGTACAAGTTCGGGCGGCAGGCCGCCGAGGTCGCCGAGGCGCTGCGGGAGACCGGGCGGATCGAGGACGCGGTGTGGGGGTCCGCGCTGGGTCTTGAGCAGGAGTCCATCCGGCCGGCCGGTGAGCTGGACGGGGAGCCGTTGCCCTATCTGTCGACGCTGATCGCGCCCGCGCGGCGCGAGGGCGGGCGGGGCGGCAAGCTGTGAGCGCGGCCGGCTCAGGCCGCGAGGCCCACCACCAGCCAGATGAAGGCCGCGCCCGCGATCGTGCACAGCACGGTCGAGCGGGCGGGGTGTTCGTGGTGGGCCTCGGGGAGGATCTCGGCGGCCGCGAGGTAGAGCAGCGCGCCGCCGAAGAGGCCGAGATAGCCGCCGAGCAGTTGCTCCGGGACGGTGACGACGGTCGCCGCCGCCGCGCCGGCCACGGGGGCCGCCGCGTCCGCGAGCAGCATGAGCTGGGCCCGTCGGCGGGCGTTCCCGTACAGGCTCGTGATCGTGTACGTGTTGAAGCCGTCGGCGAAGTCGTGGGCGATCACCGCCACGGCCACCGCCAGGCCCATGCCACTGCCGACCTGGAAGGCCGCGCCGATCGCCACGCCGTCCATGGCGCTGTGGCCGACCATCGCCGCGGCGGCCGTCAGGCCCACCTCGGGGACCCGGCCGTCGTGCTCGTCGGCGCCGTGCGCGGCCTGGCGCACCGCGAGCAGGCGTTCCACCAGATGGGCCAGCAGGAAGCCCGCCACGAACAGCAGGAGCGCCGCCGGGACGCCGAAGACCTCGGTGCCGGCCGCGTCCAGGGCCTCGGGCAGGAGGTCCAGGCCGACGACGCCCAGCATGAGGCCGCCGGCCAGGCCGAGGACGAGGTGGCGGCGGTCGGTGACACGTTGTGCCGTCCAGCCGCCGGCCAGCGTCATGAGGAACGCGCCGAGCGCGACGAAGACCGCCATGGGCCCTTCGTATCCGATGAGCCCCCGGCCGCGCACATCCGGCCACGTCCCTGACCCGCCGTACGACCCGTTGCGTCCCGCGATGAACCCTTATGAGAGGACCTGAAACCATGGCCGATGCCCCCGCCGGCAAGGTGACCTTCGTCGGTGCCGGCCCCGGCGCCGCCGATCTGCTGACGTTCCGCGCCGCGCGCGCCATCGCCGAGGCGGATGTCGTGATCTGGGCGGCGAGCCTGGTGCAGGCGGAGGTCCTGGACCATGCGCGGGAGGGCGCGGAGATCCTCGACTCGGCGACGATGTCCCTGGAGGACGTGGTGGCCGTGTACGAGCGGGCGCTGCGGGAGGGGCTGAGGGTGGCCAGGATCCATTCCGGCGACCCGGCCCTGTGGGGCGGCACCCAGGAGCAGCTCGACCGGTGCGAGGCGCTCGGGATCGAGACCGAGATCGTGCCGGGGGTGTCGTCGTTCTCGGCGGTGGCCGCGCTGGCCCGGCGGGAGCTGACGATCCCCGAGGTCGCGCAGTCCGTCGTGCTCACCCGGCTGGGCGGCGGCAAGACGCCGATGCCGCCCGGCGAGGAGGTGCGCGAGTTCGCCCGGCACGGCACCACCATGGCGGTGTTCCTGTCGGCCGCCCGCAGCGGGCAGCTGGTGCGGGAGCTGCTGGAGGGCGGCTATCCGACGGACACGCCGGTCGTGGTCGCGTACCAGGCGACCTGGCCGGAGGAGCTGGTCGTGAAGTGCACGATCGGCACGCTGGAGGAGACGGTCAAGGAGCACAAGCTCTGGAAGCACACCCTGTTCCTGGTGGGCCCGGCCCTGGACGCGCACGGCACCCGTTCGCACCTGTACCACCCGGGCCACTTCCACGGCTTCCGCAAGGCCGACCCCGAGGCGCGGCGGGCGCTGCGCGAGCGGGGGGCGAGTACATGATCACGGTCATCGGCACGGGCACGGGCGCCCCGCCCGGCCCCGCGGAGCTGGCCGGCGCCGAGCTGGTCGTGGGCGGGCGGCGCCATCTGGACGCCGTACGGCTGCCCGACGGGGCCGAGCGGATCGTGCTCGGTCCGCTCGCGCCCGCCCTGGAGACGATCGCGGAGTACGACGCGAAGGACCGGGCGGTGGTGGTGCTGGCCTCGGGCGATCCGGGGTTCTTCGGGATCGTGCGGGTGCTCGCCGAGCGGTTCGGGCCGGCGCGGCTGGAGGTGCGCCCCGGGGTGTCGTCGGTCGCCACCGCGTTCGCCCGGCTTGGGCTGACCTGGGACGACGCGGTCGTGGTCAGTGCGCACGGACGGGATCTGCGGACGGCGGTCCATGTGTGCCGGGCGTATCCGAAGGTGGCCGTGCTGACCGGGCCCGGCGCCGGGCCCGCCGAGCTGGGGGCCGCGCTCGCCCGGTCGGGGCGGACGCTCGTGGTCGCCTCCGCGCTGGGCGACCCGGCGGGCGAGCGGGTGGTGCGGATCCCCGCCGCGGAGGCGGCGGAGCGGGAGTGGGGTACGGCGGTGAGTGTCGTCCTCAGCCTGGACGAGAGCCGGGCCCCGTCTCCCGTGCGGACGGTCGCCGGGCCCGTTGTCGGCCCGGCGGGGTGGGCGCTGGCCGAGGACGCCTTCGCGCACCGCGATTCGATGATCACCAAGTTCGAGGTGCGGGCGCTGGCGCTGGCCCGGCTCGGGCCGCGCCCCGGTGACCTGGTGTGGGACGTGGGCTCGGGCTCGGGCTCGGTGGCCGTGGAGTGCGCCCGGCTCGGGGCGGCCGTCGACGCGGTGGAGCGGGCGGCGGACGGGGTGGAGCGGATCCGCGCCAACGCCCTCGCGCACGGCGTCTACGTGGACGCCGTGCACGGCCGGGCACCCGGGGCGCTGGACGCCCTCGGCGAGCCCGACGCCGTGTTCGTGGGCGGCGGTGGCGCGGAGCTGCCCGACATCGTGGCGGCGTGCGCGCGGCGGGCCCGGCGCACGGTGGTGGTCGCGCTGGCCGCGCTGGACCGGGTGCCGGCGGCGCGGGCCGCGCTGCTGGACGCCGGGTACGACGTGGACGGCGTCCTGCTCCAGTCCTCACGGCTCGCCCCGCTGCCGGGGGACGTGACCCGGCTCGCGGCGGCCAATCCCGTTTTTCTGCTGTGGGGCGTGCGTGCCCCGGTGTCCAGTGAAGGAGTAGCTCAGTGATCGGCCTCATTTCCGCCACCGCGGCGGGGGCGGCGGCGCGGGACCGGCTGGCCGTGGCGTGGCCGGACCGCACGCGGGTGTACGACGGGCCCGTGGGGGACGCCGTCCGGCGGGCGTTCGCGGAGTGCGAGCAGCTCGTGTGTTTCCTCGCGACGGGGGCCGTGGTGCGGCTCGTCGCCCCGCTGCTCGGCGACAAGGCCGCCGACCCGGGGGTGGTCTGTGTCGACGAGGGCGGGCGGTTCGCCGTGCCGCTGCTCGGCGGCCACGCGGGCGGCGCCAACGAACTCGCCCTGGAAGTAGGCGAATTGCTCGGCGCCCAGCCGGTGGTGACGACGGCGACGGACGCCGTCGGCCTCGCCGGCCTGGACACCCTCGGGCTGCCGGTGGAGGGCGCGGTCGCCGCGGTGACCCGGGCCCTGCTGGACGGGGAGCCGGTGGCGCTGGAGACGGAGGTGGCGTGGCCGCTGCCGCCGCTGCCGTGCACGCGGTCGTCGGCTCCGGGCGCGTACACCGTGCGGGTCACGGACCGTGCCGTCGAGCCCGGCGCCCGGGAGGTGCTGCTGCGGCCGCCGTCGCTCGTCGTGGGGGTCGGCGCGTCCAGGGGCGCCCCGGCCGAGGAGGTCCTCGACGTGATCGAGGGCGCGCTGCGGGAGGCGGGGCTGTCCCCGCGGAGCGTCGCCTCGCTCGTCACCGTGGACGCCAAGGCCGGGGAGCCCGGCATCCTGGAGGCCGCCGCGCGGCTCGGGGTGCCCGTGGTGACGTACGCCGCCGGGGAGTTGGCCGCCGTGGCGGTGCCGAACCCCTCCGACGCGCCGCTCGCCGCCGTCGGCACCCCCTCCGTGGCCGAGGCCGCCGCCCTGCGCGAGGGGGGCGAACTCCTCGTGCCCAAGCGGAAGTCGGGCGGCTCCCCCGCGATGGCGACCTGTGCCGTCGTACGGCGTCCGGGGCGCGGGCGGCTCGCGGTGGTCGGGCTCGGGCCCGGCGCCCGGGACCTGCTCACCCCGCGCGCCAGGGACGAGCTGCGGCGGGCCTCCGTGCTCGTCGGGCTCGACCAGTACGTCGACCAGATCCGCGATCTGCTGCGGCCCGGGACCCGGATCCTGGAGTCGGGTCTGGGCGCCGAGGAGGAGCGGGCGCGCACGGCGGTCGCCGAGGCCCGGCGCGGGCACGCGGTCGCGCTGATCGGCAGCGGGGACGCCGGCGTGTACGCCATGGCCTCCCCGGCGCTCGCCGAGGCCTCCGCGGACATCGACGTGGTCGGGGTGCCCGGGGTGACCGCGGCGCTCGCGGCGGCGGCGATCCTCGGCGCGCCCCTCGGCCACGACCACGTCTCGATCAGCCTGTCCGATCTGCACACGCCGTGGGAGGTCATCGAGCGGCGGGTGCGGGCGGCGGCCGAGGCGGACCTCGTCGTCACCTTCTACAACCCGCGGTCGCGGGGCCGCGACTGGCAGCTGCCCAAGGCGCTCGCGATCCTCGCGGAGCACCGGGAACCGGGCACGCCCGTCGGGGTCGTGCGCAACGCCTCCCGCCCGGACGGCACCGCCCGGGTGACGACCCTGACCGGACTCGACCCGGCGACGGTCGACATGATGACCGTCGTGACCGTGGGCAACACCGCGACCCGGACCGTCGCGGGGCGCATGGTGACGCCCCGCGGCTACCGCTGGCAGGAGGAGCCGAAGTGACCGGCCCGCTGCCCGCCCAGACCCTTTCGACCCACCCCGTTCCCGCCGAGGAGAAACAGTGACCACCCCGCCGCCCGCCCTGCTCATCGCCGGACACGGCACCCGGGACGAGGCCGGAGCCGAGGCGTTCCGCGACTTCGTACGGGAGCTGGGACGCCGCCACCCGGAGCTGCCCGTCGCGGGCGGATTCATCGAGCTGTCGCCTCCCCCGCTGGGCGAGGCCGTGACCGAGCTGGTGGAGCGGGGGGTGCGCCGGTTCGCCGCCGTCCCGCTGATGCTGGTGTCGGCCGGGCACGCCAAGGGGGACATCCCGGCCGCGCTGGCCCGCGAGAAGGAACGGCACCCGGGGATCTCGTACACCTACGGCCGTCCCCTGGGCCCGCACCCCGCGCTGCTGAACGTCCTGGAGCGGCGCCTCGACGAGGCGCTGGGCAGTCCGGCCGGGCGCACCCCGGACGACCGGTCCGACGTCACGGTGCTGCTGGTCGGGCGCGGGTCGACGGACCCGGACGCCAACGCCGAGGTGCACAAGGCGGCCCGGCTGCTGTGGGAGGGCCGCGGCTACGCGGGCGTGGAGACGGCGTTCGTGTCGCTGGCCGCGCCGGACGTGCCGAGCGGCCTGGACCGGTGCGTGCGCCTGGGCGCCCGCCGGATCGTCGTCCTGCCGTACTTCCTGTTCACCGGCATCCTGCCGGACCGGGTGCGCCGGCAGACCGAGGGCTGGGCGGCCGCGCACCCGGAGGTGGAGGTGCGCTCGGCGGACGTCATCGGGCCCGAGCCGGAGCTGCTCGACCTGGTGATGGAGCGGTACGAGGAGGCGCTCAAGGGCGATCTGCGGATGAACTGCGACTCGTGCGTGTACCGGATCGCGCTGCCCGGGTTCGAGGACAAGGTGGGCCTGGCGCAGCAGCCGCACTTCCACCCCGACGACGACGGCGACCACCACGGGCACCACGGCCACGGGCACCACCATCACGGCGGACACGCCCATGCGCACTGACGGGCACGATCTGCGGCACCACGGGGACGCCGAGGTGCGCGACGACGGCTCGGCGCTGGTCGACCTCGCGGTGAACGTCCGCTCGGACACGCCCCCGCACTGGCTGCGCGAGCGGATAGCCGCCTCGCTGACCGGTCTCGCGGCCTACCCGGACGGGCGGGCCGCGCGGGCTGCGGTGGCGGCGCGGCACGGGCTGCCGGTGGAGCGGGTGCTGCTGACGGCGGGCGCGGCGGAGGCGTTCGTGCTGCTGGCGCGGGCGCTGAAGGTGCGCCGGCCGGTCGTGGTGCACCCGCAGTTCACCGAGCCCGAGGCGGCGCTGCGGGACGCCGGGCACAGCGTGGACCGGGTGGTGCTGCGGGCCGGGGACGGTTTCCGGCTGGATCCGGCGGCGGTGCCGGAGGACGCCGACCTGGTGGTGATCGGCAACCCCACGAACCCCACCTCGGTGCTGCATCCGGCGGAGGCGCTCGCGCGGCTGGCCCGGACGGGCCGGACGCTGGTGGTCGACGAGGCGTTCATGGACGCGGTGCCCGGCGAGCGCGAGGCCCTCGCCGGGCGCACAGACGTGCCCGGTCTCGTGGTGCTGCGCAGCCTGACCAAGACCTGGGGGCTCGCCGGCCTGCGGATCGGGTACGTCCTGGCCGACCCGGAGACGATCGCCGCGCTGGAGCGCGCCCAGCCGCTGTGGCCGGTGTCCACTCCGGCGCTGGCCGCGGCCGAGGCGTGCGTCTCCCCCCGGGCGCTGGCGGAGGCGGCCCACGCCGCGCACCGGGTCGCCACGGACCGGGCCCATCTCGTCGCCGGACTGGAGGAGTTCGCCTCCGACGGCGTCCAGGTCACCGGACCGGCCGAGGGCCCCTTCGTGCTGATCCGGCTGCCGGGGGCGGCGGCGGTACGGCGGCATCTGCGCGACCTGGGGTTCGCGGTCCGGCGCGGGGACACCTTCCCCGGGCTCGACGAGGAGTGGCTGCGGCTCGCGGTCCGGGACCGGCCCACGGTCAACTCGTTCCTCCAGGCCCTGGACCGGGCGACGGCCCTGGCCCACCGCTGACCGGCCGCGGGGCGGCGCCTTCCCGGGTCGGGTGGAGCAGGGGTCCAGGGCCTGTCGTTTGGATCAGGTCGGCTGGGCCGACGTCGCGTCTCGGCCGACCCGAGCGGGGTGTGGTGCGTGCGGCTGCAAGGCGGAGGAGGGCGGCGACGCGGAGCGTCGACAACCGACGACAACGCGGCAGACGTGCGTGCCACACCCCGCGACGCGCGGCATGATCCAAACGACAGGCCCTAGGCGCGGCGGCGGGCCAGGGCCACCGCTCCTCCGCCCGCCGCGAGCAGCGCCACCGCCCCGCCCGCGAGGTACGGGGTGAGCGGGCTGCCGCCGGTGCTGGCGAGGTCCGCCCCGGCGGGCGCGCTCTGCGGCTTGATGTCGGTCCTGGGGGTCGTGCCCGCGTCGTCCGTCCGCTCGGTCGCGGGCGGGGTCGCGCAGCGCGCCTCGGCCAGGGTCAGGGTGCCGGTGACCTCGGCGACGTTCAGTTTCAGCGGGGCGACGGAGACGGTGAGCCGCAGGGCGGTCGCGGCGGCCGTGCGGGAGGTTGTCTCCCGCTGGGACCAGGTGAGCCGGACCTCGCCCACGCCGGGCACCCGCACGTCCGTGGGGCCGCCGGCGCGCACCGAGACCTTCTTGCCGAGGACCGTCACCGAGCCGGGGAGGCGGGAGCCGGCGACCGGGGTCTTGCCCGTCTCGCAGGTCGCCGTGGAGGTGACCGCGTCGACCTCGATCAGGGGGAGCAGGGGCAGACCGGGGACGTGCAGCCGGGCGCGGGCCAGCCGGGTGGAGGCCTCGGCCCCGGTGCCGTCGACGGCGGCCTTCGCCTCGGCGACGTCGGCGCGCAGGACGCTGAAGGTCCCGCCGCCGTCGACGCCGTCCAGCCGGGCGGTCAGCGCGGTCTTCCGCTCGGCGCTCCGCTCCTCGCCCTGCGGTGCGCGCACCTCGTTGAGGGAGACGGCGAGCGGCATCTCGACGGTTCTGTTGACCAGGGCCACGTCGAGGCCGGTGCGCAGCACGGCGGCGCTCGCGCTCCCCCGGGCATCGGTGGCGTGCGCCGGGCCCGCGCCGGCGAGGGCGGCGGGGCCGGCGGTCAGGGCGCCGGCCGCCGCGACGGCGGCGAGACGGCGTGCGGGCATGCGGAAGGACAGGGTGCTCATGGGTGGGACCCCCGGGAGGAGACATGCTGCGGGACCCCGCAAGAATTACGTACGAAGGGTGAACGGTCAGCGAGCTGACGGGAGTTCACTCCAACGTGAGAGTGCCGCACACGCCTTCGAGGATCAGCCCACGACCCGGCCGTCGAGCACCACCCGGCGGGGCGCCGCGAGGACCCGGACGTCGGCGCGCGGGTCGGTGTCGTAGACGACGAGGTCGGCCGGGGCGCCCTCGTCGAGGCCGGGGCGGCCGAGCCAGCGGCGCGCTTCCCAGGTGGTCGCGGCGAGCGCCGTCAGCGGTGGCAGGCCGACCCCGGTCACCAGTTCCGCCACCTCGGCGGCCACCAGCCCGTGCGGGAGGGTGCCCCCGGCGTCCGTGCCGACGAAGACCGGGATGCCCGCGTCGTGGGCGGAGCGCACGGTGTCGTAGCGGCGCTCGTGGAGCCGGCGCATATGGGCCGACCAGCGCGGGAACTTGGTCGCGCCGCCCTCGGCGAGCCGGGGGAAGGTCGCGATGTTGACGAGGGTCGGGACGATCGCGACGCCGTGTTCGACGAAGAGCGGGATCAGGTCCTCGGTGAGACCGGTCGCGTGCTCGATGCAGTCGATGCCCGACTCGACGAGGTCGCGCAGGGAGTTCTCGGCGAAGCAGTGCGCGGTGACCCGGGCGCCCAGCCGGTGGGCCTCGGCGATGGCCGCCTCGGCCGCCTCCCGGGGCCAGCTGGGGGCCAGGTCGCCCGCCTCGCGGTCGATCCAGTCGCCGACCAGCTTGACCCAGCCGTCGCCGCGCCGGGCCTCCCGGGCGACGTACGCGACGAGGTCCCCGGGCTCGATCTCATGGGCGTAGCCCCGGATGTAGCGGCGGGTGCGGGCGATGTGCCGGCCGGCCCTGATGATCTTCGGGAGGTCGGCGCGGTCGTCGACCCAGCGGGTGTCGGAGGGCGAGCCGGCGTCGCGGATCAGCAGGGTGCCGGCCTCCCGGTCGGTCAGCGCCTGCTTCTCGGCGACGTCGGGCCCGACCGGGCCCTCGGGGCCGAGGCCCACGTGGCAGTGGGCGTCGACCAGCCCGGGCAGGGCCCAGCCCTGGACGGTCCGTACGTCGCGGGCGCCGGCCGGACGGTCGTAGGAGATCCGGCCGGCGACGACCCACAGCTCGTCGCGGACGTCGTCGGGTCCGGCCAGGACCCTGCCCTTCACGTGCAGCACCGCGTGATCGCTCATGGGCGTCAGCCTAGGACGACGGGCAGTCCCTCCTCGATACGGGCCAGCAGCCGGCCTCCGTGCACCCGCGGGGCGTCGAAGCAGCGCAGGTCGTCGGAGTCGTCGTCGCCCTCGGCGCGGAGCACCTCGGGGACCAGGAGGGCGGCCGGGTCGACGTCCTGGGCGAGGTCGAGGTAGGCGGGCGCGAGGACCGGGCCGTGCAGGGTGCCGCCCATGAGGTCGGGGGCGAACTCGCTCGACAGCACGGTCACGGCGGCCTTCAGGTCGCCGTGGATCATCACCAGCTTCTCGGTCATGTTCCCGATGAAGGCGCCCTCCACCGTGACCGAGCCCAGCACCAGCAGCTTCACGTCCCCCTCGAGGTACACGTTCGCCGCCTTGAGGTCGCCGAGGACGATCAGCGCCGGGCAGCCGTCGTCCACGGTGAGGAGGTTGCCCTCGACGGTCAGATCGCCGTCGACGACGACGCCCGTGTCCTCCGTCCAGCCCTCGGTGTCCAGGTCGAGTGCGCCCCGGATCGTCAGCGGGCCGGGGCGCAGTTCGTAGGTCTCGTCGTAGAGGTTCTCGTACGACGACTCGGGCAGGCCCCGGCGCTCGAACACGGCGACGGTCGCGTCCCAGTCGAGGGAGGTGATCTCGGTCATGCGCCGCAGCCTGTCACAGAGCACCGACAATCGGCCCGGGTCAGGACGTGTCCTCCTCCACGTCCGCCATCGCCGGGTCGAGCAGCCGGGAGAGGAAGTGCCGGGTGCGCTCGTTGCGCGGGTTGCCGATGACCTGGGCGGGGGTGCCGTCCTCGACGACGACTCCGCCGTCCATGAACACGACCCGGTCGGCGACCTCGCGGGCGAAGGTCATCTCATGGGTGACCACCATCATGGTCATGCCCTCCCGGGCGAGCCGGCGCATGACCGCGAGGACGTCCCCGACCAGTTCCGGGTCGAGCGCCGAGGTCGGCTCGTCGAACAGCATGACCTCGGGGCCCATGGCGAGGGCACGGGCGATCGCGACGCGCTGCTGCTGGCCGCCGGAGAGGGAAGAAGGGTAGGCGTCCGCCTTCTCCGCGAGCCCGACGCGTGCGAGGTTCTCCGCGGCGGTCCGTGCGGCGCTCGCCTTGTCGCGCCGCAGCACCCGGCGCTGCGGCAGGGTGAGGTTCTCGGTCACGGTCAGATGCGGGAAGAGGTTGAACTGCTGGAAGACCATGCCGATACGGCGGCGTACGGCGTCGATGTCGACGTCCGGGTCGGTGACCTCGGTGCCGCCGACGAAGACCTGGCCCTTCGTCGGCTCCTCCAGCAGGTTCACACACCTGAGCAGGGTCGACTTGCCCGAGCCGGAGGGGCCGATGACACAGACGACCTCGCCCTGGCCGATCTCCAGGTCGATGCCGCGCAGCACCTCGTTGTCGCCGAAGGACTTGTGCAGCCCGCGGACTTCGATCTCGGGCCGGGTCATCGGACGGCCTCCTGGGCCTTGCCCTCCATACGGCGTACGACGAAGCCGAGGGGGATGGTCACCAGCAGGTAGCACAGGCCGGCGACCAGGATCGGGGTGGAGTTGGCGGTGGTGCTGGCGAGGTCGCGGCCGTACTTGGACAGTTCGCGCTCCTCCAGGGTGACGCCGAGGAACAGCACCAGCGAGGAGTCCTTGAAGAGCAGGACGAGTTCGTTGGTGAGGGGCGGGAGGATGATCCGGAAGGCCTGCGGGACGATGATCGAGACCATGGCGCGGGCGGGCGAGAAGCCCAGCGAACGGGCCGCCTCCATCTGCCCCTTGGGGACGGCCTGGATGCCGGCCCGGATGGTCTCCGCCATGTAGGCGGCGGCGACCAGGCCGAGGGCGAGGGCGACCTTGCCGTACGTCCCGCCGACGATCTCGGTGCCGGGGAAGGCCAGCGGGACGGCCACGCCGATGAAGATGAAGATCAGCAGGGCGGGCAGTCCGCGGAAGATCTCGATGTAGATCCCGGCCAGCCAGCGGTAGGGGCCGACGGAGGACAGCCGCATCAGCGCGATCAGCATGCCGAGCGCCAGTCCGACGGCGAAGCCGGACACCGTGTACAGCACGGTGTTCTTCAGGGCCAGCGTGATGACGTCCGGGAACATCTGCCGGGCGATGTCCCACTGGGCGAACTGGTTCTTCAGCCGGCCCCAGTCCGCCGAGACCGCGAAGGCGATCACGGCGGCGACGAAGACGACGTACTGCGCGCCCCGGGACAGTCTGCGCTTCTGGCGCCGGGTCAGGCCCTTCTTCCTCGGCTGGAGCGGTGTGTCCGCGGTGGTCATGACGCGGACGGCGACGCGGACGGTGACGCGGCCGAGGCGTCGTAGGGGCCGATCCACTGCTCGTAGAGCTTCTTGTACGTGCCGTCCGCCTTGGCGTCGGCGAGTGCCTTGTTGATGGCGGCGAGCAGCTTGGTGTTGCCCTTCTTCACCGTGAAGCCGTACTGCTCGCCGGTGTTGAGGTTGTCGACGACCGTGAAGGCGTCGGCGTTGGCCTTGTCCTTCAGCCAGCCCTGGACCACCGGGTAGTCGATGATGACGGCCTTGACCTGGCCGGTGCGCAGTCCGTTGAGGACGGCGTCGGAGGACTCGAAGGAGACCGGGTCGAAGCCCTGCTTCCTGGCGTAGTCCTCGCCGGTGGTCTGTGCCTGGGCGCCCAGCTTGACGTTCTTGGACTTCACGTCGGCGAGGGAGTTCACCCCGGCGTTCTTGTCGACCAGGACGGCCTGGGTGGCGTCGAAGTAGGGGTCGGAGAAGTCGACGTTCTTCTTGCGCTCCGCGGTGATGGTCATGCCGGCTGCGGCCAGGTCGCACTCGCCCGCGTTCAGGAAGGCGCCCGTCTTGAAGTTCTCGAACGGCGTGTCGAGGATCTGCTGCTTCACTCCGAGGTCCTTGGCGACCAGGTCGATCAGCGAGACGTCGAAGCCCTGGACCTTGCCGTCGATCTCCGACTGGAACGGCGGGTACGGGAGGTGGGTGCAGGTGGTGAGCTGTCCGGCCTTGACCAGCTCGACCCCGCCGGCGGCGGTCTTGGTGCCGCTGGAGCCGCTGTCGCTGGAGGTGCAGGCGGACACGAGCACCAGACCGGCCGTCGCGGTGAGGGCGGCCAGGACGCGGGGCAGGGTGCGGGCCCGGCGGCCGGGGACGGTGTTCACGGGGACCTCCTGTGAGGGAACTATGGGTTCCGATTATAAGGAGATGTTTGGGTGTCTCAAACCAAACCGATGGTTACAGGGCTGCCCGACCTAAGAAGTCACCGGTCGGGGTTCGGGGTGGGGTGGCGGTTACTCTCGTGACCTCTACCCCGTGAGTGAGAAGAGAGCACCCCTGTGACGCACCCGTTCCTGGACCTGGCCCCGCTGAGCGCCGCCCGTTTCGCGTCGATCGAGGACCGGGTGGCGCGGCTGCTGGGCACCGAGCAGGACGTCGTGATCATGCAGGGTGAGGCGCTGCTGCCGCTGGAGGGGGCGATCCGGGGGACCGCGGGGCCGGGCACCGTGGCCCTGAACGTGATCACCGGTCCGTACGGGCAGACCTTCGGCGACTGGCTGCGGGACTGCGGCGCCACGGTGATCGATCTGGCGGTGCCGTTCCACACGGCGGTGACGGCCGAGCAGATCCGAAAGGCGTTCGCCGAGCACCCGGAGATCGACTTCGTGTCGCTGGTGCACGCGGAGGCGGCGACCGGCAACACCAACCCGGTCGCGGAGATCGGCGAGGTGGTGAAGGAGCGGGGGGCGCTGTTCTACCTGGACGCCGTGGCCTCCGTGGGGGCCGAGCCGGTGCTGCCGGACGCGTGGGCCGTGGACCTGTGCGTGATCGGCGCGCAGAAGGCCATGGGGGGACCGGCGGGCGTGTCGGCGGTGTCGGTCAGCGAGCGGGCGTGGGCGCGGATGGCGGCGAACCCGCGCGCGCCGCGGCGGTCGTACCTCTCGCTGCTGGACTGGAAGGCGCGGTGGATCGACGGCGGTCGCGCGGCGCTGCCGCACGCGCCGGCACAGCTGGAGATGCTGGCGCTGGAGGCGTGCGTGGAGCGGATCGAGGCGCAGGGGCTGGAGACCGTGATGCGCCGCCACGCGGCCGCCGCGGCGGCGACGCGGGCGGGGGCGGTGGCGCTGGGCGGGGGCCTGGAGCCGTACGTCCACCGGACGACGGAGGCGGCACCGGTGGCCACGACTCTGCGGGTCCCCGCGGGGCTGGTGGCCTCGGAGCTGGTGGGGCGGGCGCTGGCGACGGATCCCGGGCTGCCGCTGGCGGCGGGCGGGGGCGCGCTGGCCAAGGAGATGATCCGGGTGAACCACTACGGGGCGGACGCGACGCCGGGTGCGGTACGGGGGAGCCTGGTGGGCCTGGGCCAGGCGCTGGCCGAGGCGGGGCTGGACGTGGACGTGACGGGGGCGCTGCGGGCGGCGGAGGAGGCCTGGGCGTAGCCGGGCCTCCCCTGCCAGGGGTCACCCGGTGCCGGGCGGGACGGGTGTGGCCTGGTGGTAGTACATCTGCCACGGTGCGGCCGCATCCCGCCTGCGCCACAGGGAACTCCGCCGGACCCGGTTCCCGTCCCGCTCGGTCTCGTAGGTGAGGTGCACCAGTCCGGGGGCCAGCAGGACACCGGTGAACCGCGAGGGCTCGTAGCGCGGGCCGACGCCCGGCGCCCCGTCCATCCCGGGGAGCGCGGCGAGCATCTCGTCGTACGTCCATCGCCGTCCCGAGGCGCCGACCTCGATGAACTCCGGGTCCAGGAGCTGCCGGGCGAGCGGACGCGAGGCGCGCACCTCGGGGTCCATCAGGCGCAGCTCGCCCGCGATCGCTTCGCGTACCTCGTCGGTCTCTCGGCTCATGGGTCATCTTCGCCCGGGTGACCGGCTGCGCCGCAACCGGGTTACCGCGGCGCCCGGCGCGCCATGCTCGGCGCACGACTGGAGGGCTGGTTGGACTTCCACCGGGCCACCCTGGACGCTGCTCGGGCTGGTGCAGCACCGCCGAGGTGGAGCGGAACTGGTTCCAGCGGGTGTTCGCCGGACTGGACGTGCCGGTGGTCTTCGAGGAGGAGACCGGGTACGCCCTGGACCCGGCGCGGGGGCTGGAGGAGGTGCTAGTCGGTCTGCGGTGGGTGCTCATTCATCTCGTCGAGGAGTACGCCCGGCACAACGGCCACGCGGACATTCTCCGGGAACATATCGACGGAGTTACCGGAGTCTGAATTCAGGGGAATTCCCGAGTTCTTCTGCCCGGATTTCCCCGCACTAAACCCAGGAGATTTCCCACCCCTCCTGCGTGCGTGACCCATTGCACAGGCGGCATGTTATGCGGCTTTTGCGCAACTGCAAAAGCCGCATAACACCACCCTGCCTCCCCTGCATCACGGAATCCCCACGGCCTCTCCATGCGTTGTTGAATTCATCTGGGTAAGTTCCTTCCGCATGACTGCCGCACCAGCAGACCTCTCCATCGACCGTCCGTCCGTGGCCGACGGCGCCGCACTCTGGCGTATTGCCAAGGAATCGGGAAGCCTGGATCTGAACTCGTCCTACAGCTATCTGCTGTGGTGCCGCGACTTCGCCGGCACCTCGGCGGTGGTGCGCGCGGAGGGCGGGGAGCCGGTCGGGTTCGTCACCGGGTACGTACGGCCGGCGGACCCCCGCACCCTGCTGGTCTGGCAGGTGGCCGTGGACGCCGCGCACCGGGGCCGCGGTCTCGCCGCCGCCCTGCTGGACGGGCTGACGGCGCGGCTCGTGGCGGAGCGCCCGATCACGGCCGTCGAGACCACCATCACCCCGGGCAACACCGCCTCCGAGCGGCTGTTCACCTCGTACGCCGCCCGGCACGGCGCCGAGGTCCGCCGCGAGGTGCTGTTCGGCGCCGGGCTGTTCCCGGACGGACCGCACGATCCCGAGGTGCTGTACCGCATCGGCCCCCTCGCCCGGCCCCGCTGACCCTCCCTCCGCCCGCCCCTTTCTCCCCTCCCCCCCCACCTCCCCTCCGTCTCCCCCTCCCCCACACCGAGGAGCGATTCGTCGTGACCATCACCCAGCCCGACCTCAGCGTGTTCGAGACCCTCGAGTCCGAGGTGCGCAGCTACTGCCGCGGCTGGCCCGTCGTCTTCGACCGTGCGCAGGGCAGCGCCCTGTACGACGAGGACGGCCACCGGTACCTGGACTTCTTCGCCGGCGCCGGATCCCTCAACTACGGCCACAACAACCCCGTACTGAAACGGGCGTTGATCGACTACCTGTCACGGGACGGGATCACCCACGCGCTCGACATGTCGACCGTCGCCAAACGGACGTTCCTGGAGACCTTCCGGGAGTCGGTGCTGCGGCCGCGCGACCTGCCGTACAAGGTGATGTTCCCGGGTCCGACCGGCACCAACGCGGTGGAGTCCGCGCTGAAGCTGGCGCGGAAGGTGAAGGGGCGCGAGGCCATCGTGTCGTTCACCAACGCCTTCCACGGCATGTCGCTCGGGTCGCTGGCCGTCACCGGGAACGCCTTCAAGCGGGCCGGGGCCGGGATCCCGCTGGTGCACGGCACGCCGATGCCCTTCGACAACTACTTCGACGGGACCGTCCCGGACTTCCTGTGGTTCGAGCGGCTCCTGGAGGACCAGGGATCCGGGCTCAACAAGCCGGCCGCGGTGATCGTGGAGACCGTGCAGGGCGAGGGCGGGATCAACGTGGCCCGGCCCGCGTGGCTGCGCGCCCTCAAGGAACTGTGCGAGCGGCAGGACATGCTGCTGATCGTCGACGACATCCAGATGGGGTGCGGGCGCACCGGCGCGTTCTTCTCCTTCGAGGAGGCCGGGATCACGCCGGACGTCGTCACCGTGTCGAAGTCCATCAGCGGGTACGGGCTGCCCATGTCGCTGTGCCTGTTCCGGCCGGAGCTGGACGTGTGGGAGCCGGGCGAGCACAACGGCACCTTCCGCGGCAACAACCCGGCGTTCGTCACCGCGACGGCCGCGCTGGAGGCGTACTGGGCCGACGGGTCCGTGATGGAGAAGCAGACGCGGGCGCGCGGCGAGCAGGTGGAGGAGGGGCTGATCTCGATCACCGAGGAGAACCTCGCCGATGTGAAGGAGTACCGGGGGCGCGGTCTCGTGTGGGGGCTGGAGTTCCACGAGAAGGAACGGGCCTCACGGGTCGCGCGGCGCGCCTTCGAGCTCGGGCTGCTGATCGAGACCTCCGGCCCGGAGAGCGAGGTCGTCAAGCTGCTGCCGGCCCTGACCATCACCCCGGAGGAGCTGGACGAGGGGCTCAGCGTCCTCGCCCGCGCCGTCCGCGAGACCGTCGGCCGGTAGTCGCCGGGCGGCCGACCACGAGACCACGAGGAGGGACACCATGATCGTCCGTTCGTTCAAGGACATCGAGAACACCGACCGGCATGTGCGGGCCGCGTCCGGCACCTGGGAGAGCAAGCGGATCGTGCTGGCCCGGGAGCGCGTCGGATTCTCCCTGCACGAAACGATTCTGTACGCCGGCACCGAGACATCGATGTGGTACGCCCACCACATCGAGGCGGTCGTCTGCGTCGAGGGCGAGGCCGAGCTGACCGACCACGAGACCGGGACGTCGTACACGATCACGCCCGGGACCATGTACCTCCTCGACGGGCACGAGCGGCACACGCTGCGCGTCAAGGAGGACTTCCGCTGCCTCTGCGTGTTCGACCCGCCGGTCACCGGCCGGGAGGACCACGACGAGAACGGCGTCTATCCCCTGCTGACGGAGGAGGGCTGACCATGACCACGATCACCGACCGCTACCCGAGCCGCGGCCCCGCCGAGCTCGTCGTCCCCCGGCAGGACCCCGTGGTCTGGTCGGCGCCGGGCGCGCCCGGGCCGATGGACACGGGTGAGCTGGCGTCGTTCGAGCGCGACGGTTTCCTCGCCGTCGAGCAGCTGATCGGCGACGACGAGGTCGCCGGATACCGGCGGGAGCTGGAGCGGCTGATCACCGACCCGGCGATCCGCGCCGACGAACGCGCGATCGTCGAGCCGCGGTCCAAGGAGATCCGCTCGGTCTTCGAGGTGCACCGGATCAGCGAGGTGTTCGCGCACCTGGTGCGGGACGAGCGGGTCGTCGGGCGGGCCCGGCAGATCCTCGGCTCGGACGTGTACGTCCACCAGTCCCGGATCAACGTCAAGCCGGGCTTCGGGGCCGGCGGCTTCTACTGGCACTCCGACTTCGAGACCTGGCACGCCGAGGACGGGCTGCCGGGCATGCGGACGGTGTCGGTGTCGATCGCGCTGACCGAGAACCTCGACACCAACGGCGGCCTGATGATCATGCCGGGCTCGCACCGGACGTTCCTCGGCTGCGCGGGCGCCACCCCGAAGGACAACTACAAGAAGTCGCTGCAGATGCAGGACGCGGGCACCCCGTCGGACGAGGCGCTGACCACGCTGGCGGGCGAGTACGGCATCCGGCTGTTCACCGGCCGGGCGGGCTCGGCGACCTGGTTCGACTGCAACGCCATGCACGGCTCGGGCGACAACATCACGCCGTTCCCCCGCAGCAATGTCTTCCTCGTGTTCAACAGCGTGGAGAACGCCGCGGTCGAGCCGTTCGCGGCGCCGGTGCGGCGGCCGGAGTTCATCGGCGCGCGGGACTTCACGCCGGTCCGCTGAGGGCTGGGGGGTGCCGTTCCGGGTTACAGCCAGGCCAGCGCCGCCGTCCGCTCCAGTACGTCCCGTACGGCGGCGGCGTCGCCCGTGGCCGTGTGCGGCACCGTGTCCGGGGCGCGCCGGCCGCCCGCCAGGAAGCAGAAGTCGACTGCTTCCAGGGCGAGTTCGGCGCGCACCGGAGCGGCCGGGGCACCGAGGGTCCACGCGCCGATGCCGGTGACCGTGAAGCGCACGGGCGGCGCGCCGGGACCGAGCGCCTGGCCGAGGACGCCCGCCGCCAGCCGGACCAGCCGCTCCAGATGCGGCGCGGGCGGCGGCGGGACGTACAGGCCGAGGGCGCGGCCGATGTCGTCGGTGTGGATCCAGGTCTCGAAGGCCCGGACGGCGAAGTGGTCGGCGACGGGCAGCCGCATCCCCATCAACTCCGCCGGGCGCGCGGCCTGTTCGGCGTCGTGGGCCTCGGGGGTGGCGAGCAGGGCGGCCGTCTGGGCCTGCCAGGCCCGGTGTGTCAGCGCGGCCGCGTGAGCGCGTTCGTGGCGGATGGTGTCGGCCGTGCGCCGGTTCCAGTACGCCTCCCAGCTCTCGTCCGCCACGACCGGGGACGGCGGCACCCTCGGCTCCACCCCGAGCTCCACCGCGAGCTGTTCGTCGGCGGCGAGCAGATGGGCGAGGGTGGCCTGGACGTTCCAGCCGTGCACGACCGGCACCGCCCAGCGGTCGGCGTCCTCGCCGCCGTACGCGTGCGGCAGCAGTGCGGTGAGGGCGGCCACGGCTCCGGCGTAGGGGGCCGCGTGTTCCGCCACCGGGGCGGCCGCCGGGCGGGGGTGCTCCCCCCGGAAACGGCGGCCGGACGGCTCCCGGCCGGTGCCGTCGCCCGGCGGCACGTCCAGCAGACGTACCGTCTCGCGCAGCCGGTCCGCCTCGGCCGCGCACTCGGCGCAGGCGTCCAGGTGCCCTGCCACCGTCTGCCGCTCGGCGGGCGTGACGGCGTCGAAGGCCGCCGCGGCCACCAGGTCGCGCAGCTCGTCGTGGGTGCCGTGGGTGCCGTGGGTGCTCACCGGTCGCCTCCTTCCGCCGTCCCCATCATGCGCCTCTCCCCAGGGACGGTTCGGGCGGGTCGGCCAGTGTCTCGGCCAGTCTGCGCAGGGCGGTGCGCAGCCGGGTCTTGGCGGTGCCCTCGGGGATGCCGAGTTCGGCGGCGGCCTCGCGGTAGGTGCGGCCCGCGAAGTAGGCGAGGTGCACCACCTCCCGCTGGGACGGCGGGAGTTCGGCGAGTGCGGAGTGCAGCAGCAGGGAGCGTTCGCGGTCCATGACCGTCTCGTCGGGGCCGGGCGCCGCGTCCGGGAGGGTGTCCAGGGCGCTGTCGTCTGCGGGGGCGGCCTTGCGGTGCCGTGCCTCGTGGCGCACCCAGTCCACGGCCCGCCGGTGCGCGAGCATCGACAGCCAGGTGCGCAGGCTGCCCCGGCGCGCGTCGAAGGCGTAGGGCCGGCACCACAGTTCGGTGAAGACCTCCTGGGCGATGTCCTCGACGGCGGCCGGGCTGCGGGTGACGCGCAGGGCGATCCGCCGCACCAGCCCGCCGTACACGGCGTACGTCTCGGCCAGCGCGGCCGCGTCCCCGTACACCAGCCGCCCGTGCAGTTCGGCGTCCGCGGCGGGGCGGGCGCGCGCACGGCCCGCCTCCGCCGCACCATCCGTGTCCGCGTCCGTCGGATCCACCGGCACCACCACCCCTGGTGCCCTTTCCTAGCGTCCCGGGCGCACGGGCGGCAAGAGGGGTCAGCCGGACAGGGCGTCCAGCAGACGGTCGACGTCGGCGGGTGTGTTGTAGAGGTGGAAGGAGGCGCGCAGATGGCCCGCCCGGTTGGACACTTCGATGCCCGCCTCGCTCAACTCGGGCTGGCGCGCGCCGAGTCCGGGCACGGAGACGATGGCGGAGCCGGGGGCGGGCACGGGCTCGTGGCCCAGGGAGGCGAGTCCGGCGCGGAAGCGGTCGGCGAGGGCGAGGTCGTGGGCGCGCACGGCGTCCGCGCCCAGCTCTTCCAGGAGTTCGAGGGAGCGGCGCAGTCCGGCGTAGCTGAAGAGGGCGTGGGTGAGGTCGAACCGCCGTGCCGAGCGCGCGAGTTCGGCGACGGGCCCGTAGCAGCTGTCCCAGGGCTGCTCGCCCGCGACCCAGCCGGCCAGCACCGGGGTCAGCCCGCCGAAGTCCTCGGGGACGACGAGGAAGGCCGCGCCGTGCGGGCCGAGCAGCCATTTGAAGCAGACGGTGGCGCTGTAGTCGTACGCGCCGGCGTCCAGGGCGAGCCAGCCGGCGGCCTGGGAGAAGTCGACGTAGGTGCGGGCCCCGTGCGTGCGGGCGGCCTCGCGCAGCGCGGGCAGGTCGGCGAGCCGTCCGTCGGCGGACTGGGCGGCGCTGACGGCGACGAGCGCGGTGCCCGGGCGGACGGACTCGGCGATCCGCTCCAGGGGTACGGCGCGGACCTTGAGGTCGCCGCGGACGTGGAACGGGTTGAGGACGGAGGTGAAGTCGCCCTCCGTGGTGAGCACCTCGGCGCCGGCGGGCAGCGAGGCGGCGATCACGCCGGTGTGGGCGGCGACGGAGGCTCCGGCCGCGACCCGTTCGACGGGGACGCCGACCAGCCGGGCGTAGGCGGCGCGGGCCGCCTCGACGTCGGCGTACAGCGAGGCCAGCGGCGCGCCATCGGCCTGCACCAGGGCGGCCTCGTGGAGGGCCGTCACGGTGCGGGCCGGCAGCAGGCCGTTGCTCGCGGTGTTGAGGAAGGTGTTCTTCGGGGCGAACTCGGAACGGACGAGGCTCTCGAAGGTCTCCATGGCACCACTGTGCGGCCGGGCGAACTCGACGTCCATTGCGCATTTCTGCGCGGAACTCCTAAGGAGCGCTTATACGTCCGCCCTGACCTGCGGTGCTCAGTGCTGGGGCACCGCGCACCCGTCCGGGCCGCAGGCCTCGGCACCGCCGTCGTCGATCAGCTTCAGCGGGGAGCGGTCGCCCCAGGCCTGGGTGAGCGCCTGGGCGAAGACCTCGGCGGGCTGGGCGCCGGAGACGCCGTAGGCGCGGTCGAGGACGAAGAAGGGGACGCCGTTGGCGCCGAGCTGGGCGGCCTCGCGCTCGTCGGCGCGGACGTCGTCGGCGTGGGCGGCCGGGTCGGCGAGGACGGCGCGGGTGGCGTCGGCGTCCAGACCGGCCTCGACGGCCAGTTCCACGAGCCGCTCGTCGCCCTCGGTGAAGAGGGACCGCTCCTCGGCGAAGTTCGCCCGGTAGAAGAGCTGGATCAGCTCGTCCTGGCGGCCCTGCTCCTTGGCGAAGTGCAGCAGGCGGTGCATGTCGAAGGTGTTGCCGTGGTCCCGCCCCCGGGTCCGGTACTCCAGCCCCTCGGCGGCGGCCTGGGTGCCCAGGTTCTCCTCGCCGGCCTGGGCCTGCTGCTCGCTCATGCCGTACTTCTTGGTGAGCATCGTGATCACGGGCTGGACGTCGCCCTTGGCGCGCCCCGGGTCGAGCTCGAAGGAGCGGTGCACGACCTCGACCTGCTCGCGGTGCGGGAAGGCGGCGAGGGCCTTCTCGAAGCGGGCCTTGCCGACGTAGCACCAGGGACAGGCGATGTCCGACCAGATCTCGACGCGCATCTTCTCGGCTCTCCAGCTCGTACGGGGGACGGAGACTCCCTCCGCCGAGTGCATGAACGTTCAAGCAGCGGGGTTCATTCCCCGGTGACCCAGCTGTTCACCGGGAAGCGCAGGTAGAGGTGGTGGTCGTCCTCGGCGGGCGGGTTCTCCGGGTCCGGGACCCAGCCCTGACGCGCGTAGAAGGCCTGGGCGCGGCGGTTGTCGACATGCACGTCGAGCACGGCGGTACGGCGCCCGTCCGCCCGCCACTGCTCCACACACGCGGTGTGCAGGGCCGTGCCGATGCCCGCCCGCCAGTGGCCGGGGTCGACATGGAACTGGAACAGCTTGACCGTGTCCGCGCCGGCGCCCTCCGGCACCCGGAAGGAGGCCAGCCCGACGATCAGCCCCCGCTCCACGACGCACAGCACCTGCCCGTCGGGCCGGGCGAGGGCGGTGCGCCAGGTGCCGAGCCAGTCGGTGCCGTCCTGGGGGACGCCGTCGGGATAGTAGGTGGCCCGGGCGCGCGCGTGCAGCGCGGTGACGGCCTCCGCCTCGGCGGGTACGGCGGTGCGGATGACGCGGCCCGGGGTGGGGGATTCTCCGATCATGCCCCGGAGGACGTGGCGGCGGCCGGACCGGTTCCGCCCGCCGCTCAGCTGCCGTCGCGCAGATCGTCCGGCCAGCGGTCCCGGAACTCGATGTGGTCGTACGTCACGACACAGCCCTCGCCCATCGGCGACTGGGTCATGAAGCCCACCAGGGCGGCACCGGTCTCCTTCTCGTCGCCCAGGGTGAAGAGCCGGACGAAGGTCCAGCGCTTGCCGTCGCGGGAGGCGTGGAAGGCGAAGGCCCGCCCGGTCCGGCTCACCCGGAGCCAGACCGAACTCCCCTCCACGGTGAAGGAGTTGGCGTCGTCGGAGTGCCCCCGGGTGACGACCGTGCAGACGGTCGCCACGTCCGGCGAGTACTCCAGGCAGAGCTTGGCCCAGGCGCGTTCGCCCACCTGGACGTACAACACCCCCGCGTCGAAGGCCCAGTTGAACCCCACGGTGACCCGGGCGATCAGCTGGAAGTCCCCCTCGGGCGCCCCGAGCAGCCGCGGCGCGTCCCCGGCGGGCTCCAGCGCCTCCCCGGTGGGCGTGACGAACCGGTCCTGCCGAGGCCCGGCCCAGGCACTGAGCACCCCGTCCTCATGGGCCCAGTGCCCATCGGGCCCGTACGTACGAAGGGCGAAGGGCAGTTCGGGAAGCGAGACGTCCATGATCTGATTATCCAGGTGAGTGGAGCCGCTCAGGGGCGCGGGGAACTGCGCGACAAGCCACGACGAACCCGCACCCGCACCCCACCCGCACCCCTGAGCGCACCCGCGGAGCGCTACCGCTCCAGACGCCCGTCGATCCGCCGCGGCAGCCCCAGCTCGTTCTCGTCCCGCAGCTCCGCCGGCAGCAGCGCGACCGGAGCGTTCTGGTAGACGACCGGCCGCAGCCACCGCTCGATCGCGGTCCCGCCCACGGAGGTCGACGTGGACGTCGTGGCCGGGTAGGGACCGCCGTGGTGCTGGGCGGCGGCCACGGCGACCCCGGTCGGCCACCCGTTCACCAGGACGCGCCCGGCCAGCGGCGTCAGCTCGGCGAGGATCTCCCCACCGCGCCCCTGCCCGGCGGCCTCCTCGTCGGACAGCTGCACGGTCGCCGTGAGGTTCCCCGGCAGCCGCGACAGCACCGCCCTGACCTCGGCGTCGTCCTCGTAGCGGGCCACCACGGTGACCGGCCCGAAGCACTCCTCCAGCAGCAGGTCGTGGTCCCCGGCGGCGGCCAGCCGGCCCGCCGGCACCGTGAGGAAGCCCGCGCTGACGGTGTGCTCGGAGCCCGCGCCGGGCGTCACCGGCGACTCGACCTCGGGCAGCTCCGCCCGCTCGGCCACCCCGGCGATGAAGTTGTCCCGCATCCGGTGGTCGAGCAGCACGCCCGCCTCGGTGGCGCTCACCGCGTCCGTGAGCGACTTGACGAGTCCGTCACCGGCCGCGCCGGCCGGCACGAGGACCAGTCCCGGCTTGACGCAGAACTGGCCGACGCCCAGGGTCATCGAGCCCGCGAGGCCCGTGCCGATGGCCTCCGCGCGCTCGGCGGCGGCGGCCTCCGTGACGACGACGGGGTTCAGCGAGCCCAGCTCGCCGTGGAAGGGGATCGGCACCGGCCGGGCCGCCGCCGCGTCGAACAGCGCGCGTCCGCCCCGGATGGACCCGGTGAAGCCGGCCGCGGCCACCAGCGGGTGCTTGATCAGCTCGACGCCGGCCTCGAAGCCGTGCACGAGACCGAGGACGCCCTCGGGGATGCCGTGCGCGGCGGCGGCCGTGCGCAGGACCTTGGCGACCAGCTCGGACAGCGCCGGGTGATCGGGGTGCGCCTTGACGACGACCGGGTTGCCCGCCGCCAGCGCGCTCGCGGTGTCACCGCCGGCGACGGAGAAGGCGAAGGGGAAGTTGGAGGCCGAGTAGACGGCGACGACGCCGAGCGGCACCTTGTAGCGGCGCAGGTCCGGGATCGGCGGGGTGGCGGTGTCGTCGGGGTGGTTGATGACCACGTCGAGGAAGGCGCCCTCGTCGACGATCCCGGCGAACGCGCGCAGCTGGTAGCAGGTACGCGCCAGCTCGCCGTTCAGCCGCACCGGGCCGAGCGCGGTCTCCGCGTCGGCGACCTCGACCAGCTGCTCCTTGGCCGCCTCCAGCTTGTCGGCGGCGGTGCGCAGGAAGGCGGCGCGGACGGCCCGGTCGGCGAGGGAGCCGCGCGTGGCGTGCGCGGCACGGACGACGGTGTCCACCTCCTGGGCCGTGGCCTCCACCGCAACCTGTTCACGCTGCTTCCCGGTTCGGGGGTCGACACTCCAGACTGGTGCTGCTGCCACCGCGGGTCCCTCCACGCTTGCTCCTGGCCACGTTTGGTACTGGCTGATTCACCAGGGATGTTCGATATACTGAACGGCGTTTCTCATGGTGAATATGCTGTCGGAGACTATTTCCCGTCGAACGAAGGGGTCAAGGGCGATGTCGGCTGGCGAGACGGGGGGCGGGGCCCAGGTCAAGTCCGCGGTGCGGACGGTTGAGCTGCTGGAATACTTCGCCGGCCGCCCCGGAATGCACTCCCTCGCGGCGGTCCAGGAGGCCGTCGGTTACCCCAAGTCCAGTCTCTACATGCTGCTGCGCACGCTCGTGGAGCTCGGCTGGGTGGAGACGGACGCGACGGGCACCCGGTACGGCATCGGGGTGCGGGCGCTGCTCGTGGGCACCTCCTACATCGACGGCGACGAGGTCGTGGCGGCCGCCCGGCCGACCCTGGACCGGCTCTCGGACGACACCACCGAGACCATCCACCTGGCCCGGCTCGACGGCACGAACGTGGTCTACCTCGCCACCCGCCAGTCCCAGCACTATCTGCGCCCCTTCACCCGCGTGGGCCGCCGGCTGCCCGCCCACTCCACCTCCCTGGGCAAGGCGCTGCTGAGCACGTACTCCGACGAGCAGGTCCGCAAACTGCTCCCGGAGACGCTCCCGGCGCTCACCGAGCACACCATCACGGACCGCGAGAAGCTCATCGAGGAACTGCACCAGGTGCGCGAGCAGGGCTTCGCCGTGGACCGCGAGGAGAACACGCTCGGTCTGCGCTGCTTCGGCGTGGCGATCCCCTACCGCACCCCGGCCCGCGACGCGATCAGCTGCTCGGTGCCGGTGGCCCGCCTCACCCCGGCGCACGAGCAGCTGGTGAAGGACGCCCTGTTCGACGCCCGCGACCGGCTCACGCTGGCCACCCGCAGACTCTGACCCCGCCGTCGCCGCCGCTCGGCGTAGGCTCGGACGATGGAGATCGCCCTGCGTCCCGTCCACGACAGTGATCTGCCGGTGTTCTACCGGCAGCTGAACGACCCCGAGGCCCTGCGGATGGCAGCGTTCACCCCGGAGGACCCCGCCGACCGGTCCGCCTTCGACGACCACTGGAAACGCGTCAGGTCCTCCACCGCGCTGGTCCGCACGGTCCTGACCGACGGGGACGTCGTCGGTCACGCGGCGGTGTACGGGGAGCCGGGCGAGCGCGAGGTGACGTACTGGGTGGACCGCGCCTACTGGGGCCGGGGCATCGCGACGGCGGCGCTGCGGGCGCTGCTGGCCGAGGCCCCCGAGCGTCCGCTGTACGCGCGGGCGGCGTCCGACAACGCCGGTTCGCTCAGGGTGCTGGAGAAGTGCGGCTTCCGGGTCACGGCGCACGCCTCGGGCTTCGCCCCCGCACGCGGCGAGGAGATCCCGGAGGTCGTCCTCAAGCTGGACGCATGAACGCACGCCTCATGAACGTACTCCTCATGAACGCACGCCTCATGAACGTACGATGAGAAAACGGGCCGAAGGGAACGTTCCCCTTCGGCCCGTTCGTCTTTCCGATCGCAATGAACAAGACGATCAGGCGTGCCTCGGTCTTCTCGCTGCTGCTGGTGTTCGCCCTGCTGATCCGGGCGACCTGGGTGCAGTTCTACGAGGCCCAGGCTCTCGCGGACGACACGCACAACCGGCGCAACGCGATCGCGACGTACTCGCAGCCGCTGGGGAACATCATCGTGGCCGGGAAGGCGGTCACCGGCTCGGCCCGGACGACGGGCGGCGACCTCAGGTACAAGCGCACGTATACGAACGGCGAGCTGTACGCGGCGGTGACGGGGTACGCCTCGCAGGCCTACGCCCCCACCCAGCTCGAGGGCATCTACGCCGACCTGCTCAACGGGACGGACACCCGGCTGAAGACCGTGATGGACACGGTCACCGACCAGCGGGCCGACCCCGGCGATGTGCTCACGACCATCGATCCGGCCGTGCAGAAGGCGGCGTACGACGCCCTCGGCGACAAGAAGGGCGCGGCCGTCGCGATCGACCCGAAGACCGGCAGGATCCTGGCGGTCGTGTCGACGCCGTCGTACGACCCGTCCTCGCTCACCGACGCCAACACCGCGGGTACGGCGTGGAAGAAGCTGACCTCCGACTCCGACAAGCCGCTGGTCAACCGTGCGCTGCGGCAGCCGCTGGCGCCGGGCTCGACGTTCAAGCTGGTCGTGGCGGCGGCCGCGCTGGAGGACGGCCTGTACACGTCGGTGGACGAGAAGACCGACAGCGAGGACCCCTACACCCTCCCCGGCACCCGGACGGTCCTCAAGAACGAGAACACCTCCGCCCCCTGCGAGAACGCCCCGATCAGGGTGGCGCTCCAGTACTCCTGCAACAACGTGTTCGCGCACATGGCCGTGCAGCTCGGGCAGGACAAACTCAGGGCGATGGCGGAGAAGTTCGGCTTCAACGACGACTCGCTGGACGTGCCGGTGCGGGCGTACGCGAGCGTGTACCCCTCCGACATGGACGCGTCGTCCACCGCCCTGACCGGTATCGGCCAGTTCGACGTGACGGCGACCCCGCTGCAGATGGCCATGGTGTCGGCCGCGATAGCCAACGGCGGTGAGCTGGTCTCGCCGCACATGGTCGCGCAGATCACCGACAGCGGCGGGGACGTGCTGAAGGACTACGACGACGAGGCGGCCTCGAAGCGGATCGTCAGCGAGTCCACGGCCGAGCAGCTCCAGTCCGCGATGCAGACGGTGGTCGAGAAGGGCACCGGCACGAACGCGCTCATCGACGGTGTCACCGTGGGCGGCAAGACGGGCACCGCGCAGAACGGCGAGAACAACAGCAAGGCCCCGTACGCCTGGTTCACGTCGTACGGCAAGACCGGCAGCAAGGAGGTGGCGGTCGCGGTGGTGGTCGAACAGTCGGACGCGGCCCGCTCGGAAGTGAGCGGCAACGGCCTGGCGGCCCCGGTGGCACGGGCCATGATGAAAGCAGCGCTCACATAACCCACCCGAAGGGGCGCGGGGAACTGCGCGACCGGCCACGACGAACCCGCACCGGCCGCGCAGCGAACCCCTACTTCACACCCAGAATCTGCTCGATCGGATCGATCGCGAAGTACACCACGAACAGCGCCGAAGCCCCCCACAGCAGCCAGTGCACCTCACGCGCCTTCCCCAGCACCGTCTTGATGACGACGTACGCCAGGAACCCCGCCCCGATGCCGTTGGTGATGGAGTAGGTGAACGGCATCACGGCGATGGTCAGGAACGCCGGGATGGCGATCTCGTAGCTGTCCCAGTCGATGGACTTGACCTGGGTCATCATCAGGAACCCGACCGCGACCAGCGCGGGCGCCGCGGCCTGGAGCGGGACGATCGTCAGGACCGGGGTGAGGAACAGCGCGAGCGCGAACAGGGAGCCGGTGACGAGGTTGGAGAAGCCCGTGCGCGAGCCCTCGCCGACACCGGCCGCGGACTCGATGTAGGAGGTCGCGGAGGACGAGGAGGCGGCACCGCCGGCGACCGCCGCCGCGCCGTCGATGAGCAGCGCCCGGCCGAGGTTCGGCACCTCGCCCCGCTCGTTCAGCAGTCCGGCCTCGGCGCTGATGCCGACGACCGTGCCCATGGTGTCGAAGAAGTCGGACAGGATGAGGGTGAAGACCAGCAGGACGACGGTGACGGCACCGGTCTCGCCGAACGCGCCGAACAGGCTGAAGTGACCGATCAGCCCGAAGTCGGGGGCGTCGACGAGCCGGTCGGGCCAGGCCGGGGTGGTCAGGCCCCAGCTCTTCACCTCGGCGAGCGAGTCGATGACGATCGCGAGCACGGTCATCGCGACGATGCTGATCAGGATGGCGCCCTTGACCTTGCGGGCGAGCAGCGCGACGGTCAGCAGCACACCGAGACAGAACACGAGGACCGGCCAGCCGGTCAGGGCGCCGGCGCCGCCGAGCTGGACCGGGACGGTGGTGTGCGCGGCGTCGGGGATCCGGCTGACGAATCCGGCGTCGACGAAGCCGATGAAGGCGATGAACAGGCCGATGCCGACGCTGATGGCCTGCTTCATCGGCTGCGGGATGGCGTGCATGACGGCCTCGCGCAGACCGGTCAGCACCAGGACGCAGATCAGCAGGCCCTCGAGGACGATCAGGCCCATCGCGTCGTCCCAGCTCATCAGCGGGGCGATCTGGAAGGCGACGACCGCGTTGAGGCCGAGTCCGGCGGCGAGCGCGAGCGGGAGGTTGCCGCCGACGCCCATGACGATCGTCATCACGGCGGCCACCAGGGCGGTGGCGGTGGTGAGTTGGACACTGTCGAGCGTGTGGCCGAACTTGTCCTTCGCGTTTCCGAGGATGATCGGGTTCAGCACAAGGATGTAGGCCATGGTGAAGAACGTGGCGAAGCCGCCGCGTATCTCCCGGCCGAAGGTGGAACCCCGTTCGGAGATCTTGAAGAACTGGTCGACTCTGTCCACGGATGACTCCCTGCTGCCTGTTCGAACGTGTGCGGATGCTGGCTGGATTGTTGCGTCGTTGAACCGTGCTCAGGTTTTCTGCGTGTTACGGATTCGGGCTCCCGGGCGGCTCCGGGCGGCCACATGATGTTCGAACCCCAGTACCAAACCAAAGGGATGATCACTGCTACGCTTCCGGATCTCGTCCCGGCTCCTTCTCGGGACATCCCCATGTCATTCACATGACACGCACAGCAGCCACCGAGAAGAGGTCACCCGTGGGCACAGTCGTCGACGACGCCGCCTCCGTGGAATTCCATGCCTTCTTCGACCGCCACTACGCCGAACTGGCCCGGCTCGCCCACCTTCTGACGGGTGAGGCGGATGCCGCCGACGACCTGGCGGCGGATGCGCTCCTCGCGCTGTGGAACCGCTGGGACCGGGTCCGCGCGGCCGAGCATCCGGTGGCGTACGCCCGCGGCGTCGTCGCCAATCTGGCCCGCACCCGGATCCGCAGCGCGGTCCGCGAGCGCCGCAGGATCGCCCTGTTCTGGTCGCAGCGCGAGGAGAAGACCGAGAACCCCGATGTCGCCGGCGTTGTGGACGTACAGTCCGCGCTGCGTAGACTCCCCTTCCGCAAACGGGCCTGCGTGGTGCTCCGGCACGCCTTCGACCTCTCGGAGAAGGACACCGCGCTCGCGCTGGGGGTCTCGGTGGGTACGGTGAAGAGCCAGACCTCCAAGGGAATGGCCGAGCTGCAGAAGCTGCTCGGCGCAAAGGGAGCTCCGCTCACGGTGCACGCGATGGCGCGCACCCGCGAGACCTCGGGAAGGAACCGATGACGATGCAGCGGGACGTGCACGACGAGCTGCGCGCCCGGCTGCACGAGGCGGCCGAGGCGTACGAGCCGGACCGGGCGCGCATCCTCGCCCGGGTCGAGCGCGGCATGGCGGGTGAGACCCAGGTCCAGGACCGGCGCGCGCACCGCGCGACCCGCCCGCTGGTCTGGGGCTGGACGCGGGTCGTGGGAGCCACGGCCGCGGTCGCGGGCATGCTCGCGGTCGGCGGGTACGCGGTGGCGTCCGCGGTGAAGGACGACACCCGGGTCGAGCAGACGGTCTCCGTCTCGCCGACGCCGGTGCGCTCCCCCGACGCCACGAGCCGGCCGCCGGCCTCCCCGAAGGCCACCCCGACCTCCGGGTCCGGCGGCGGCGAGTCGAAGGAGCCGGAGAAGCCGAGCAGTTCGCCGACGCCCTCCGCCACCTCGTCCCCGACGACGTCGGCCGTCGTGCTCCTGCCGGGCACCGACGACGATGACGACGGGCCGCTCTGGTCGGACGGCTCGGTCGATCCGCACAGCAACGACTTCTGGGCGCAGAGCAACATCACCATCCGGGCGAAGCAGGTCGCCACCGCGCTCACCGTGCAGCTGAGGGTCGCCCAGACCGGCGGCGTGTCCAACGCCGGGGCCTGGCGGTCCCTGCCGGAGCAGGACTTCGACCTCACGGTCACCGAGCAGGACGGCTTCCTGGTCTACACCTGGGTACTCAAGGAGGGCCGTACGGTCCCCGTGGGCGAGTGGGTGTTCGCCGGGCAGTACGACCACGACCGCGGCGGCCGGAACGCCGGTGGCGACAGCTATGTGATCACGGGCCGGTCCGACGGCAAGGCGCGCACCCTGGGCAGCGGCTTCGCCGCCCAGGACACCTCCGGCGGCGACTCCTAGAAAAACTTCCGGAACGGCGGCAACCCTTTCCTCACCGGTGGCGACCTGACAGCGCAAGAGTCACCACCACCTGAGGATCCGGCACATGACTGCTTCCGCAGAACCGCGCACCCGGCACCGTCGCAGCGCCACCGGGCGACGGGCGCTGATCGCGGGCTCCACCGCCCTGGGCATCACCGGCGCGGCGCTCGTCACCACGACGCTGCTGTCCTCGGCGGGCGCCGCGACCGCCTGGCCCACGGCGACCGGCAGCAAGGCCGTCTCCTCGACGATCAAGGTGTCCGGGACCTACGACGGCAAGCTGAAGAAGTTCTACGGCTCCGGCGCGCTCGGCACCTCCGACCAGGACGAGTCGCAGGGGGCACTCTTCGAGCTGGCCGACGGCGCGGTCCTGAAGAACGTGATCATCGGTTCCCCGGCGGCGGACGGCGTCCACTGCAAGGGCTCCTGCACGCTGCAGAACGTGTGGTGGCTGGACGTCGGCGAGGACGCCGCCAGCTTCAAGGGCAAGTCGTCCTCGGCGGTGTACCGGGTCGTCGGCGGCGGCGCGAAGAACGCCGACGACAAGGTGCTCCAGTTCAACGGCGCCGGCAAGCTGACCGTGACCGGCTTCCGGGTGGAGAACTCCGGCAAGCTGGTGCGGTCCTGCGGCAACTGCAAGACGCAGTACAAGCGCACGATCGAGCTCAGCGACATCGATGTGGTGGCCCCGCTGAAGGCGATCGTCGGCGTCAACGCCAACTACGGCGACACCGCCACCCTGTCGGGGATCCGCATCCAGAACGACCCGAAGAAGAAGGTCAAGGTCTGCGTGCGGTTCAAGGGCAACAACACCGGCAAGGAGCCCACCGAAATCGGGTCGGGTGCGGACGGAACCACCTGCAAGTTCTCGTCATCTGCCCTCACGTACAAGTGACACGACCCGCACAGAGCGACGGAGAACGCCCCGTGAGCACCCACAGAAGACGACCCCTGACACGGCGACGCGTGCTCGGGGCCTCCGCGATCGGGGTCGCCGCGACGGGCGCCGCCGTCGCGGGCGGCGCCGGACTCCTCTCGTCCGCCTCGGCGGCCGCGTTCGGCTACCGGGACGACGGCAGGAACTACGTGGTGGACACCGGGTCCTCGCTCGTCTTCAAGGTCTCCAAGACCACCGGCGACCTCACCTCCCTGGTCTACCGGGGCAAGGAGTACGAGGGCTACGGCGGCAGGCACTCGCACGTGGAGTCCGGCCTCGGCGCCTCGACCGTGACGATCAAGCAGTCCGGCTCCACGATCCTGATCAAGGTGGTCCACGGCCCGATCACCCAGTGGTACGCGGCCCGCAACGGCGAGAACAACGTCTACCTGTGGACGGACAAGGCGGACGCCTCCTTCACCGCCACCCGCTACATCGTCCGCCTCGCGCCGGGGATGTTCCCCAACACCGGCCCGGACTCCTGGATCGAGGCCTCGGACACGGTCATCGAGGCCGGGGACGTCTGGAAGCGGGCGGACGGCACCACCCACTCCAAGCACTACTCGGGCAAGCGGACCATCGACTACGACCACATCGGCTTCACCACCGGTTCGGTCGGCCTGTACCTGGTCCGCTCGAACCACGAGAAGGCCTCGGGCGGCCCCTTCTACCGCTCGCTGCTGCGCCACTCCAACGACAAGGGCGCGGGTCTCTACGAGATCCTGCACTACAACGAGGCCCAGACCGAGGCGGAACGTTTCGGCCTCCAGGGCCCGTACGTCCTCGCCCTCACGGACGGCGGCACGCCGTCCTCGTCCCTCTCCGCCGCCAACCTGGACACCTCCTGGGTGGACGGCCTCGGCATCACCGGCTGGGTCGGCAGGGCCGGCCGCGGCAAGGTGGCGGGCGTGGGCCTGAAGGGCATGGACGCCCGGTACCCGTACACGGTCGGCTTCGCCAACAAGGACGCCCAGTACTGGGCGAAGGCGGCCGCCGGCACCGGCGCCTTCTCCTGCAAGGGGATGCTGCCGGGGACGTACACGCTGACCGTCTTCAAGGGCGAACTGGCGGTGCTGACCCAGCAGGTGAAGGTGACCGCGGGCGCCGCCACGAGCCTGCACACCCTCACGATCACCGGCGACCCCTCCACGGCGAGGACCGTCTGGCGCCTCGGCGACTGGGACGGCACCCCCGGGGAGTTCAAGAACGCCCGGCTCATGACGTACGCGCACCCCTCCGACGCCCGCGCGGCCAAGTGGACCGGCAACGTCACGATCGGCGGCGCCGACCCCGCCCCGTCCTTCCCCGCGTACCTGTGGAAGGACGTCAACGACGGCGTCCTGATCTACTTCAAGCTCACGAAGGAGCAGGCGGCGGCCGCCCACACCCTCCGCATCGGCGTCACCGACGCCTTCGCGAACGGCCGCCCGCGGGTCGGGGTGAACGACTGGCTCTCCCCGGTCCCGGCGGCGGTCGCCCAGCCCTCGACCCGCTCCCTCACCACGGGGTCCTACCGGGGCAACAACCACACCTTCACGTACAACGTCCCGGCGACCGCCTGGCAGACGGACGTCTCGCAGTACAACGTGCTCAGGCTCGGCATCGTCAGCGGCTCGTCCGGCACGGCGTTCCTGAGCCCGGGCACGTCCTTCGACTGCGTCGACCTCCTCGCCTGAGAGGACTTGCCGGCTTCAGCCCCTCTGCGGCCGGCAACAGGGAAAGCCCCCGTCGCTGGAACCCGACGGGGGCTTTTCCCGCATTCCTCAGTTCATGGTGGACCCGATGGCCGTGGAACCCGTGGTGAGAAATGCCGTCGCGGGCAACGAGCCGTCCGACTTTCGCGCCCCGTAAGCGGAACTCGCGTCCGTGGAAAGGAACTTGGGAGTGGTCACACCACTGTCCCAGTTGTTCGCGGCGGACACCGCCGACGACCCCAGCTTCGACAATCCGCCCTTGTTGCCCACCGCGAGATTCCGGGCGAGCCGCGCCTTGCCGGTGGCGAAATAGAATCCCGCCTCCGTATTGGAGTACGCGGTGTTGCGGTTCAGCACGATCGCGCCCGTGTTGGAGTTCTCGGTGAAACCGTTGAGCGTGTTGTCCCAGGCCGCGTTGTTGTTGACGACGTGCGCGACCGCGACACCCCCGCCGCCCAGCTTGAACCCGTTGCCGTTGCCCTCGAACGCCGAGTCGCCCCATCGGTTCCTGCCGTTGCCGAAGGCCCAGCTGTGCTCGATGGTGACGGGCGTGGAGAACTGCCAGAGGTCGAGCCCGTCGTCCGAGTTGTTGTAGAGACGCGCCCCGGTGATCCTGTTGCCGCTGCCGGAGCCGAACTTGATGGCGATGCCGTCCGCGTTCTGGCCGTGCCCCGAGGCGTCGTAGTTGCCGTGACTGTCCAGGTTCTGCACGAGGTTGCCGACCGTGTCGTCGCCGCGCAGGGTGAAGCCGGAGTCGCCGTTGTCCGCGGTGACGAGGTTCTTGAAGACACCGCCGGTGGAGGAGGTGACGACGAAGCCCTGGGCCGGGGAGTTCTGGAAGGTGAGGTTCTGGACGGTCCAGTAGCTGCCGTAGATGCCGGTGAGCCAGGAGCCGGCGGGCAGTCTGGAGCCGTCGATCTTCACCTTCTCGCCGCCGTGGGCCTGGAGCGTGATGCGCGACGTACTCGTCCCGCTGGCCGTGGACTTGAGGGTGGCCGCCGGGTAGTAGGTACCGGCGCGGACCTGGATGACCGTGCCGGCGACCGCGTTCCTCACGGCCGACTCCAGCTGCGCGGTGGTGGAGACGGTGACGGTGGCGGACGCGGCCTGGGCGCCGCCGCCGCCCGACAGGCCGAGGTAGACCCCGCCGCCCCCCGAGGCGAGCGCCACGGCGGCGGCGATCGAGAGGGTGCGCGTCCTGCGGTGGCGTCCGGTGCTCAAACGCACGGGCGTTCCTTTCAACGTGAGGCTGCCGGGAGGAAGCGGGCGGAGGGGCCGCCCCGGCCCGCTTCCGCACACCAGTCGCCGCCATGGCCGAAAAGGGTTGCCGCGCCGCACGAGAAAGACCGACGAAACTTTCGCTGTCCTCCCGCCCCGCCTCCACCGATTGACGCACCGTCCGCCACTGGTGACACTCCGAGGGCCCCACGCCCCACAGAACCCCCGGAGCCCCGTCCGTGACGCACCCGAAGCACGCCGGCCATCTCTTCGTCTACGTCACCGGCGGGGGAACCGCCGACGGCGAGCGGATCCGCTACGCCCTCAGCCGGGGCGGCGACCTCCTGCACTGGCGGGAGCTGCACGGCGGACGGCCCGTCCCCACCGCCACGACCGGGGAACCGGCCCTGCCCGACCCGTTCGTGATCGATCCGGACCCGGGCAGCGGAAGCGCGCCTGCGGACCACCGGCTCCCGGCCGACGCGCGCCACGGCACCGTGCTCCCTCTCACCCGGGCGGAGTACGACCGGCTGCTCACCGCGCACCCGAGCACACCGGCGTCGGTGACGGACGTGACGGCACCCGGGCAGCTGGCGTACGCCATCGTCACCGAGTCCGCCGCCAAGGTGGTGCTGCCGATGCGGCCGGACGCGGAACTGCACGCGCTCGCACCCGAGGTGTGGGTGAGCGAGGGGGCGACGGTGAGCCCGGGCTCCGGAACCCCCCGGGACTTCCGCACACCGCGGACGTACACGGTGACGGCGGCCGACGGGACGCGCCGCGCCTGGACCGTGGAGGCCGTCCCCACCCGCAGCCCGGTCCTGCCCGGCCTCACCGCGGACCCCGACGTGCACCGTCTGGACGGGGAGTACTGGATCTATCCGACGACCGACGGCTTCGCGGGCTGGGGCGGGACGCGCTTCACGGCGTACTCCTCGAAGGACCTGGTCCACTGGCGGGAGCACGGGGTGATCCTCGATCTGGTGACCGACGTGGACTGGGCGGAGAAGTACGCCTGGGCCCCGGCGATCGCCGAGCGCGACGGGACGTACTACTTCTACTTCTGCGCCGACCAGCAGATCGGGGTGGCCGTCGCGGACTCCCCCGCCGGTCCGTTCACGGACGCGCTGGGCGGGCCGCTGGTCGCGAAGGACGGCGCGTGGCGCGGTCAGATGATCGACCCGGCGGTGTTCACGGACGACGACGGGACGTCGTACCTCTACTGGGGCAACGGGCACGCGTACGGGGTGCCGCTCGACGACGGCATGGTGTCCTTCGACCCGGCGGGGGTGCGGGACATCACCCCGGCGAACTTCCGCGAGGGGTCCTTCGTGGTGAAGCGGAACGGCACGTACTACTTCATGTGGTCCGAGGACGACACCCGCAGCGAGGACTATCACGTGGCGTACGCGACGGGACCGTCCCCGCTGGGCCCGTGGACCGAGCGGGGGACGATCCTGTCCAAGCGTCCCGAGTACGGCATCCTCGCCACCGGGCACCACTCCGTGGTGAACGTGCCCGGCACGGACGAGTGGTACATCGTCTACCACCGGTTCGCGCTGAACCGCCCCGGCGGGCCGGGCGGTGACGGGACGCACCGGGAGACCACGATCGACCGGCTGCGGTTCGCGGCGGACGGCACGATCGAACCCGTCGTGCCGACGCTGGAGTCGGTCCGGCCGCCGCGGGGTCTCAGCTGACGAAGTACGTCGGGTTCGGCAGCTTGTAGCGCCGGTCGGCGTAGCCGCCCTCGAGGTCGGAGTACTGGTCGCCGAAGTTGGCGATGATCTCGTACCCGAGGTCGTTCTCGATGTGCTTGCGGGTGCCCGACTTGTACTGGACGGTGGTGCAGGTCCAGCTGTTCGCGGTGGCGCAGGCGCTCAGGTAGGACGGCGGGTTGGCCGCGTCCTTGAGGAACATGTGGTCGGCGTCGAGGTTCACGTCGGCGCCGACCTTCTTCAGGTTCTCGACGGCCGAGACGCGCTGCGACTCCTTCAGGCCCGAGTTGTAGAAGACCTCGACACCCTTGGACTTCGCGTACCGCACCAGCTCGGGGCTGCCGAAGACCGCCGGACGGTCCGCCTTCGCCACGTACTCGGCCCAGGTGGCCGAGTTGTAGGTGTAGTTGGTCTTCTTCTCGTAGTCGAGGCTGAGCAGCAGTGTGTCGTCGATGTCGAAGACGACCGCGGGCTTCTCGCCGTGGTGGCGGGCCTTGCGGGCCGCCTGGTCGATGTACTTCCGCGCGGACTTGTCGATCGCCGCGAGGTCCTTGGCGTACGGGCTGGTCGGCGAGGCCTGGTAGACGCCGTTCGCGTCCGCCGCGGTGCCGTAGTAGGTGTCGATGTCCTTCACCAGGAGCCCGATGTTGTAGGGCTCGTGGGTGGAGTTGGCCGTGGACTGGCCGGCCGTGGCCGCGCCGGCGCCGTAGAGCGCGGCACCGGCGACGGCACAGGCGGCCACGGAGGCCGCGATGCGCAGTGACTTATGCATGACAGGTTTTCTACGCGCGTCACGTGGTCGGGCGCGAGACCCGTTGCCCGATCGATACCCGTTCGGCGGGCAAAAATCGGGTCAAGCGCCCGGTTGGCTCAGTGGGGCCCGGTGGAAGGTCAGTCCATCGTCGCCCCGATCGTCGTCGAACCCGTCGTCAGGAACGTGGTGGTGGGCAGAGTGCCGCTGGAACTCCGGGCGTTGTACGTCGTGGAGGCGTCCGTCGACCGGAAGGCGGGCGTCGAGATGCCGCTGTCCCAGTTGTTGCCGGCCGAGGTGACCGACGAGCCCTTGCTGACCGAGCCGCCGCCGTTGCTCACCGCGAGGTTCTTGCCGAGCTTGGCGGAGCCGGTCGCGAAGTAGTAGCCCCACTTGCTGTTGGCGTAGGCGGTGGTGCGGTTGATGACGATCGCCCCGGTGTTGGAGTTCTCGGTGAAGCCGTTGCCCGCGTTGCCCCAGGCGGCGGAGTTGTTGACGACATGCGCGACGACCTCGCCGTCGCCGCCCAGCTTGTAGCCGTTGCCGTCGCCGGCGAACGCGGAGTCCGACCAGCGGTTGACGCCGTTGCCGAAGGACCAGGTGTGCTCGATGGTGACGGGCGAGGAGAAGGACCAGAAGTCGATCCCGTCGTCCGCGTTGTTGTAGAGACGGGCGCCGGTGATCAGGTTGCCGGTGCCGGAGCCGAACTTCACGGCGACCCCGTCGGCGTTCTCGCCGTGGTTGGCGGCGTCGTAGTTGCCGTAGGAGTCGATGTTCCTGACGGTGTTGTTGACCGTGCCGTCCCCGGTGAGGGTGAAGCCGGAGTCGCCGCCGTTGATGGTCTTGATGTTGTTCCAGACCGTGCCGGTGCAGGACTGGCAGACGACCGCGCTGTCCGGGGAGTTCTGGAATGTGATGTTGGAGACGTTCCAGTAGTCGGCGGTCAGCTTGAAGATCCAGTCGCCGTCGGGGAGCGAGGAGCCGTCGATCTTCACGGTCTCCGAGCCGTACGCGGTGAGCGTGATCGGCGAGGAGGAGCTGCCGTTGGCCGTGGACTGGAGGGTGGCCGTCGGGTAGTAGGTGCCGCCCCGGACCTGGATGACCGTGCCCGCGGTGGCGTTCTTGATGGCGTTGGACAGGTCGGTGGAGTTGCTGACGACCACCGTGGCGGCCTGCGCCTGGGTGGGGAGGACGGCGAGACCTGCGCCGAGGGCGAGGGCCGCGCCGAGCGCGAAAGCGGTGCGACGAGACATGGAGTGCGGGTCCTTTCTCGTGTGCTTCTCGTGTGGGGAGAGGGGTGGTTCACAGGACGCGGTCGAGCCAGTCGAAGACCTCGTCCTGCATGCGGTCGACGAAGACATGGCCGAGCTCGGGCCAGGTCTTCAGTCGCAACCGCTCCTCGGCGTGGCGCGAGCGCCAGACGGCACGCAGCTTCTCGTGGGCGGTACGGACACCGTCGGTGGGGAACAGCGGGTCCAGTGCGCCGGAGAAGAACAGCATCGGCCGGGGCGCGGCGATGCTCGCCACGTCGGGGAAGTCGAGGAACCGGGGCAGTCCCGGGTGGAGCATGTAGTACGACGACTGCCCGCGCAGGGTGTTGTTGCCGGGCACCATCATGTCCTTGAGGCCGGTCATCCAGCAGACGCTCGCGACGGCGCGCACGGCGTCGGTGAGGGCCGCGGTCTGCCAGGCCCGGTAGGCGCCCATCGAGAAGCCGACGGCCGCGACCCGGCGCGCGTCCACCCGGTCCAGGCCGGCCAGGAAGCCGGCGGCGCGGGCGTCCTCGCGGGCCATGAGTCCGGCCAGCGAGGAACCCAGGTTGAAGAAGTTCGAGGCGAGGGCCTGCTGCTGGTCGTAGGAGAGGGGGCCGCGGTCGCCCCAGCCGAGGGCGTCCGCGCACAGCACGACATGTCCGCGCCGGGCCAGCTCGTCGCCGACGAACCGTCCGCTGAAGTACTTCGCCGCCCAGGCCTGCGCGGACGCGAGCCGGACGTCGTCGTCCCAGGGGCGGACCAGTTTCTCCTTGCCGATGTCGAACTTCGCCCCGTGGTCGTGCAGCAGCAGCACCGCCGGGAAGGGGCCCGGGCCGTCGGGGGTGAGCAGGGCGGCACGGACGCGCTCGTGCCGGGTGAGCGAGAGGGTGACCGACTGGGCCCGGTAGCCGTCCCGCCGGACGGGCTCGCCGAACTCGGGGGCGTACGGCGTCCCGTCCTCCCGGCCGACGATCAGCAGCTCGTCCACCTTGGCCCGGGCGGCCCGCCGCCAGGCCCGGAAGTCCCGGATCGGGGAGGCACCCCAGGCGAGGGGAAAGGTCAGGGCGGCCTTGAGCGCGGGGTGGAAGCCGGGGAGGGGACCATCGACCACGGAGGCCCCGGCGAAGGTCCGGGCGGCGAAGGTCCGGGCGGCGAAGGTCCGGGCAGCGGAGGCCCCGGCAGCGGAGGCCCCCGCAGCAGCGGTGTTGGCGGCGATCTCGGCGCCAGCCATGTCGGCGCCAGCCATGTCAGCGGCTGCGGTTCCGGCGCCAGCCGTACCGACACCAGCCACATCGGCGGCAGCCGTACCGACACCAGCCGTGCCGGCGCCGGCCATATCGGCGCCAGCCGGCCCGGTGCCGGCCCTCGACGCGACGCCGGTCCGCCCCGCGCCGGTCGTCCCGGCACCGGTCGAGGAGGCGACGCCCGCCACCCCGGCGGGCGGCTCCGCTCCCTTCGCCGCCGCGCGCCCCGCCGCTCCCCCGGCCAGCAGGGCCGCCCCCGCGCCGGCCACGAACGCCCGCCGTCCCAGGGGGTCACGGCCGCCGGTCATACGGTCTCCAGTCCCCGAGGTAGGTCCGCCGGGTGTGCAGGGCTGCCTCCTCGGCCGTGAGCCGGGGCCGGTTCTCCGGTACGGAGATCTCCGCGCCGGGGCCGGAGTTGGCGTACTCGCGGAAGCGCATGGTCTGCCAGGGGTAGGCGTCCCGCATGTTGGTGTAGGGGGCGGCCGCGTCGATACCGGGGCCGATCCAGGTGTCCCGGACGACCAGGGAGGGCCAGGCGGTCGTCTCGTACGACGGCACCCAGGGCCGGGCGATCTTGTACGCCGCGTCCTCGGCGCCGGAGGTGATCCGGGAGCGGAGGGCGAGGAAGCCGTAGGGGTTGGCCCGGGCGGTGGAGGGGGCGAAGACCATGCCCTTGGGGGTGAAGGTCACGTCCCGCTGGAGGGTGTGGAAGCGGCAGCCCTCGAAGACGGCCCGGGCCCGCCCGAAGACGAAGTCGACGTCCCCCTCGATGTGGCAGTGGCGGTAGTACTGCCGGTCGAAGGCGTCGAGCGCGGTGGTGTCCGCGAAGAGGGTGTCCTGGTGGGCGAGCAGGCGCACGTTCTCGAAGTGGCTGCGGTCGCCGGTGACATACGCGGCGACGGCCTGGGTGCCGGTGATGTCCGGGTGGTCGGCGCGCAGCCAGTCGTTGGCGAGGGTGAGGCCGTGGACGGTGAGGCCGGGGGCGGCGGAGGTGAAGGTGGCGGAGCCCGCCGTGCCGTAGGTCCCCGAACCGTCGGGCTTCGGCGTCCCGTTGGCGTTGTCGTAGACGATGACCGCGGCACGTGGGTCACGGCTCGCGCCGCGCAGGGTCAACCCGCCCTTGTCGGCGGGGATGTCGACGACTTCCCGGTACGTCCCCGGGTGTACGACGATCGTCCAGCCGGGGCCGTCGGCCGTGTCCACCGCCGCCTGGACGGAGTCGCCGGGGCGGACGTGCAGGACGCGGCGGGACCCGGCGTGGGCGGGGGTGGTGCCGAGCAGTGCGGCGCCGGTGAGGCCCGCCAGGAGGGTGCGTCTGCGCAGCGGCATCTCAGCACTCCCCCCGCCAGGGCGCCCAGTCCCCGAGGTAGGTCTCCCGGGTCGCCGACCCGGCCTGTTCGTCGGTGAGCTGGGGCCGGTTCTCGGGGACGGTGATCTCGGCTCCCGGGCCGGTGTTGCGGTACTCGGCGAACCGCTGGTCCTGCCAGGGGTAGGCGGCCGACATGTTGGTGTAGGGGGCGACCGCGTCGATGCCGGCGCCGAGGTGGGTGTCCCGGACGGTCAGCGAGGGCCGGGCGGTGGTGTCGGAGCTGGGCACCCAGGGGCGGGCCAGTTTGTAGGCGGCGTCCGGGGCTTCGCTGCTGATACGGCTCCTGGTCACCAGGTAGCCGCGCGGGTTGGCGCCCGCCGTGGAGGGGGCGAGGACGAACCCGTAGGGGGCGGCGGCCAGGTCGGTGCGGTTCAGGGTGCGGAAGTGGCAGTGCTCGTAGACGGCGGTGGCCCGGCCGAAGACGAAGTCGACGTCGCCCTCGACATAGCAGTGGGCGTAGTACTGCCGGGCGAAGGCGGTCAGGGCGATCGAGTCGGCGTACAGGGTGTCCTGGTGACCGAGGAAACGGCAGTGGTGGAAGGCGGAGCGGTCGCCCTGGACCTTGATGGCGACGGCCTGGGTGCCGGTGATGTCGGGGTGGTCGGCGCGCAGCCAGTCGTTGGCGAAGGTGATCCAGCGGGCGGTGAAGCCGTCGGCCTGCACGGTGGTGGTGGCCGAGCCGGTGGTGCCGTAGGTGCCGCCGCCGGGCTTGGGGGTGCCGGCCGCGTTGTCGTGGACGATGACGACGGCCCGCGGATCCTCGGCGGCGCCGATCCAGGTGGCCTCGGTGCGGGTGGTGTCGAGGACGACCGTCTCGCGGTAGACGCCCGCGGCGAGGACGAGGGTCCAGCCGCTGCCGGTGGTGGCGGCGACGGCGTCGCGGACGGTGGTGAAGTCGCCCCGGCCCAGCGGGTCGACGTACAGGGTCCGAGGGGTGAGCCGGGCGGCCGGGCTGCCGTGGCGGCCGAACGGGCCGCGTCGGCCGGGGGCGGCCTGCGCGGGCGCGGCGGCCAGGGCGAGGGCGGCCACCGTGCCGCCGGTCGCGGCGAGGAACCGCCTTCGGGAAGGGGAGGACATGCGGGTGCTCCTTGGCGGGTGCGACGGGGTGCGGCGGGATGCGGCGGTGCGCGGAGGGGCCGGGGTGACGACGACGGGACGCCGCCCCGGCCTTCGGGAAGGGAGCGATCAGCCCAGGCGTCCCGCGCCCGCGCCGCAGTCGACGATCCGGGGCACGGACCGCGTGGGGTCGACCTTGGTGCGCAGGGTCGGGGTCCAGCCCGCGCCGGACTGGAGGACCTCGCCGGGGATCTCGGCGTTGTGGACGGCGATCAGGTCGGTGGCGGTGCCGTTGACGTAGTTGTCGTCGGCGGTCAGCGGCGAGACGTTCCAGCGCTTGAGCACCTTGGCCGCGCTGACCCCGTCGGGCAGGGTGAACGCGTTGTGCTCGGCGACGAGCTGGGACTCCTTGCCGATGCCGAAGCTGTAGGAGTAGTCGCCGTTCGCGACGAAGTGGTTGTTGTAGGAGTCGACCTGGCCGAAGCGGACGCGGGGGGCGCGCTCCACCAGGTTCGAGAACAGGTTGTGGTGGAAGGTCACCTTCAGGTGGCCCCGGTCGCCCGCCGCGGTCGACTCGCTGTCGCTGTTGCCGATGAGGATCGTCTTGTCGTGCTCGGAGAAGACGTTCCAGGAGGCGGTGACGTAGTCGGCGCCGCGGACGATGTCCAGCTCGCCGTCGTGCTGCTGGTAGAGCATCCCGAAGTAGGTGGGGGCGGCGCTGTCGGGGTGGGAGCCGTCGGTGAAGGTGTTGTGGTCCAGCCACACATGGGTGGACCCGTACACCACGGCGGTGTCGTACTCGGAGTTCCAGTTGCCGTTGGTGCCGTCGGTCGGGTCCCACTGCGGGAAGCAGTCGATCGGCGACTCGAAGGACAGATTGCGGACGATCACGTTGTCGACGGCCTTGATCTGGAGGCTGACGCCCTTGAACCCGGCGTCGCGGCCGATGCCGACGATGGTCGTGTTGGAGGGGACGATCGCCTTGATCGCCTTGTCCTGGTTGGCCTGCGAGACCCGGCGCAGCCCCTCCGGGCTGTCGTCGGGCTCGGCGCTGAGGTCGGTGTCCAGGCCCCAGGCCTCCGGTGAGTATTTCGCCAGGTAGGCGTCGAAGTCGTAGCCGGGCGCGGCGAAGGCGTCACAGCCCTCGGCGACGGCGTCGATGACGCCCTTCACCTTGATGATCTTCGGGGCGGAGCCGCCCGCGGCGAGGGCGTCCTTGAACTCGGCCCAGGTGGTGACGGTGTAGACGTGCTCGGCGTCGGCGGCCGACCCTCCCGTGGTGCCCGTCCCGTACGAGGCCCAGCCGTCGTTCGCGGCCAGGACCTGCCGGCCCAGGTCCCGGGGCGCGGCGTGGGCGGCGGCCGTACCGGTGACGGACAGCACCAGCGCGGTGCATCCCACCAGGGCTCCAATGACGCGTCCATGACACTTCTGTGTACGCACTGTGCGGTTCTCCTCTTGCTGACGGCAGGTCGGCTTACGAAGGGTCGGGCCAGGTGATCCAGGACGTGGGGATCTCGTCGTGCAGCCGGATGACGTCCCGCGGTCCGAGCACCCGGGTCCGCGGCAGCTCCCGCGCGAGAAGCCGCGCCACGGCGATCGCGCCCGGCGGATTGAAATGCGTGTTGTCCTGCTCGGTGTCGGTCCAGTTGAAGTAGGTCTTCGTCGCCTCGACACCCAGCTCCTGCCAGAGCGCCAGCGACAGCGCCTGGAGGTCGAGCAGCGCCACGCACTCCTCCTCGGCGAGCGCCCTCATGGCCGCCGGGTACTCCCCGTGCGTCGGCAGGGCGTTCCCCTCGGCGTCGAACCGCCGCCGCTCCACGGGCGTCGCGAGCACCGGCCGCGCCCCCTTCGCCCGGGCACCGGAGAGGTACATCCGCAGATAGTCCTGGTACGTCGTCCAGGGCTCGGTGTAGCGGGTGGGGTCGGCGCTCTTCTCGTCGTTGTGCGCGAACTGGACGATGAGGAAGTCCCCGGGCCGGACGGCCGCGAGGATCGCGTCGAGACGCCCCTCGTCGACGAAACTCTTGGAACTGCGCCCGTTCACCGCGTGATTGGCGACGACCAGACCGGACCGGAGGAAGAAGGGCAACGCCATGCCCCAGCCGGTCTCGGGCGCGGCATCGGAGTACTTCTGGGCGGCGGTGGAGTCACCGGCGATGAAGACCGTACGGGACCGGTGAGTACCGGCCCGCGCCGGTGCGGCGGCGACCGCACCGAGGGGAAGGGCGGCGAGCGCCGCGGAGGTGACTTGCCGACGGGTAAGAGACACGAAGGTTCACCTGTCCAAGTTGTCTTGTCCTGGGGGCGCGGGGAACTGCGCGGCCGGCCACGACGGACCCGCAGCCGCCCCGCGCCCGAACCACCCGAGTTATCCGTGGTTCTTCTTCCAGTCGGCCTGCGCGGCGTTCAGCTGCTCGGCCAACGTGTCCAGAAAGTCCTTCGCGCTCATCTTCCCGAGCAGCACCTTCTGGAAGTTCGGCTCGTTGTCGGCCTTGGAGATCGTGTTCCAGTCCGGCAGGTAGTACGGCAGCTGCACGATCTTCGTGCCGTCCCCCGACAGCGCCTCCGCGGCGAGCTTCGTCGGCTCCGAGGACTGCACCCAGCTGTCCTGCGCCGCCTCCAGGTTCGCGGGCACCTGCCCGGCCGTCTCGTTCCACTTGCTGTTCGCCTCGTGGCCCGCGGCGAACTCGATGAACTTCCAGGCGGCGGTCTTGTTCTTGCCGGACTTGAACAGCCCGAGCCCGTCGACGGGGTTGGACACCTGCACCCGCGTGCCGTCGTCCTGCGTCGGCGCGGGGATGCCCTTGAACTTGCCGGCGAGCGCCTTCTGGTGGTCGCCGTAGGAGCCGAGGTTGTGGCTCAGCATGCCGATGGTGCCGCTGTCCCACTGGGCGACCATCTTGGTGAAGTCGTTGTTGACGTCGGCGGCCGGGGTGTCCTTCTTGTACAGGCCGACGTACTTCTCCAGCGCGGCCACGTTCTTGGGGTCGTTGACCGTGGTCGAGTCACCGCTCCAGAACTCGGTGATGCCGCTCTGCCCGTAGGTGGCGTCGAGGGCCTGGGCGATGGAGCCGGCACCGCCGCGGATGGTGTAGCCGAACGCGTTCTTGCCCTTGTTCGTGAGCTTGTCGGCGGCCGTGTAGAACTTCGACCAGGTCGTCGGCGCCTCCAGACCGGCCTGCTCGAACAGGTCGGTGCGGTACCACAGGGTGCCGTTGTTGGCGGAGGTCGGCACGCTGTACGTCTTGCCGTCGACCCCGGCCGCCTTGACGCTGTCCAGGAACTTGGCGTTGAGCTGGTCCTTCAGGTCGCTCTTGGCGAGGCGGTCGTCCAGCGGTTCGAGGGCGCCCTGCGCCGCGACCTCGGCGAGCATCGCGGTGCCCACACCGCCCACGTCGGGCAGGCCGCCGCCCTGGATGGCGGTGTCGTACTTGGACTGGACGCTGTCGGCGGGGACACCGACGTACTTCACCTTGATGTCCGGGTTCGCCTTCTCGAAGTCGGCGATGATCTCCTTCCAGACGTCGGTGCGGACACCGCCGTTGTTGTCCCAGAAGGTGATCTCGCCCTTGCCCGAGCCGTCGCCTCCCTTGTCCCCGGCGCTGCCGCTGCCGTCGTCACCGCAGGCGGTGGCGGTCAGCGCGAGCACGGAGCCCAGGGCGACGGCCAGTGCGGCGCGCCTGCTTCTGCGGATGCTGCTCTTCATGTGCGGCTCTCCCTCGTGGGTACCCCCGGCTTCAACCGGGGAAGAAATCGAAGCTCCCGCGAAACGGAGCGGGAAGAATGAGGAACCCAGCGGGTGACCGCTGGAATCCCCCGCCGTCAGACAGGGGAGGAAGCCCATGCGGCTCCCGACAGGCGTACGGGGGAAGGGGGTCAGAGCGGTCTGATCCGGAATTCCGTGAACGAGGCCGCTCCGGCGTGTCCCGGTCCCGAGGGGGCGAGCGCGAAGAGACCGAGCAGGGCGCCGACCCAGCGCCAGGGGGTGGCGGCGAAGACCGGGCCGGACCAGCGCAGGCCCTCGCCGATGTCGTGGGCGAACCGGCAGCGGGCGCCCGCGCCGATCTCGATCCGCAGCCGGGCCCGGCCCCGGGGCGCGAGCCGTGGGTGGGCGGCGTCGCGTTCGTGTTCGGCGACCGGCTCGGCGAACCGGTGGACGAGGTGGACGCCTCCGTCACCGGCGCGCTCCAGCCCGATCCAGGCGAACGCGTCGCCGAGGACCGCGAGTCCGGCCCGGGCGCCGGGCTCCTCGCCGTGCAGGGTCAGCTCCACCTCGACGGCCGACGGGACACCGGGGAGCCGCTGGGTGAGGACGCTCGGCAGTCTGCGCAGGTCGTGCGCGTCGCCGGTGCGGACGCAGGACAGGCGCAGACCGTCGCCGGAGTGCTGGGTGGCCCAGCCGACCTGCGGGTTGGCGGTCCACTGCCACTGGCGGCCGAAGCGTCCGCCGGGGAAGTCGTCGTCGGTGGCGGGTGCGGCGGGCGGCTGCGGGGGCAGCGACGGCCTCCGGTGTACGGCGACGGGGGCGCCCTCGTCGCCGAGCACCGGCCAGCCGTCCGTCCCCCAGCGCATCGGCTGGAGGTGGACGACCCGGCCGTAGGCGCCGCGCTGCTGGAAGTGCAGGAACCAGTCCTCGCCGGCCGGGGTGCGCACCCAGCCGCCCTGGTGGGGGCCGTTGACCTCGGTGTCCTTCTGCTCCAGGACCACCTTCTCCTCGTACGGACCGAAGAAGTCCCGGGCCCGTAAGGCGCCCTGCCAGCCGGTCTCGACGCCCCCGGCGGGCGCCAGGATCCAGAACCAGCCGTCGTGCCGGTAGAGCTTGGGGCCTTCGAGGGTGAACCAGCCGGGGATGCGGTCCCCGTCGACGATCAGCTTGCCCTCGTCGAGCAGGGAGGTGCCGTCGGGGTGCATCCGGTGGCCGGTGAGCCGGTTCTTGACGCCCGCCCGGGACTTCGCCCAGGCGTGCACGAGGTACGCCTCACCGGTCTCCTCGTCCCACAGCGGACAGGGGTCGATGAGCCCCCTGCCCGCCTTCACGAGGTGCGGGCGGGTCCAAGGTCCCCTGATCTCGGGGGCGTTGACCTGGAGGATGCCCTGGTCGGGGTCGCCCCAGAAGATCCAGAAGCGGTCGTCGTGGTGACGGATGGACGGGGCCCAGACCCCGCAGTCGTGCCGGGGCGCGGTGAACTCCGAGGCGGGTTCCAGGCGTTCGAGGGCATGGCCGACCAGCGTCCAGTTGACGAGGTCCCGGGAGTGCAGCAGGGGCAGTCCGGGGGCGCGGCCGAAGCTGGAGGCGGTGAGGTAGAAGTCGTCGCCGACGCGGACGACGTCCGGGTCGGACCAGTCGGCGTTCAGGACCGGGTTGGTGTAGGAGCCGGCGGTCACTGGCTCACCGCCTTCCTGACCAGTGCCGCCGCCTCGTCGCGGCCCAGGCGGCCGTCGGCGACGACGGTGACGATCCGCCGTACGGCGGTGTCGCCCGGGGCGATCGGGAGGCGGGCCGCCGAGGCCAGCGAGGAGCCGACGCCCGGGTACTCGGCGGCGCGGACGAACCAGGGGTCGCGGCGGGTGGCGTCGGTGGCGCCCGCGAAGACCAGGGTCCAGCCGGTGCCGGCCAGCGCCAGCCAGTCGGCCCGGCTGCCGTGCACCCGCTCCTCGCCCTCGGTGTGCGCGGTGAAGACGTCCGGAGCGGTGTCCTCCTTGGGGGCCCGCCAGAAGAAGCCGCCGTAGGCCGCGCCGGGGCGTCCGTTGGTCGCCGGGCTGCCGAGGGAGAGGCCTGCTCCGGTGACGTTGGTGAGGGAGAAGGTGAAGTCCAGCGCCCAGGCGGTGTCGGTGAGCGCGGTGGCGGCGACCGTACGGCGCTCGCGCAGCAGCTCGGCTCCCGAGGCGGCCCAGCGCAGCTCCTCCACGAAGCCGTCCGGGTCGCTGAGCTGGAAGGAGTGGTGGTGCTGGACGCCGTGGTCGTCCAGCTCGGTCGGGCCCCGGTCGCGGACGTAGGTGCGGCCGCCCCAGAAGTTGTGCCCCTCGACGTCGGGTACGGCTACACCGACGCCGAGGTGGTGGAGGTGGTCGGCGGGGGCCAGCTCGGTGACCCGGGTGCCGGCCAGGGTGGTGACGGGGTGGAGGTGGGGGCGGGGGGAGAGCCGGGCGGGCAGTTCGGGCCGGATGACGTAGCGGCCGACCGGGCGGCCCGCGACGCGCAGCACGACCGGTGGGTCGGATGCCGGTGCCATCAGGTGCTCACCTCTTTCGGATGCGCGGTCGTGAGCGCCCAGGCGGCGCCCAGTTCGGAGTAGAGGGCGAGGGTGTCGGCGGCGGCGGCGACCAGACCGTCGATGCCGGGGACGACCCGGCGGTCCTCGTCCTTCAGCAGGTGCCAGGTGTCCTGGTCGAGCTGCACGGGGTCGGGGGCGGTCCGGATCGCTTCGACGACCCGCATGAACGCCTCGGTGGCGGCGGGCGGGACCAGCAGGTCGGCGCCGTCGGTGAGGTGTTCGACGAGGTTCTCCAGCAGATCGGTGCGGCCGTACTCGAACTCCTCGGGGCCGTGGCCGGCGCGCTGGAGCAGGACGCGGTCCTGCTTGTACCAGTAGGTGATGCGGCCCCGGTCGCCGTGGACGACGACATAGGGGTCGTCGGGGTCCTCGGCGCACAGGGTCGCGGCGACCACGATCGGCAGACCGTCCGTGGTGGTGACGCGGACGCAGGAGGTGTCGTCGGACTCGATGGCGTTGGCGTGGGCCAGCTCCGTCTCGATGCCGGCGACGTCCTCGGCGCGGGTGGCGCCGGCCAGGGCGAGGGCGGTGGCGACGGCGTGCGCGAGCGGGTTGGTGAGGGCGCCGTCGATGACGTCGACGCCGTTCAGCCGTCGCCTGCCGGCCCAGGGGGCCCGCCGGAAGTAGGCCTCGGCGCGCGCCCAGGCCCCGGCGCCGCCGACCCCGCCGATCTCGCCGATCGCCCCGTCGGCGAGCAGCCGGCGGATCGCGGGGACGGCGTGCGAGCCCAGCGACTGGAAGCCGATCTGGCAGACCGTGCCGGCCGCGGCGACCCCGTCGGCCATCCGGCGGAACTCGGCGTAGGACGGGGCGGGCGGCTTCTCCAGCAGGACGTGCACCCCGCGGGCGGCGGCCGTGAGAGCCAGGTCGGTGTGGGTCGGGATCGGGGTGCAGATCACCGCGATCCGGGCGCCGGTGGAGTCCAGCAGGGCGCCGAAGTCGGCGGACTGCTCGGGCGTGCCGAGGCCCTCGGGGAGCTCGTCCGGGGTCAGCGGGGTCAGCTCGCAGACGCCCGCCAGCCGGACGATGCCCTTGTCCTGGAGCCGCCGGATGTTGTCCAGGTGCCAGCGGCCGTGCCCGCGCGCGCCCGCCAGGACGATGTCGATGGTCATGGGATCCTCCCTGCGCCCGCGCCGTGGGCCACCTCGCGGTCGGCCACCGCGGCGCTGTCGATCTTTCCGTGCAGGGTAGGCGTCCAGCCGACGTCCGCGATGAGATCGCGCTCGCTGCCGCTGTTGTAGGCGTTGTGGAGGGCGAGGAGGTCGACGGGCCAGCCGTCGAAGAGGGTGCCGCTCTGGTGCAGGGCGGTGCCGTTCCAGCTCTTGACCAGGTCGGCGGCCTCGATGTGCCCGGGGGTGTGGAAGGCGTTGTTCTCGGCGTGGATCGCGGACTCGGTCGACACGCCGAGCGAGTAGCGGTACTCCGAACCCTCGGGGACGACGTACCGGTTGTGGTGCAGGGTGACCCGGAGCCTGCCCCGGTCCCCGGTGGCCGAGTCGCCGCTGCCGATCAGCATCGCCTTGTCGTGGTCGGCGAACCGGCTCCAGGAGACGGTGACCAGGTCGGAGCCGTTGGTGATGTCCATCAGGCCGTCGTGGCGCAGGTAGTTGCGGGCGAAGTAGGTGGGCTCGGCGGCGTCCGGGTGGCAATTGTTCACCGGAGGGTCCGGGGGCCGCCTTAGCTCGATCGTGTGATGGGCGGCCTGTGAGCTTGCGGCGTACTGGGCCGATCGGGGTAACGTCACTGTGCGATCTGGGACGCCGAGTGTGGTGCCAGCGTGCGGGGCCCCTGCTCCACCAGAGAGATGGTTCAGGGCCTCCTCGTCGCCTCTGGCCGCACTCACATGGCCAGGTCGTGAGGGACTCCGCCCTTCCGGGACCGGACCACGGACAGGATTCGTGTCGCCGCCCGGAGGCGAAAGCGGACGACCAGTGCGCCCAAGACCGTTCGGGGCGTGCCAGTGAGCGGACTCACTCCCGCTCACTGCCCAGGAACGGTCGTAGGCGGCCAGGTACTTCTTCGTCCTGGAGCCGCCCATGGCGTAGTCGGTGCAGTCCAGGTGAGCGCCGGTCTCGCCTGTGTTGGCGGCGATCGTTCCGGCGATCTTGATGCTCTCCGGAACGTCGTTGCCGCCGTCCAGGGCGTGGACGAGTTCAGCCCGGTCGGTGACGGTGCAGAAGTGTTCCGCGTCGGCGGCGGAGTCTCCTGTGGTGGCCACACCCTCGGCGGCCCAGCCGTCGTTCGCGGGCGGGGTGTCGCGGCTGATCTCTCGGGCCTCGGCTTGGGCGGGCACACAGAAGAGACCCAACATGCCTGACTCCGGGCTGATCTGATGAGGTCTCATCCCTTCACCGCCCCCGCGCTGAAGCCGGTGATCAGCCACTTCTGGATGAAGGCGAACACGATCACCACGGGGACGGCGGCGATGATGCCGCCCGCGGCGAGCGCGCCGAGGTCGACGCTGTCCGCGCTCATCAGGGTGTTGAGACCGACCGGGATGGTCTGCTTGGTCTGGTCGGAGAGGAACATCAGCGCGAACAGGAAGTGGTTCCAGGCGTGCACGAAGGCGAAGGAGCCGACGGCGATCAGGCCGGGACGCAGCAGGGGGAGGACCACGATCCGGAAGGCGGTGAGCCGGCCGCAGCCGTCGACCCAGGCGGCCTCCTCCAGGGAGTAGGGCACGTTCCGGATGAAGCCGCTGATGAGGATCATCGACAGGGGCAGCTGGAAGACCGTCTCGGCGATGATGACACTGCCCAGCGAGTTGATCATCTTCAGCTCGGCGAAGATCTGGAAGAGCGGGACCAGCAGCAGCGCGCCCGGGACGAACTGGGTGCAGAGCAGCGCCAGCATGAACCCGCGCTTGATCTTGAAGTCGAAGCGGGCCAGGGCGTAGCCGCCGGTCAGCGCGACGAGGGTGGTGAGCAGCAGGGTGGCGACGCCGGTGAGCACGCTGTTCTGGAAGTAGATCCCGAAGTCGCGTTCGTTCCAGACCTTCTCGAAGTGCTCGAAGGTCATCGGCCAGGGCACGAGCGAGGTCGAGCCGGCCGGGCGGAGCGCGAAGAGCAGGATCCAGTAGAACGGGATCAGGGTGAAGAGCAGGTAGATCGACAGGGGGACGTAGATCTGCCAGCGGGGGGCCTCGTCCCAGGCGCGGTGCTTCCTGCGCGGCCGCTGATCGGCGGCGGGGGTCACGGGCGCGGGTGCGGGCGCGACCTCGGTGGCCTCCTTGGTGATCACTTGCCTCCACCTCCGAACTTGCTGAGCCGCAGATAGACCATCGAGCAGAAGAGCAGGATCACGAACGCCACCGTGGTGAGGGCGGACGCGTAGCCGAAGTTGTGGGCGTCGACCGAGGTGTTGGCGATGTAGAGCGGGAGGGTGGTGGTCTCCCCCGCCGGGCCGCCGCCGGTGAGCGTGTACAGCAGGTCGACGTTGTTGAACTCCCAGACCGCGCGCAGCAGCGTGGACAGGACGATCGCGTCCTTGAGGTGCGGCAGGGTGATGTGCCAGAACTGCTTGAGCCGGCTCGCCCCGTCGACCTCGGCGGCCTCGTAGAGGTCCTTGGAGACGGACTGGAGGTCGGCGAGGATGAGGATCGCGAAGAAGGGGACCCCGCGCCACAGGTCGGCGACGATCGCCGCCGGGAAGACCGTGGAGGTGTCCGACAGCCAGCTGGTGCCGTACTCGCCGATGCCGGCGTCGGCGAGGTAACGGGTGATACCGGTCTGGGAGTTGTAGAGGAGCACCCAGATCGCGGAGGTCAGCACGCCGGAGACGGCCCACGGGGAGAAGACCAGGGCGCGGCCCAGCGCCCGGCCGACGAAGGTCTGGTTGACGATCAGCGCCAGCGCCAGGCCGAACAGCAGCTGCAGCCCGACCTCGACGACGACCCACTTGGCGCTGAAGGTCAGGGTGTCCCAGAACTGCGGGTCGTCGGTGAAGGCGTGGACGAAGTTGTCGAAGCCCGCGTAGCCGTTCCGCCACGGCTTGGTGGGGTTGTAGTTCTGCAGGCTGTAGTAGAAGACGCTGATCACCGGGTAGGCGATGAAGCCCAGCATCAGCAGCGCCGCCGGCGCGATCAGCAGGTACGGGAGCCTGCGGGGCGTGGCGGAGGCACGGCGCCGCCGGGGTGGCGCGGGCGGCTTCGCCACGGCTGCGGCTTGGGCCATGACTGTTCTCCGTTCTCGGGTGCGTCGTGCGGGAGGCGCGTGGAGGAGGCGCCTGCGGGAAGCTCGTACAGGAAGCGCTTTCTCCGTGTGCAGGGGTGTGCGCTGTCGTCCGTCCGGCGGGTCAGCCCGCGTAGGGGTCGGCGACCTTGCCCGGGCGGGCCAGGAACGCGAAGTCGCAGCCGGTGTCCGCCTGGGTGATCTGTTCGTCGTAGAGCGCGCCGTAGCCGCGCTCGGAGCGGGTGGGCGGCGGGACCCACCGCGCCCTTCTGCGCTCCAGCTCCTCGTCGTCGACCTCGAGGCGCAGGGTGCGCGCGTGCACGTCCAGGGTGATCGGGTCACCGCTCTCGACCAGGGCGAGCGGTCCGCCGATGTGCGACTCCGGCGCCACGTGCAGCACACAGGCGCCGTAGCTCGTGCCGCTCATCCGGGCGTCGGAGATCCGGACCATGTCCCGCACGCCCTGCTTGAGCAGGTGGTCGGGGATGGGCAGCATGCCGTACTCCGGCATGCCCGGGCCGCCCCTCGGGCCGGAACCCCGCAGCACCAGCACGCTGTCCGCGGTGATGCCGAGCTCCGGGTCGTTGATGGTGCGCTGCATGGTCCGGTAGTCGTCGAAGACGACCGCGGGACCGGTGTGCTTGAGCAGGTGCGGCTCGGCGGCGATGTGCTTGATGACCGCGCCGTCCGGGCAGAGGTTGCCGCGCAGTACGGCGACCCCGCCCTCGCTCGCCACGGGGTTGTCGCGGGGCCGGATGACGTCGTCCTGGTGGACCTCCGCGCCGGCGAGCTGCTCGCGCAGGGTGTCGTGGGAGACGGTGGGCCGGTCCAGGTGGAGCAGGTCCGGGATCCGGGAGAGGAAGCCGGGCAGACCGCCGGCGAAGTGGAAGTCCTCCATGAGGTACGTCCGGCCGCCGGGGCGGACGTTGGCGAGGACGGGGACCGTGCGGGCGATGCGGTCGAAGTCGTCGAGGGTGAGGCGGACCCCGGCCCGGCCGGCCATGGCGATGAGGTGGATGACGGCGTTGGTGGAGCCGCCGAGGCCGAGGACGGTGGTGACGGCGTCCTCGAATGCCTCGGCGGTGAGGATCTCGGAGAGGAGGCGCCCCCGGTGGACCTGTTCGACGATCGTGAGGCCGGCCCGTGCGGCCATCCGGTCGTGTCCCGAGTCCACGGCCGGGATGCTCGACGCCCCCGGGACCGTGACGCCCAGCGCCTCCGCGGCGGCCGTCAGCGTGGACGCCGTGCCCATGGTCATGCAGTGGCCCGGCGAGCGCGCGAGGCCGTTCTCCAGCTCGGCCATCTCGCAGTCGCCGATGAGGCCGGCGCGCTTGTCGTCCCAGTACTTCCACATGTCGGTGCCGGAGCCGAGGACCTCGTTGCGCCAGTGCCCGGGCAGCATCGGCCCGGCGGGCACGAAGACCGTGGGCAGGTCGACGCTGGCCGCGCCCATGAGCAGCGCGGGGGTGGTCTTGTCGCAGCCGCCCATCAGGACGGCCCCGTCGACCGGGTAGGAACGGAGCAGTTCCTCGGTCTCCATCGCGAGCAGATTGCGGTAGAGCATCGGGGTCGGCTTCTGGAAGGTCTCGCTGAGCGTGGAGACCGGGAACTCCAGCGGGAAGCCGCCCGCCTGCCAGACGCCCCGCTTGACCGCCTGCGCGCGATCACGGAGGTGCACATGACAGGGATTGATGTCCGACCAGGTGTTGAGGATCGCGATGACCGGCTTGCCCAGGTGCTCCTCGGGGAGGTAGCCGAGCTGGCGGGTGCGGGCGCGATGGCTGAAGGAGCGCAGGCCGTCGGTGCCGTACCACTGGTGGCTCCGCAGCTCTTCGGGCCGCTTGCGGGGAAGATCGTCGAAGCGCTTCACAGGGACCACCCGGCGGCGATGGCGGCGACCTCGGCGCGCTCGCCCTCGGGCAGCCCGCGGCTCGGCGGGCGGACCTCGCTGCGGCACAGCCCCAGGGAGGCAAGGGCTTCCTTGACCACCGTGACATTGTTGGCGGAGCCGTTGGCGGCCCGCAGCTCCTCGAAGCGGCGGATCTGCTCCCAGACCTTCATGGCCGCCGGATAGTCCCCTGATCGAAGCGCTTCAATCATGTTCAGCGAAACGGCCGGGGCGACGTTCACCAGCCCCGAGGTGAAGCCGGTGGCGCCCGCCGAGAAGTAGGAGGGGGCATAGGGCTCGGCGAGCCCGGCCACCCAGACGAAGCGCTCCAGGCCCGCGTCCCGGGCGAAGGCGGCGAACCGGGCCGCGTCCGGGACGGCGTACTTCACCCCGATCACATTGGGGCAGGCGTCGGCGAGTTCCGCGAGGCGGTCGCCGTGCAGCTGCGCGTTGCGGATGTACGGGACGACGCCCAGCTCGGGCACGGCCTCGGCGATGGCCCGGTGGTAGTCGACCCAGCCGCGCTGGGAGACGTACGGGTGGACGGGCTGGTGGACCATCACCATCGCGGCGCCCAGCTCCCGGGCGTGCCGGGCGGAGGCGACGGCGGTGGGCACGTCGTGGCCGACCCCCACGAGGATGGTCGAGCGGTCCCCCGCCTCGTCGACGGTCAGTTCCGTGACCAGCCGCCGCTCCTCGGGCGTGAGGGTGTAGAACTCGCCGGTGTTGCCGTTCGGCGTGAGCGTGCCGATCCCGCCGTCGAGCAGCCGGCGCAGCAGGGCCCGGTGGGCGGCCCGGTCGACGGTGCCGTCCTCGGCGAACGGGGTCACCGGGATCGCCACCACGTCGGCCAGGGCCGCACGCTGGGTCTCGAACGCCACGCTGCTCATTCCTGGCCTTCCTGGTGCGCTACCTCGGGGAACGCCCGTTCGACGAACGAGGCGATGTGGGCGTGCAGGGCGCGGGCCGCGCCGTCGGCGTCACCGTCGAGGGCGAGCCGCAGGATCTCCCGGTGCTCGCCGGCCTCGCGCTCCCAGGAGGGGGAGGCGGCCCAGGCGACGGCGGAGACCAGGGCGGCCTGGTCGCGGACCTCGTCGAGCATCCGGCCGAGCAGCGGATTGCCGCAGGGCAGGTAGAGGGCGCGGTGGAACTCCCGGTTGGCCAGGGAGCGTTCGGCGGTGTCGGCCGCGTCGTCGGCGCGGGCGAGCGCGTCCCGGGCGGCGTCCAGCGACGCCCCGCGCCGGACGGCCCGCTTGAGCGCCTCGGGCTCCAGCAGCAGCCGTACGTCGTAGACCTCGCGCGCCATGTCCGCGTCCACCATGCGCACCGTGACGCCCTTGTACTGGCTCATGACGACCAGTCCGGTCCCGGCCAGGGTCTTGAGCGCCTCGCGCACCGGGGTCTTGGACACCCCGAACTGTGCGGCGAGCTCGGTCTCGACCAGGGCCTGACCCGGCGTCAGCTGCCCGGTGAGGATGCGGCGTTTGATCTCCTCCAGCACGTACTGCGTGCGGGAGGGGATCGGCGTGGGCACAGAGGTCATGCGCGCCTCTCTGATCTCACATATCGCGTCTCATATATGACGTACGAAGTACGACGCGTTGAAGGTAGGGAGGCGCTCCGTGTTTCGTCAATGCTTCCGACAAAAGTCAGAAGGGGATGGTCTCGCCCTCGCGTGCCGTGCGGGCGGGTCCGCCGAAGGCCGCCGCGGCCCGCGCGGTCGCCTCCTCACGGGTGAGCGTGGGCCCGACATGGGTGACGAACAGATCGCGCACACCCGCCTTGCGGGCCGTGTCACCGGCGTCCTCCGGGGTCAGATGCACCTGTTCGCTTTCGCCATGCCGGTCGAGGTCCGCCTCGCACAGGAACAGGTCGGCGCCGGAGGCGGTCTCGGTGAGCGCGTCGCACGGGCCGCTGTCCCCGGAGTACACGAAGACGCTTCCCTGGGACTCGGCGCGCAGGGCGTACGCCTCGGTGCCGTGGGCCACCGCGCGGGAGGTGAGGCGGACGTTCCAGTGCCGGACGGTGTGGCCGTCGTACAGGGGACGGAAGTCGAAGACCTGGCTCAGGAACCGGATGTCCGGCCGTCCGAAGAACCCCGCCAGGCGCCGGGCGCAGTCCATGGGGGCGTACACCAGGAGGGGCACCGGCGGGGTCAGGCCGCCGTAGGCGAACGCATAGGCGGCGGAGAGCAGATCGGCGCAGTGGTCGGCGTGGAGGTGGGAGATCCAGATCGCCGTGAGCCGTTCCGGATCCGTGTGCCGCTGCAACTCGGCGAAGGTTCCGGGGCCCGCGTCCACCCAGATCTCGGCGCTCCCGCCGCGCAGCAGATAGCCCGAGCACGGGCGCCCCGGACGGGGGTGCGGGGAGGCGGTACCGAGGATGGTGAGACTCAGGGGCATGGTGGGGAGCGTACGGTCCGCCCCTGCCGGGCGGGCCCCGATCGCGTAGGTCTACGGCATCCGTAGAGGGCCGTCTACGGACGGCTACGACCCGGCGGAACCCGGTACGGCGGTCACCGGGGCGTCCGGCCCGGGTCCCGTCCGCTCAGGCCGACCGCCCGGTCCAGCAGCGGGGCGTCCTCCGGTACGGGCACCACGGGGCCGAAGATCCCGCCGCCGCGGCTCGGATCCTCGGCGGCGGCGGCGCGCAGGAAGGCGTGTGCCGCCTCCAGCGCGGCCGGGTCGGGGGTGTACTCCTGGCCGGTGGCCCGGGCGAGGTCCCAGCCGTGGATCACCAGTTCGTCTGCGGCGACGGCTCCGGCGACCGCGCCGGGGAGGTCGACGCCGCCCGCGCGGGTCATGCCGGTCCAGGCGGCGGGGTCGCGCCAGGCCTCGGCCAGTTCGCCGAGGACCCGGGGCAGCTCGGTGCGCCAGCCGGGCGCGAGCCGGGGCTCGGAGTCGGTCGGCGGGGTGTCGGTGGTGGCCCCCAGGTCCTTGCGCGCGGCGTCCCTGAAGGCGGCGGCGAGGCCGGTCAGATGGCCGAGCAGGGTGCCCACGGGGTAGGCCGGGCAGGGCGTGCCGTCCGTGAGCTGCTCGTCCCGGACGGCCGCCGCGAGACGGGCCACGATCCGGGTCTGGGGTCCGAGGTCGAGGAGGTGGGCCGTCGTATCGGTACCAGTCGTCGTGTCGGTCATGCAGGGTGGACCGACCGGGGCGCGGAAACTCATCGCTCCCGGACGGACCGGTGCCCCGGGGCCCCTGTTCAGCGTGCCGCCAGCGCCTCCCGTACGGCCGTCAGGTCCGCGTCCGACGCCAGGCCCGCGTGGTACAGCCGGATCTCGGTGGCCCCGAGGTCACGCGCGCGTGCCGTGTCGGCCGTGAGGGTGCCGGGGCTGCCGCCCATGCCGGAGACGACGCCGAGGTTGGCGGCGATCACCGCGTCCGCGCGGCCCTGCTCGGCGAAGGGTGTCAGCAGGCCCGGCCCGCCGGCGCACGGCACCACGACACCGTCCGCGACGGACAGGACGTGCCCGGGGTCGACGCCCGGGTTGGCGCCCACGTGGTGGGTCACGGGGTCGGCGTGCAGCAGCACCTGGAAGCCCTCGGGGGCGGCCGCGCGGACGGCGGCGACCGCGCTCTCCTGGAGCGTGCGGGCGGTGTCGTCGCGCCACGCGCGCGTGGCCGCCGCCGTCTCCTCCCCCAGCAGCTTCTCCACGCCCGCCCAGTCCCCGTCGTCCGGCGCCCCCCGCCACAGCGGCTCCAGCGCCTCGCGCACGGCGGCGGCGAGCGCGTCGGCGTCCAGGCCCTGTGCGCCGTAGCCGGCCCGGCAGTCGGGGCAGAAGCAGAGCGCCATCAGGTACTGGCCGGCGTCGCCGAGACCGACCCCGCCGGTCTTGTCGTGGGCGTGCAGATGCTGGAGGCCGTACCAGCCGAGGGACTCCAGTTCGGTGCCGCGCGCGCCGGGGCGTACGGCGGCCTCGGCGGCGAGGTCGACGAGGTACGCGCGCGTGGCGGGCTGGGCGATGCACGGCGCCCAGGGGTAGCGGTCGCCGTAGGCGTTGACGACGGAGGTGTCCGGGCGGTCGGCGCCCAGCCGGGAGTTGTGGGCGAGCACCACCCAGCTGTGCACCTCCAGACCGGCGTCCGCGAGGGCCTCGGCGGCCTCCCCGTAGGCGTCGCCGGGGGCCCAGTCGCCGGCCGGGTAGGGGCGCGGCTCCCGGCCCTCCCAGCGGGCGTCCGGCGGGTACAGGACGGCCGCGTGCTCGGCCGTGACGATGCGGTGGCGCGGGTGGCGGGGGGTGAGGGCGCGGGTGGAGTGGTAGGCGGCGGCCAGGGTCACCTGCTCCACGCCGAGGGAGGCGATCCGGGCGGGGGCCGCGGGATCGCCGTTGACGTCCCAGGGGTAGACGAACGTAGACGCCTTCACTTGGCGTGGTCCTCCTCCAGGAGCGCGTGGGCGCGCTCGATCAGCTGCGCGAGCTGCTTGACATGATCATCGCCCGGTTCGCGCAGCGGCGGGCGGACTTCGCCGACCTCGAGGCCGCGCAGCCGGACGCCCGCCTTGACGAGGGAGACGGCGTAGCCGCGGCCCCGTGCGCGCAGTTCGACGAACGGGCGGTAGAAGCCGTCGAGGAGGCGGTGGACGGTGGCGTCGTCGCCGGTGGTCAGCGCGCGGTGGAAGGCGAGGGCGATCTCGGGGGCGAAGCAGAACACCGCGGAGGAGTAGAGGGTGACGCCGAGGGCGCGGTAGGCGAGCTGGGTCTGCTCGGCGGTCGGCAGGCCGTTGAAGTAGAGGAAGTCGCCGGGGACCTCGGTGCGGACGGCGCTGACGATCCGCTGCATGAGGTCGAGGTCGCCGAGGCCGTCCTTGAGACCGACGATCCCCTCGGTGCGGGCGAGTCCGACGACCGTCTCCGGGGTGAAGACCGCGTTGTCGCGCTGGTAGACGATCACGGGGAGCGCGGTGGCCGCCGCCAGCTCCCGGTAGTGCCGCAGCAGGCCCTCCTGGGGGGCGTGGACGAGGTAGGGCGGCAGGGCGAGCAGCCCGTCGGCGCCGGCCTCCTCGGCGAGCCGCGCGTACCGCACGGCGAGCGCGGTCCCGTACCCGGCGCCCGCGACGACCGGGACCCGTCCCCCGGTCTCCTCGACGGCCGCCCGGACGCAGGTCTGGAACTCCTCCGGGGTGAGCGCGTGGAACTCCCCCGTGCCGCAGCAGGCGAAGACGGCCGCGGCGCCGTCCTCGACGCCCCGGCGGACATGCGCCCGGTAGACGGCGGGATCGACGGCGCCGTCCGGGCCGTAGGCCGTGACGGGGAAGAACAGCGGGCCGCTGGGGATGCCGAGTCGAGTGACCAGGTCGGCAGGCGTCACGGGCTCTCCCTGGAGTAGGACCGAGGTGCGCATGCTTCACAATCGTGCATGCTTCTGATTGGAGTTTATATTTATGAACATCGGTCGCGCCACCCTTGACCGGGCAGGGTGGTGATCCTTAACTTGTCCATGAATGTGAATACCGTGCATTCATGCAGCCTGTGACTCAAGGAGAACCGAGGATGCCTGCGCCCCGCACCGTCCTGCTCACCGGGGCCGCCGGCGGCCTCGGCACCCTGATGCGGGACCTGCTCCCCGCCCACGGCTACACGCTGCGCCTGCTGGACCTGCGCCCGATCGACGGCGAACCGGACGCGATCGTCGCCGACCTCGCCGACCGGGAGGCCCTGCGGGAGGCCGTCCGGGGCGTCGACGCGATCATCCACCTCGCGGGCATCTCGCTGGAAGCCCCCTTCGAGAAGATCCTGAAGGCCAACATCGAGGGGACGTACAACCTCTACGAGGCCGCCCGCGAGGAGGGCGTCGGCCGGATCGTCTTCGCCTCCTCCAACCACGCGGTCGGCTTCACCCCGCGCCCCCAGGGGGACGACCCCCTGATCCCGGTCGACACCCCGCGCCGCCCGGACACCTTCTACGGTCTGTCCAAGTCCTTCGGCGAGGACCTCGCCCAGCTCTACTGGGACAGGCACGGCCTGGAGACGGTGTCGGTGCGCATCGGCTCCTGCTTCGGCGAGCCCACCAGCGTGCGCATGCTGTCGGTCTGGATGAGCCCGGCCGACTGCGCGCGCCTCCTGGACGCGGCCCTGACCGCCGAGGACGTCGGCCACACCGTCGTCTACGGCTCCTCCGCCAACACCCGCCTGTGGTGGGACCTCGGCTCCGCGCGGGCGCTCGGCTACGAGCCGCAGGACGACTCCGAGCCGTACGCCGAGAAGCTGATCGCCGAACAGGGCGAGCTGGACCCGGAGAACATCGCGCACGCCCATCTGGGCGGCCACTTCGTGAGCGACCCGCCGATCTGGCCGTACTGACGGACCTCGACGGACCTCACACGACGCGGGCGGGCACCGAACGGGCCCGCCCGCAGCCGTGTTCGGGCAGGACCTCAACGACCCCGGCGGGGCGCGCCGGCGACCCCCGGGGGCGCGGGGAACGGCGCGACCAGCCACGAACGGCCCGCACCCGCCCGACGACCCCACCCGACTCCCCCGTGGGCGCACCCGGCCCGAACGGGCCCGCACGGTCACTATCACCCCCGCAACAGACCTGGTCACCACCACCCACCACCGGTACAACTTCCTCCACAGGGCCCGAACGGGCAGCCCGACGCAGGAAAGCGGGTGACGCACTTGACCGGCACCGCAGAAGAGCGCCAACGGCACATCGTCCGCGCCGCCCGCGCGACCGGCTCCGTCGACGTCAACACCCTCGCCACCCAGCTCGGCGTGGCCAGGGAGACGGTACGGCGGGACCTCCGCGCCCTGGAGGACCACGGACTGGTACGCCGTACGCACGGCGGCGCCTACCCCGTGGAGAGCGCCGGCTTCGAGACGACGCTCGCCTTCCGCGCCACCAGCCATGTCCCCGAGAAGCGCCGGATCGCCGCCGCGGCGGCCGCGCTGCTCGGGGACGCCGAGACGGTCTTCGTCGACGAGGGCTTCACCCCGCAGCTCATCGCCGAGGCCCTGCCCGCCGAGCGGCCGCTGACGGTGGTCACCGCGTCCCTGCCGGTCGCGGGCGCCCTCGCCGGGAACGGCAACGTGTCCGTGCTGCTGCTCGGCGGCCGGGTCCGGGCCGGCACGCTGGCGACCGTCGACCACTGGACGACGAAGATGCTGGCCGGTTTCGTCGTCGACCTCGCCTACATCGGGGCCAACGGCATCTCCCGCGAGCACGGGCTCACCACCCCGGACCCGGCGGTCGGCGAGGTCAAGGCGCAGGCCGTGCGGGCGGCCCGGCGGGTGGTCTTCACGGGCGTGCACACCAAGTTCGGGGCGGCGGGCTTCTGCCGGTTCGCCGAGGTCGGCGCCCTGGAGACGATCGTGACGAGCACCCTGCTGCCGGCCGCCGAGGCCCACCGCTACTCCCTGCTGGGCCCGCAGATCATCAGGGTCTGACCCTCGCCCACCCTCCGACGGCCCCACCCACCCGGGCATCCCTGTGCCCACGAATGCCCCTTATGTAACTGAACATCCCTTGCATCCCTTACATGCATTGAATCCAGGAGCGATCCATGCGCACCCAGAGCCGACGGAGGCCGCGAGCCGTACTCGCCGCGGTCGCCGCAGGGACGCTGCTCGCCCCACTGCTGACCGGCTGCTGGGCCGGCGCGGGCGGGGCCGGTTCCGGCGGTGACTCCCTGAACGTCCTGATGGTCAACAACCCGCAGATGGTCCAGTTGCAGAAGCTCACCGCCGCGCACTTCACCAAGGAGACCGGCATCCACGTCAGCTTCACCGTGCTGCCGGAGAACGACGTCCGCGACAAGATCAGCCAGGACTTCGCCAACCAGGCCGGCCAGTACGACGTGGCGACCCTGTCCAACTACGAGATCCCCATCTACGCCCGCAACGGCTGGCTGCGCGCGATGGACTCCTCCGTCGCGAAGGACCCGGCGTACGACGAACAGGACGTCCTGAAGCCGATGCGGGAGTCCCTCACGGCGGCCGACGGCAAGCTCTACGGCCAGCCCTTCTACGGCGAGTCGTCCTTCCTGATGTACCGCAAGGACGTGTTCGAGGAGAAGGGGCTGACCATGCCCGCCCACCCCACCTGGCGGCAGGTCGCCGACCTCGCGGCACGGGCGGACGGCGCAGAGCCCGGCATGAAGGGCATCTGCCTGCGCGGACTGCCCGGCTGGGGCGAGGTGATGGCCCCTCTGACGACCGTGGTGAACACCTTCGGCGGCACCTGGTTCGACCGGGACTGGAAGGCCCGCCTCGACGCACCGGAGTTCGAGCGGGCCACCAGGTTCTACGTCGACCTGGTGCGGGCCCACGGCGAGTCCGGCGCCGCCCAGTCCGGCTTCGCCGAGTGCCTCAACAACATGACCCAGGGCAAGGTCGCCATGTGGTACGACGCCACCTCCGCGGCCGGCTCCCTGGAGGCCGCGAAGTCCCCGGTCAAGGGCAGGATCGGCTACGCCCCCGCGCCCGTCGAGCGCACCGCCTCCTCCGGCTGGCTCTACACCTGGGCCTGGGGCATCCAGAAGGCCTCCCGCAACCCCGACAAGGCCTGGAAGTTCATCTCCTGGGCGTCGAGCAGCCGGTACGAGCGGCTCGTCGGCGAGCAGGTCGGCTGGGCCGACGTCCCGGCGGGCAAGCGCGCCTCGACGTACACGAACGCCTCCTACGTGCGGGAGGCCGCCGCCTTCCAGGAGATGACCAAGGAGGCCATCGAGGGGGCGCGGCCCGGCGACCCCGGGGTGCAGCCGCGGCCCGCCCCCGGCATCCAGTTCGTCGGCATCCCCGAGTTCACCGACCTCGGCACCAAGGTCTCGCAGGAGATCAGCGCGGCCATCGCGGGGCGCCAGTCCGTCGGGGCGGCCCTGAGAAAGGCGCAAGCACTCGCCGAACGGATCTCCGAGGAGTACGAGGGACGATGACCGCGACCACGACAACTCCCCTGGCCACAGCGCCCGTACGGATCGTGCGGCAGCCCTCGGACCGGCTGCGCGCCTGGGCCACCCGGGCCCCGCTGCTGCCCGCCCTCGTCTTCATGATCGCCGTGACCCAGCTGCCGTTCGTGGCCACACTGGTGATCTCCTTCTTCGACTGGAACGCCCTCTACCCGAAGGCCCGCCGCTTCACCGGCCTCGACAACTACCACCAGGTCCTCACCGACGCGGACCTGCGCCACTCGGTCTGGACGACCGTCCTGCTCACCGTGTCGGTGGTCCTGGTCAGTCTGCTCCTCGGACTGGGCCTGGCCCTGCTCCTGGACCGCCCCTTCCGGGGCCGGGGCGTGGTCCGCACCCTGCTGATCGCCCCCTTCCTGGTGGTCCCGGTGGCGGCGGCCCTGCTGTGGAAGCACGTCCTGTACAACCCCGAGTACGGCCTGCTCAACGGGCTGTTGCACGCCGTGGGCGGCCCCCAGCCCGACTGGATCTCCCGCACTCCGCTGCTCGCCGTCGAGGCCTCCCTCGTCTGGCAGTGGACGCCGTTCATGATGCTGATCCTGCTCGCCGGGCTCCAGAGCCGGGACCAGCAGCAGATCGAGGCGGCCCGGGTGGACGGCGCGAGCGACTGGCAGGTCTTCCGCCATCTGACGCTCCCGCATCTGCGCCGCTATCTCGAACTGGGCGCCCTGCTCGGCTCGATCCACATCGTGCAGAACTTCGACGCGGTCTTCACGCTCACCTCCGGCGGGCTGGGCACCGCGAACCTCCCGTACACCGTCTACCAGAGCTTCTACCAGGCCCATGAGAACGGCCTCGCCTCGGCCGCGGGCGTCCTCGTGGTCCTCGGCTCGATCGTCGTCGCGACCTTCGCCCTGCGCGTGGTGTCGTCACTGTTCCGCGAGGAGGCGGTGCGCTCATGAAGGCCGTACGGCACCACGGACCCGGTCTGCTGGCCTGGCTGGCCGGGGTGGTCTTCTTCCTCCCCCTCGCCTGGATGGCGCTGACGTCCTTCCACTCGGAGGCCGACGCGGCGACCAACCCGCCCTCGTTCACCGCCGCGCTCACCCTCGACGGGTACCGGGAGTTCTTCGGGACCGACGGCGGGGCCAGCCCCTGGCCCGCGCTGATCAACTCCACCGTGGCGTCGGTGGTCTCCACGCTGCTGGTCCTGCTGCTGGCGCTGCCGGCGGCGTACGCGCTGTCCCTGCGCCGGGTGCGGAAATGGACCGACGTGCTGTTCTTCTTCCTGTCCACGAAGATGCTGCCGGTGGTGGCGGGCCTGCTGCCGATCTATCTGTTCGCCAGGAACGCGGGCCTGCTCGACAACATCTGGCTGCTCGTCGTCCTCTACACCGCCATGAACCTGCCGATCGCGGTCTGGATGATGCAGTCCTTCCTGGCCGAGGTCCCGGTGGCGGTGATCGAGGCCGCGCGGGTCGACGGGGCGCGGCTGCCGACCGTCCTCGCGCGCGTGGTGGCGCCGATCGCCCTGCCCGGCATCGCCGCCACCGCCCTGATCTGCTTCATCTTCAGCTGGAACGAGCTGCTGTTCGCCCGGGTCCTCACCGGGGTCGTCGCCGAGACCGCCCCCGTCTTCCTGACCGGCTTCATCACCAGCCAGGGCCTGTTCCTGGCGAAGGTGTGCGCCGCGTCGCTCGTGATCTCCCTGCCGGTGCTCGCCGCGGGGTTCGCCGCCCAGGACAAGCTGGTCCAGGGTCTGTCGTTGGGAGCCGTGAAATGAAGGCCGCCGTCATCGAGTCCGTGGGCCGTGCCGTCGTCACCGAGGTCCCGGACCCGACGCCCGGTCCGCGCGAGGTCGTCGTGGAGGTCGCGGCCTGCGGCCTGTGCGGCACCGATCTGCACATCCTCCAGGGCGAGTTCGCCCCCCAGCTGCCGATCGTGCCGGGGCACGAGTTCGCCGGCGAGGTGGTCGGCCTCGGCACCCTGGTCACCGAGCTGGCGCTGGGCGACCGGGTCGCGGTCGACCCCTCCCTGTACTGCCACGAGTGCCGCCACTGCCGTACGGGCCACAACAACCTCTGTGAACGCTGGGCCGCGATCGGTGTGACGACGGCCGGCGGCGCGGCCCGGTTCGCGGTGGCGCCGGTCGCCAACTGCGTACGGCTGCCCGAGCACGTCCGCACCGAGGACGCGGCACTGATCGAACCCCTCTCCTGCGCCGTACGGGGCTACGACGTGCTGCGCTCCCGCCTCGGGGCGCACGTCCTGGTCTACGGCTCCGGGACGATGGGCCTGATGATGCTGGAACTGGCCAAGCGCACGGGCGCGGCGAGCGTCGACGTGGTGGACGTGAACCCGTCCCGGCTGGAGACGGCCCGCCGCCTGGGCGTGTCGGGTTCGGCGACCGCGGCGGACGAACTGGACCGCCCGCAGGGCTGGGACCTGGTCGTCGACGCGACGGGCAACGCGGCGGCCATCCAGGACGGGCTCGGCCGGGTGGCGAAGGCGGGCACGTTCCTGCAGTTCGGGGTGGCGGACTACGCGGCCCGGGTGACGATCGACCCGTACCGGATCTACAACCAGGAGATCACCATCACCGGCTCGATGGCCGTCCTGCACAGTTTCGAACGCGCGGCCGAACTGTTCGCGAACGGGGTGCTGGACCCGGAGGTCCTGATCAGCGACCGGGTCCCGCTCGACCGGTATCCGCAGGCGCTGGAGCAGTTCGCGGCGGGGGTGGGGCGCAAGATCGTGGTGGTGCCGTGACCGAACGACCCTGGGTAAGGGAACGGTAAAGCGGTTTCGTTCGTTCTACCCGGCATGACAGCTATGACCCCTGGCTCGAACATCCCTCTCACCGCCCCCCGCGTGGCGGTGGACGTCGCCGCCCCGGTGCGGCTCGACGTGTCGGGCCTGCTGCTCACCGGCGACGGCAAGGTGCGCTCCGACGACGACTTCATCTTCTACAACCAGCCCTCCGGCCCCGGCGTGACGTACCGCTCCGGCGGCGGTACGTCACCGGACGCGATCACGGTCGACACGGCCGCCGTCCCGCCGGGCATCGAGAAGATCGTCGTCACGGCGAGCCCGGACGCCGCGGGTCAGACCTTCCAGGGCATCGAACCGACGGCCACCCTCCGCAACGCGGACGACAACAGCGTCCTCGCCACCTTCACCCCGCCGCAGCTCGGCGCCGAGACGGCGCTGGTGGTCGTGGAGATCTATCTGCGCAACGGCGCCTGGAAGGCCCGGGCGGTGGGGCAGGGGTACGCCAACGGGCTGGCGGGTATCGCCACCGACTTCGGTGTGACGGTGGAGGAGCCGGCCGCGCCGGCCGCCGCGGCGCCTGCCGCTCCGGCGCCTGCCGCTCCGGCCCCGGTCGCCCCGGCTCCGGTCGCTCCGGCTCCGGTGGCGCCCGCCGCCCCGCCCATGCCGCAGACCCCGCCGCCGCCCGCCCCGCCCGCGCCCGGCGCCGGGAAGATCAATCTGGACAAGGGCCGGGTCAGCCTCCAGAAGAACCAGACCGTGTCCCTGGTCAAGGGCGGCCGGCCGCTGCTCTCGCAGATCAAGATGGGTCTCGGCTGGGAGCCCGCCTTCCGGGGCGCGGACATCGACCTCGACGCGTCCGTGATCGCCTTCGGCCCGCAGCGCAACCACATCGACAGCTGCTACTTCGGCAAGCTGTCCATCGTGAACGGCGCGATCAAGCACTCCGGTGACAACCTCACCGGTGAGGGCGGGGGCGACGACGAGGTGATCGCCGTCGACCTCGGCCGGCTTCCGCAGGAGGTCACCGGCCTGGTCTTCACCGTCAACTCGTTCTCCGGCCAGAAGTTCACCGAGGTCGCCAAGGCCTACTGCCGGCTCCTCGACGCCGTCACCGGCGAGGAACTCGTCCGCTTCGACCTCACCAGCGCCGAGCCCCAGACCGGTGTGCTGATGGCCAAGCTGATCCGCCAGTTCTCCGGCGAGTGGGACATGACGGCGATGGGCGACTTCGTCAAGGCCAGGACCGTACGCAACATGGTCAAGCCGGCGGCCCAGGCACTGTAGCGGTCCGCCGCCCGGATGCAGGTGGCGGGGGGCTGATCGCGCGGCTCCGCGCCCGCGGGGGCTACGCCCTCAGCCCCTCCACCAGCAGCCCCACGTACCGGCGGATCACCGTCCGCTCGCCCTTCGCCAGTTCCGACGCCGTGGCCACGCCGTGGGCCAGCCGCAGGACGTCGATCGGTTCGAGGTCGCCCCGTAGCACCCCGGCCGCCTGCGCGGCCGACACCAGGCGGGTCGCCGCGCCCTTCATGCTCGTCCCGCAGGCCGTCACCGCGGCCACGCTCCCGTCCGTGACGGCGGAGCCCAGCAGCGCCTTCATACCGCGCACCTCGAGCGTCCCCACGCACAGCTCGTTGAGCCACTCCACCAGGGCCTCCCCCGGCGGCAGCGTCCCGCCCAGCTCGTCGGCCCGCGCCGCGAGCGCCTCGATCCGGTCGACGTACGCCGCCTCCAACAGCGCCTGACGCGTGGGGAAATGCCGGTACAGCGTGCCGGAGCCGACCCCGGCCCGCTTGGCGATGTCGTCCAGGGACGCCCCCTCCCCATGCTCGGCGAAGGCCTCGGCCGCCGCCTTCAGCAACCGATCGTAGTTGCGGCGAGCGTCCGCGCGCATGGGTCTGACCTGCGTCATCCAGTTACTCCTTGCGAACCGGGGACTCTCTCCGTATTTTATCGAGCACTAAACGGAGACTGTCCCCGCTTACTGCGCTTGTCTCTGCGGGCTGGGTCGTGCTGCCCGCATGCTCCACCACTTCCCGCGGGGACACCAGACGGCGACACCAGACAGGGAGCACCCCATGTCCACCACCGGCGCACCCCCGCACCCGGCGGCCGAGTCCGCGACCCGCCTGCGGGCGGTCCTCCTCGTCGTCGTGACGGCGTATCTGATGGTCGGCGTCGACTCCACCGTCGTGAACGTCGCCCTCCCCGACATCCAGCACGACCTGGGCTTCTCCCCCACGGGGCTGTCCTGGGTGCTCAACGCCTACACCCTCGCCTTCGGCGGCTCACTGCTGCTCGGCGGCCGCACCGGCGACCTCCTGGGCCGCCGCCGCACCCTCACCGTCGGCGTCCTGCTGTTCGCCGGCTCCTCCCTGCTGGGCGGACTGGCCACGGGTGACGGCGGGCTGCTCGCCGCCCGCGCGCTCCAGGGCGTCGGCGCCGCCCTCACCGCGCCCAGCACCCTCGCCCTGATCACCACCCACTTCCCCGAGGGCCCCCGCCGCCACCACGCCCTCGGCGTCTACTCCTCCACGGCCGGCATCGGCGCCTCCGTGGGACTGGTCCTCGGCGGCATGCTCACCGCCTGGGCGTCCTGGCGCTGGGCCCTGCTGATCAACGTCCCCATCGGCCTCGCGGTCGCCCTCGCCCTGCCCCGCGTGGTCACCGAGACCCCACGCCACGCGGGCCGCTTCGACGCGGCGGGCGCACTGACCGGCACCGCCGGGACGACGTCCCTGGTGTACGCGTTCATCCGGGTGTCGGAGGAGGGCTGGAGCGACGGCCGGGCGTCGGCCGGCTTCGGTCTCGCGGTCGTGCTGCTGACGGGCTTCGCCCTGGTGGAGGCCCGCGCACCGCAGCCGATCATGCCGCTGCGGCTCTTCACCGACCGCGACCGCGCGGGCGCCTACGCCGGGGTCCTGCTCCTGCCGGCCGGTATGTTCGGCGCCTTCTACTTCCTCACCCTGCTCTGCCAGCAGGCCCTGGGCTACAGCCCGTTGCGCACCGGGTTCGCGTTCCTGCCGATGACCGTGGTGATGTTCACGACCGTACGGTGCGTCCCCCGGCTGCTGGCCCGGTACGGCGCCCGGCCCCTCGTACTGACCGGCATGGCGCTGCTCGCCGGGGCGGGCGCCTGGCTCTGGCGGCTGCGGCCCGGCGACGGTTACGCGACGGCCCTGCTGGGCCCGCTCGTCCTGCTCGGGCTGGGCATCGGCCTGGCCCTGATGCCGCTGAACGCCACGATCCTCGCGAAGATCCGCCCGCAGGAGGCCGGCGCGGCCTCCGGTCTGCTCCAGACCCTCCAGTGGATCGGCGGCACCGTCGGTCTGTCCGCGCTGGTCACGGTGTACGGCACGGCCACCCGGGAGGCCACCGGCACCCCGGCGGAGATCCTCGCCCACGGCGCCTCCCGTGCGTTCGGCGCGGCCGCCCTGATCGCCCTGGCCGCGCTCCTCACGGCGGCCGTCGCGATCAGGGCGCGCCGGGACGCCCCGACCGCCGGTCAGAACAGCGCGCTGTAGGCGTTCAGCGCCGGCTGGCCGCCCAGGTGCGCGTACAGCACGGTGGAGTCGGCGCCGATCTCGCCCCGGGCGACCAGGTCGATCAGACCGGCCATCGACTTGCCCTCGTAGACGGGGTCGGTGACCATGCCCTCGGTGCGGGCGGCGAGGCGCATCGCCTCCAGGGTGGTGTCGTCGGGGACGCCGTAGATGCCCGCGTGGTACCGCTCGTCGAGCTCGATGTCGTCGACCGTCAGCTCGCTCCGGACGCCGATGAGCTGTCCGGTGCGCTGGGCGATACGGGCGATCTGCTCGCGGGTCTCGGCGGGCTTGGCCGAGGCGTCGATCCCGATCACCCGGCGGGGGCGCCCGCCGGCCTCCTCCAGGGCGGCGAACCCGGCGACCATGCCGGCCTGGGTGGATCCGGTCACCGAACACACGATCACGGTGTCGAAGAAGACGCCCGACTCCCGCTCCTGCTCGGCCACTTCATAGGCCCAGCCGGCGAAGCCCAGTCCGCCGAGCGGATGGTCGGAGGCGCCGGCCGGGATGGCGTACGGCTTGCCGCCCGACTCCTCGACCTCGCGCAGCGCCAGTTCCCAGCTCTCCTTGAAACCGATCCCGAACCCGGCCCGCACCAGCCGTACGTCGGCCCCGGCCAGCCGGCTGATCAGGATGTTGCCGACCTTGTCGTACACGGCGTCGGGCCACTCCACCCAGCTCTCCTGCACCAGCACGCACTTCAGCCCGGCACGGGCGGCGACGGCGGCGACCTGGCGGGTGTGGTTGGACTGCACCCCGCCGATCGAGACGAGGGTGTCGCAGCCCTGCGCGAGGGCGTCGGCGACCAGGTACTCCAGCTTGCGGGTCTTGTTGCCGCCGTACGCGATACCGGAGTTGCAGTCCTCGCGCTTGGCCCACAGGGCGGCGCCGCCGAGGTGGGCGGTGAGCCGCTCCAGCGGGTGGACGGGCGAGGGGCCGAAGAGGAGGGGGTAACGCGCGTACGAGGAGAGGGACTTCGCGGACATGGAGCCTCCTTGGCTCATTCGGTGTCGGCCACATCGGCCAGGTCGGCGAGGGTGCGCCAGATCTCCGCCGTGATCCGGACCGCCTCGTCCGCGTCACCGTCGGCGCAGGCCCCGATCAGCCGTCCGTGCAGCCCGGCCGAGCGGCAGGTGCCGCCCTCGCCGAAGCGCCGTCGCTCCAGCCGCCGGATCAGGGGGGTGTAGCGGGCGACGGTCGCGGCGGCCGCGCGGTTGCCGGCGGCCCGGACCAGGACGTCGTGCAGTTCGTCGTCGGCGCGCAGGGCCGCGTCCACGTCACCGTCCCGTACGGCGGCCGTGAACCGCTCGTTGGCCGCGCGCATCGCCTCGACGTCCGCGGCGAACAGCCGCGGCACCGCGATCCTCGTCACCAGCTCGTGCATGGCGCCGACCACCGCCGCCGCGTCCCGCACGTCGGCCGCGACCACCGGCGTCACCCGGGTGTAGCTCTGCGGCTTGCTCTCCAGCAGCCCCTCGTCCACCAGCCGGGCGAACGCCTCCCGCACGGGCCCCCGGGACAGCCCGAGCCGCTCCGCGAGATCGCCGTCCCGCACCACGGACCCGGGCTCGATGGCCCCGGTCACGATGGCGTCCCGGATCGCGGCATAGGCGCGGTCCCTGAGCAGGGTGCGGGGTACGGCCTCCATGAACTGAAATGTTAGATGTCAGTCCGGGTCATGGACAAGGGGTGGAGCAACGGGACACGGCCCGCACCCCGGGTGGGGGTGCGGGCCGTGGGCCGGTCGGGGGTGCGGGTCGCTCAGCCGCGCTTCTGGCGCTTCCACGGGCCCGTGATCGCGAGCATGATGCCCGGGTCCTGGATGTTGGCGAAGAGGGTCCTGCCGTCCGGGGAGAAGGTGACGCCGGTGAACTCGCTGTACTCCGGGTCCTCCGCGGTGCCGATGTTGAGTTCGTTGCGGGCGATCGGGTAGGTGCGGCCGCTGTCGGTGGCGCCGAAGAGGTGCTGGACGCCCTCGCCGTCCTCGGCGATGACCAGTCCGCCGTACGGGGAGACCGTGATGTTGTCCGGGCCGTCGAAGTTGCCGTCCACGTCCGGGTCCGGGTTGACGCCGAGCAGCACCTTCAGGGTGAGGGTGCGGCGCTTGGGGTCGTAGAACCAGACGGCGCCGTCGTGCTGGACGGGGCTCTCGCTGCGGGCGTACGAGGACACGATGTACGTGCCGCCGTCGCCCCACCACATGCCCTCCAGCTTGCGGGCGCGGGTGACCTGGCCGTCGGCGAACTGCTTGCGGACGGCCGTCGTCCTGGCGTCGCGGTCCGGGACGGTGACCCAGTCGACGCCGTACACCGTGCCGATCTTCGTGGCGCGGGACAGGTCGTCGACGAACTGGCCGCCGGAGTCGAAGCACTTGAAGGCCTCGAGGACACCGGCGTCGTCGGCGAGGGTGCGCAGCTTGCCGCGCCCGTGGCAGAAGTGCTCCGGCGGGGTCCAGCGGTACAGGAGGCCGTTGGGGCCGGCCGCGTCCTCGGTGAGGTACAGGTGGCCGCGCTTGGGGTCGACGACGACGGCCTCGTGGGCGTAGCGGCCCAGCGCCTTGATCGGCTTGGGGCTCAGGTTCGCGCGGCGGTCCTCGGGGTCGACCTCGAACACATAGCCGTGGTCCTTGGTCATGCCGTTCTGGCCGGCCTTGTCCTCGGTCTCCTCGCAGGTCAGCCAGGTGCCCCAGGGGGTGTTGCCGCCCGCGCAGTTGGTGGAGGTGCCGGCGATGCCGACCCACTCGGCGACCTTGCCGCCGGGGCGGACCTCGACGACCGTGCAGCCACCGGAGGCGGCGGGGTCGTAGACCAGGCCCTCGGTGAGCGGGACGGGGTACTTCCAGTTGGCGCGCGGACCCTTGAGCTCGTGGTTGTTGACCAGCAGGGTCGCGCCGCGCGGGCCGTCGAAGGTGGAGGTGCCGTCGTGGTTGGAGGGGGTGAACTCGCCGGACTCCAGCTTGGTCCTGCCGCTGTACGTGATGATCCGGTACTTGAACCCGGCGGGCAGCGCGAGGATGCCGTCGGGGTCGGGGACGAGCTCCCCGTAGCCGACACCGCCGTGTGCGGCCGCGGACTCCTCCGTCGCGCTCTCGGTCTCGGTGGAGGCGAGGGCGTTCGGCGCGGTGGCGAGGGCGCCGACGGTGCCCGCCAGTGCCACCCCGGCACCGGTGAGCGCGGAGTTTCTGGCGAAGTCCCTGCGGGTGAGCGACATGAAGTCTCCTGTGACGGTGGACGTGCCGTGGAGGGTGGCGGACCTCGTTCGGGCGACACCGTCCCGCCCATGCGTGAACGGGAGTTGAACGGTGTACGGCGGACGGGGACCCGGTTCCATGAATCCGTACGGTTCCGGCCATGGAAGCCAAAAGAGACCCCCTGCGGGGGAGGAGGACGGCCGGGGCGGCCCGCGACCCGAGGGGTACCGAAGCGGGCACGGGACACGGCACTCCTCATCGGCCACCGAAGAACACCTGCCCATTCTCGCCCGCACCCCACCCCCGACCCCCGAAAGACACGACGAACCAACGGGCCGACGGGCCGACGGGCCTCGGGGCCAACGGGCCGACGGACCGAGGGGCCGAGGGGCCGAGGGGCCGAGGGGCCGACAGGCCAACGTGCCGAGGGGCCGACAGGCCGACGTGCCGAGGGGCCGACAGGTCGACGGAAGCAGTGTCCAACCGGCGGCCGCACCCGCGGCCGCCGCGGCCCCCGCCGCCGGACACGCGCCGCCGCGCCCCCGCCATGGCAGGCCCCCGCTCCCGCCGCGACAGACCCCCGCGCACGACTCACCGCGGCTGTGCCGCGTCACCCCCACACACGTCACCCCCACTCGTCGGCCCCACGCGCCGCCCCCCACACGTCACCCAACATGTCGCGCCACGCGTCGGCCCCGGCCCGGTCCCGGCCGGCGAAGAGGCCGGGGGACGCAGGGTCGGGGCAGTCAGCCGTTCTGCTGGGACCTCGCCTTGAAGGCCGCCTTGCGGGCCTCCTTCGCGATGCGCTTGTCCGGGTGGAGGCGGCCCATCGCCTCCAGGACGTCGGGGGTCGCCGGGTGGTCGACGCGCCAGGCCGCCGCGAAGAAGCCGCTGTGCTGGGCGGCGAGGCCCTCGACGAGGGCCTGGAGCTCCTCGGAGTTGCCCTCGGCGGCGAGCTGCGCGGCGACGGTGTCGATGGTGAGCCAGAAGACGAGGTCCTCGGAGGGCGCGGGGACGTCGCTCGCGCCCAGCTCGCTCAGCCACACCCGGGCGAGTCCGCCCAGCTCGGGGTCGTCGAGGACCTCGCGCACGGCCGGTTCGGCCGGGGCGCCGACGAGGGAGAGCGCCTCCTGGCAGCGGAGCCGGCGCAGCGGGGCGCCGGGGTCGGTACCCCGGGCGGCGGCGAGCAACTCCCGCGCGGCGTCGAGGGGTTCGCGCCGCTCCAGCCACTGTTCGGTCTCGGCGCGGGCGGCCCGTGGACCGTACCCGGCGCTGCCGTCGAGGAGGACGTCGGCGCCCTTGTCGGAGAGGTCGCCGACGGACGGCGCCTCGAAGCCGGCCTCGAGCAGTCGCGCGCGCAGCCCGTACTGGCCGAGCGGGGTAAGGCGGACCATGCCGTAGCGGGAGACGTCCGTCTCGTCGACGGGCGTCCCGGTGCCGTCCTCGTCCGTCTCGTCCATGAGCGCCTCGTCCACCGGCCGGTAGGTGACGAGACCGATCGGTTCCAGGAGCCGGAACTGGTCGTCGAGGCGCATCATCGCGTCGGAGACCTGCTCCAGGACGTCGTTGGTGGGCTCGCCCATGTCACCGGGGACGATCATGGAGGCGGCGAGCGCGGGCAGCGGGACGGGTCCGTCGCCGGGGCCGTCCTCGCTGGCGGTGAGCAGATAGAGGTTGCCGAGCACGCCGTCGAGGAAGGCGGCCTCGCCCTCGGGGTCCCAGTCCAGCTTGGAGAAGTCGACGGCACCGCCCTCGTCCATGGCGTCGATCAGACCGTCGAGGTCGGGCACGGCGGCGTCGGCGATCACCGACTCCAGCGCGCCGAGCCAGACGCCGAGCACGTCGTGCGGGGAGCCGCCGGTCAGCAGGGCGAGGTCCTCGCCGGGCGTGACGGTGTCGGCCTGCTCGTCGACGACCTCCAGCAGACCGATGTCCAGGGCGACCCGCCAGGCGTCCGCCACGTCGGCGGCCGCGTCGTCGCCGGTCAGCCCGAGTTCCCCGGCGGCGGCCGACAGCAGGTCCTCGGCCAGTCGGCCCCCGGCGTCGACGCGGGTGCCGGGGCCGGCCCAGCGGGCGAGCCGGGCGGCCCGGGAGAGCAACGGCGTGGACAGCGCGTCGCGCGCCAGCTCCGCTTCGGGGTGCAGCCGTACGGGCGGCAAGGGGGAGCTGTCTGACATCGGCTGGGTCTCCTAGGGCGTCGTACCACTCAGGCGTTCAGCCTAGAGGGATTTCCACCCATCCCGTCCGGTTCATCTCCCCGCCGGTGGTCATACATGGCTCAATCCTTGACAACTGGCCTGATCAAGCAGGAGATTGACGCGCGTAGAAGTCGGGGGAACGACTGTTCACTCATTTCTGCGTGCGTTTCCGCGTGCGTTTCTACGCGCGTCATACGCGCTGCACGCTCCACCCTCGTCCCGGCACCCACGTATGTCCCCGGAGGGATCCCGTTGCCGAGCAAGAAGTCCGCGCGCGTCGCCGCGCTCACCGTCGCCGCCGTCTGTTCCGCGGCGTCCACCGTCGCCCTCACCTCGCCCGCGCACGCGGACACGGTGGCGATCCATGACATCCAGGGCACGACCCGGATCTCGCCGTACGCCGGCCAGGCCGTCACGGGGGTGGCCGGAATCGTCACCGGCGTACGCACCTACGGCTCCTCCAGAGGCTTCTGGATCCAGGATCCGAACCCGGACGCCGATCCGGCCACCAGTGAGGGCGTCCTCGTCTTCACCAGCTCCACCCCGAAGGTCGCGGTCGGCGACGCGGTCACCGTGAACGGCACGGTCTCCGAGTACGTGCCCGGCGGCACGTCGTCGGGGAACCAGTCCGTCACCGAGATCACCAAGCCGACGGTGACCGTCGTCTCCGGCGGCAACGCCGTCCCGGCCGCCACGGTGATCGACGCGCGGTCGGTGCCGGCCGCGTACGCCCCGGCCGGCGACAGCGCCGCGAACAACTCGATCAACGCGCTCACCCTGGAGCCGAAGAAGTACGCCCTGGACTACTACGAGTCCCTGGAGGGCATGAACGTCCAGGTCGCCGACGCCCGGGTGGTCACCGCCACCGACCCGTACAGCGAGCTGTGGGTCACGGTGAAGCCGCACGAGAACGCCAGCCGGCGCGGCGGCACGGTGTACGGCTCGTACACCGCGCAGAACACCGGCCGGCTCCAGATCCAGTCGCTGGGCGCGACGGCCGACTTCCCGGCCGCGAACGTCGGCGACACGCTGACCGGCACGACCGCGGGCCCGCTGGACTACAACCAGTTCGGCGGCTACACGCTGGTCGCGAACGCGCTCGGCACGCTGAAGAGCGGCGGCCTGGAGCGGGAGACGACCCAGAAGCAGAAGAAGGGCGAGCTCGCGGTCGCGACGTACAACGTCGAGAACCTCGACCCGTCCGACACCACGTTCGCGGCGCACGCCTCCGCGATCGTGAACAACCTGCGCTCGCCCGACATCGTGTCCCTGGAGGAGATCCAGGACAACACCGGCGCGAAGGACGACGGGACGACCGCGGCGGACGTCACCGTGACCAAGCTGATCGACGCGATCGTCGCGGCGGGCGGTCCGGCGTACGACTGGCGTTCGATCGCCCCGGCGAACGACACGGACGGCGGCGAGCCGGGCGGCAACATCCGCCAGGTGTTCCTGTTCAACCCGCAGCGGGTGTCGTTCACCGACCGCGCGGGCGGCGACGCGACCACGGCCGTCGGGGTGGAGAAGGTGCGCGGCAAGGCGCGGCTGACCGTGTCCCCGGGCCGGATCGACCCGGCGAACGCGGCCTGGAACGCCAGCCGCAAGCCGCTGGTGGGCGAGTTCGTCTTCCGGGGACAGACGGTCTTCGTGATCGCCAACCACCTCAACTCCAAGGGCGGCGACCAGGCGCTGCACGCGCAGTACCAGCCGGTGGTGCGCAGCTCGGAGGTCCAGCGCCACCAGCAGGCGACGCTGGTCAACGGGTTCGTCAAGGACCTGCTGAAGGCAGAGCGCACCGCGGACGTCATCGCGCTCGGCGACATGAACGACTTCGAGTTCTCCGACACCGCGAAGATCCTCGAGGGTGACGGCGAGCTGTGGTCGGCGATCAAGTCGCTGCCCAGGAACGAGCGGTACAGCTACGACTACCAGGGCAACCAGCAGGTGCTGGACCAGATCCTGGTCAGCCCGTCGGTGCGGCGGTCCTGCGACTTCGCGTACGACAGCGTGCACATCAACGCGGAGTTCCACGACCAGATCAGCGACCACGACCCGCAGGTGCTGCGCTTCGCGCCGTAACCCGGCCCGGTCACCCCGTCAGGAGGCCTGGCTGTACACCGCGTCCAGCCAGGTCCGCCAGGCGCTCTCGTTGGCCTCGGCATCGGCGTCCGCCGCGAAGTCGTGGACGCTGATGCCGACCGGGGCGCCCCAGTGGTTGCGTCCGAAGACGCGGATCAGGGCGTCGTCGGTGCGCAGTCCGATGAAGTAGGGGTTGCGGTAGTCGAGCACGGCGTCGAACTCCTTCGGACCGCGCACGGTGACCCGGGCGCCCTCCGCGGCGTCCTCGGCCAGGCCGAGCGCCCGCTCGACCTCGGTGAGCGCGCCGGGGGCGGTCGACGCCTCCGGCCCGTCGAGCTGGGCGAACGTGACGGGGCGGGGCGCGAAGTGGGTGAGGTACTCGCGCAGGGTGTGCAGATAGAAGTCGGTGTGCCGGCTCGCCCCGTCGTACTGGTTGTCCCAGTCGTCGGTGAAGATCCCGCTGTGCACGTACCGCACCCAGGCGCGCCGGCCGCCGTCGCGCGCCTCGATGACGTGCTCGAGCTGGTTCAGGCTCTGGATCGGGATGCCGACGTCGTCGCTGCGGATGACGAGGTGGTGCGGGGCGTCGTACGCCGTGACGGTGGACCCGAAGGCCGCCGTGCCGCCGACCTTGGGCTCCGGGGCCTCCATCGGCCACAGGTACGCGCCGGTGCCGTGGGTGATCGCCTCCCACACCTCCTCGGGCGTGGCGTCGACCTCGAACTCACGGACGATCTCGAATTCCTTGGACATCTTCAGCTCCTGGACTGGTCTCACGGGTGGGGATGTTCGGGGTCCTGCGGGGTGACCGCGGGCGGTTCGGGGTCCTGCGGTTTCGGCGTGGGATGGACGGCGACGACGATCCGGTGGTCGCGGCCGCCCTCCGCGTCCGGGGAGTCGTACCTGCGGACGAGGGCGGCGACCCCCGCCGTGAGTTCCTCGATGAACGCGGCGCGGTCGGCGGCGGAGGCGAAGCGGACCTCGCCGTCCAGGGCGTAGGTCGCCAGCCGCTTGCGGGCCTTCGCGGCTCCGGTGATCAGCGAACCGACGTCCCGCACCAGACGCGCGCCGAGCGCGAGCAGCCAGCGCGCGGAGAGCTGGTCGCGGAAGCGGTCGGGGTCCGGCTGCACCTCGGCGAGGGCGAGCGGCGAGATGACGTACGAGGCGGCGGTGGCCCGCATCAGCCGCTCGGTGACATTGCCCTTGCGGCGCTCGCCGGCCAGTTCGACCAGGCCGTGCCGCTCCAGGGCCTTCAGGTGGTAGTTCACCTTCTGCCGCGGCAGGCCGACCTTCCCGGCCAGCATCGCCGCCGAGGCGGGCCCCGCGGCCAGCTCGGCCAGCAGCCTGGCCCGTATGGGGTCCAGCGAGACGGCGGCGGCCTCGGGGTCCTCGATCACGGTCACATCCAGCATGCGTCCACCGTCTCACCGAAAACTTTTTTTGTCCAGGAGGGGTAAGTTTTCGGTGAGGCGGCAGGTACCGGGTGCGGGTGAGTCGTGGCTGGTCGCGCAGCTCCCCGCACTCATCAGCATCACTTAGCGATATCTCGTAGCAGATTTAAGTGGAGCTTCACTGTGAGGATGCCGAGACTGCTGTCATGACATACGCGGCTTCCCTGACCCCACCCTTCGGCCGAGCCCTCTGCGCGATGGTCACGCCCTTCACCGCGTCGGGTGCGCTCGACCTCGACGGGGCGCAGCGGCTCGCCGCGTGGCTGGTGGAGCACGGCTGCGACGGACTGGTGCTGTCCGGCACGACCGGCGAGTCGCCCACCACCTCGGACGCCGAGAAGGCGGAGCTGGTCACGGCCGTACGGGAGGCGGTCGGTGACGGGGTCCCCCTCGTCACGGGCGTCGGCACCTTCGACACCCGGCACACGGTCGCACTCGCCCGGTCCGCCGAGCAGGCCGGCGCCGACGGGGTGCTCGTGGTCAGCCCGTACTACAGCCGGCCCCCGCAGGACGCCCTGGAGGCGCACTTCCGGGAGGTCGCCGACGCGTCCGGGCTGCCCGTGATGCTGTACGACATCCCCGGCCGCACCGGCACCCGGATCGAGCCGGAGACCCTGCTGCGGCTCGCCGGGCATCCGAGGATCGTCGCCGTGAAGGACTGCTCCTACGACTTCCTCGGCGCCCAGAAGGTGATCGGGGAGACCGGGCTGGCGTACTACGCGGGATGCGACGAGCACAATCTCGCGCTGTACGCGGTGGGCGGCGCGGGGTACGTCAGCACCGTCGCGAACGTGGTGCCGGCACAACTGCGCGCCGTCCTGGACGCGTTCGAGGCGGGCGACACCCCCGTGTCCGCCCGCCTCCAGCAACGCGCCACCCCTCTCGTCTCCTCGATGATGGCGGCGGGTCTGCCCGGCGCCGTCACCGCCAAGGCGCTCCTCGGAGCGCTCGGTCTGCCCGCGGGCCCGGTCCGCGCCCCGCTGCGCCCGGCGGACCGCGCGGCGGTCGACGGACTGCGGGACGCCTACGAGCGCTGCGTCGCCTGACGTCGGGGACCGTCATCGGTCCGCGAACACCGGGTCCCAGCGGCCCAGGGTGCCGTCCTTCGTCGAGCGGAAGTCGCTGAGCGGGACCACCTTGTCGCTGTGGAGCGTGACCAGGACGAGCCGCTGGTGGAACTCGTTGCCGTCCTTGCCGATGTCCCAGGCGACCAGCGAGTCGTCGCTCGCCCAGGCGAGCAGCTGCTGACCGTGCGTCTCGGTGATCTGCCGGCCGGTCCTGGGGTCGAGGATCCAGGAGGACGTCTTGTACTTCTTGCCCGCGAAGTCCCCGGCGAGCAGGCTGCCGTCGGGCGAGAGGCCCGCGTCGACGTACCAGCGCTGGTACTTCGCGTCGGCGGGCGGAGCCACCTCGGTGCCGTCCCGGTCGTAGTACTGGTAGCCCGGATCCATCGGCCTGCCGGACCAGACGAGGCTGCCGTCACGGCTGAAGGCGAAGTCCTGGCGGGGGTTGATCATGTCGTCGGAACCGACACCGCCACCCGCGCCGACCTCGCTCCACGGCTCCGCCTTCCCGGACGCCACGTCGATCACGGAGAAGCCGGTGCGGTGCGAACGTGTCTCCACGGTCACCTCGCCGCCCCCCTTCAGCTTCTTCGGGATGGGCCTGAGGTCCGGGTTCTCGCTGTACGTCGTCGCGACGAGCTCCCGTCCGTCGCGGGAGAACGCGAGCCCGCCGACGGTGTGGTCGACCTCGATCCACCGCTTGACCTCGCCGCTCGCCAGGTCGAGCAGGCCGATCCGGCTCGCGGGCAGGTTCTGCTCCAGGACGGCGGCGGTCTTCAGCCCCGGGGCGACGGCGACCCATGACCACTTGGTGGTCTTCACGTACTTCTTCGTCACCGGGTTCAGCAGCCAGTACGTGCGGGTCGCCACCTCCGTCTCCTTGGACCGCGCGACCTGGACCGTGCCGTAGTACGCGGCCAGCGCCGTCCGCCCCGCGGCGATCAGATCGCTCGGCATGGACTGGTCGGGGTGCGCCTCGGTCCGGTGCGGCTGTGTGACGTCCGCGGGGCGTACGTCCCTCGTCCCGCCCGATTCCAGCATCGGCACCGCGACGGAGACCGCCACCACGGCGGCGACCGTGGCCGCCGTCGACACCAGCCTGCGGGTACGGCGGCGCCGGCGCAGCCCCAGCACCCGGTCGGCGAGGCCCGGTGCGGCCGGCGTCTGCCCCTCGGCCTGTTCGCGCAGGGAGTCACGCACGAGTTCGTCGACGTTCACGGACGCACCTCCACGGGCGAGAAGTCACGGGACGACGGCTGTTCGACGTCCGCGGGACCGAGGGCGGCGAGTTCCGGCGCGAGGGAGCGCAGCCGGGCCAGGGAGCGGTGGGTGGTGGACCGTACGGTGCCCACCGAACAGCCCAGGATCCGGGCCACGTCGGCCTCCGGGAGATCCTCGAAGTAGCGCAGCACGAGGACGGTGCGCTGGCGGGCGGTCAGCCGGGACAGGGCCGCGCGCATCAGGAGGCGCAGATCGGCGGCGGACGAGCCGTCCGGGTCGGCGCCGGGTTCCGGCGGCTCGGCGACGCTGACCTCACGTCGGCGCCACTTCAGCCGCCAGCGGCTGACCTGCTGGCGGTACAGCACCTGTCGTACGTACGCCTCGGGTTCGTCGATGCGGTGCCAGCGGCCCGCGGCCTTGGCCAGAGCGTTCTGGAGCAGGTCCTCGCCGGCGTGCCGGTCGCCGCCGCTGAGCAGGACGGCGGTCCTCAGCAGCGCGGACGACCTGCTGTCCACGAAGTCGCGGAAGCTCTCCAGTCCCTCGGCATCCATCGTCACCTTCTCTGCCCCCGGAGCGGACCCGCTGCCCGATCCCTCTGCCCCCTGTGACGCGTCCGGACGGGCGCCGCTATGCCTGTCGGCACGGAAATAATTCCGCCGCCCCGGGAAGGGGACTGCCCTACGGTGGCCGCATGAGCCGTCCGCTGCTGTTCCTCGACGTCGACGGGCCGCTGAACCCGTACGCCGCCAAGCCCGAGCGGCGCCCCGACGGCTATACGACGATCAGGGCGTCCGTGCGACCGGGGCGGCCGTTGCGGGTCTGGCTGCACCCGGGACACGGGGCGGCGCTGCTGCGGCTTCCCTACGAGCTGGTCTGGGCCACGACCTGGATGTCCCTGGCCAATCGCTGGATCGCGCCGGTGGTGGGGCTGCCCGACCTCCCCCACGTCGACTTCGGCCCGGACCTCCTCGCCGAGCGGACCGACGGCGTCCACTGGAAGACGGAGACCCTCGTCGCCCATGCCGCGGGCCGCCCCTTCGCCTGGGTCGACGACGAACTCACCCCCACCGACACCGACTTCGTCACCACCCACCATCCCGCCCCCGCTCTGCTGCACCACGTGAGCCCACGCGTGGGCCTGCGGGAGGAGGACTTCGAGGCGCTGCGGGAGTTCGCGCGGGGGCTGGGCGGGGGGTTCCGGGGGCGCTGCGGCTCGCCGAGGCTGCCGTCATGACCGACGACCCGGTGGTGTTCCTCCGCGCGCGCCTGGACGAGGAGGCCTAGCCGGCCCTGCGCTGTGGCGGGGCCGGGTCCCGTGGCGCGTGGACCGCGCGCGGGGACGCCGTCGACTTCGGCCCGGTAGGGATCACGGGGTTCCCTCCCGCGGTGGCGCGGCATGCGACCCTGCATGATCCCGCCCGCGTGCTGCGCGAGGCCGAGGTCAGGCGGCGGGTACTGAACCGCCACACGCCCAGTCCGGCCGAAGGCGACACGACGTACGGATTCACGGCACGGCTCGCCTGTGCGCTCGATGAGTCCGACCGGGGGGACTGTGTGAGGGCGGGAGTGGCCGAGGCGGGCGAGGTGGAGCTGGGCGGCGAGGCGTCGGCCGCGCATCCTGGCGTACGGGCGCCCGGATGCGCGGCCGAGGCCGGTCGAGCTGTAGCCCCCTGCCCCGCGTGGGTCAGTTGTGGCTGTGGAGGATGTCGTTCAGGCCGCCCCAGACCGCGTTGTTCGGGCGGGCCTCCACCGTGCCGGTGACCGAGTTGCGGCGGAAGAGGATGTTCGAGGCGCCGGAGAGTTCGCGGGCCTTGACGAGCTGGCCGTCGGGCATCGTGACACGGGTGCCGGCGGTGACGTAGAGGCCGGCCTCGACCACGCACTCGTCGCCGAGCGCGATGCCCACGCCCGCCTCGGCGCCGATGAGGCAGCGCTCGCCGATGGAGATGATGACGTTGCCGCCGCCGGAGAGCGTGCCCATCGTGGAGGCGCCGCCGCCGATGTCCGAGCCGTCGCCGATGATCACGCCGGCCGAGATGCGGCCCTCGACCATCGAGGTGCCGAGGGTGCCGGCGTTGAAGTTGACGAAGCCCTCGTGCATGACCGTGGTGCCCTCGGCGAGGTGCGCGCCGAGGCGGACACGGTCGGCGTCGGCGATCCGGACGCCCTTGGGGGCGACGTAGTCCGTCATGCGCGGGAACTTGTCGATGGACGTCACCTGGAGGTGCAGGCCCTGCGCGCGGGCGTTCAGGCGGACCTTCTCCACGTCGTCGACGGCGACCGGGCCGAGGGAGGTCCAGGCGACGTTGGCGAGGTGGGCGAAGATGCCGTCCAGGCTCTGGCCGTGGGGGCGGACCAGACGGTGGGAGAGGAGGTGGAGGCGGAGGTAGACGTCGTGCGCGTCGAGCGGCTTGGCGTCGAGGGAGGCGATGACCGTACGGACCGCTACCACTTCCACACCTCGGCGGGGGTCCGGGCCGATGGCCGCGGTCGCGCCGTCGCCGAGGAGCTCCGCGGCCCGGTCGGCGGAGAGGCGCTCGGTGCCGGAGGGGCCGGGGTCGGTCACGAGCTCGGGGGCCGGGAACCAGGTGTCGAGGATCGTGCCGTCGGCGGCGAGGGTGGCGAGGCCGGTGGCCACCGCGCCGGTGGTGCTCGGAGCAGTCGTATCGGTCATAGGAAAAACCTAACCGGACGAAGAGTGCGGAGGCCAACCAGCGGGGCATTGTCTCAGGTAGCGGGCCAAGGGGGCGGCAGGTCGGGGGAAGCCGCCGGCTGTCAGCCGACCGCCTGCTGGGTGCTGTCGGTCCGGGGCGCTTCCTTCAGCTTCCCCTTCTCGCTCGCTCGCGGTGCGCGGCGGGCGGTGGTCAGTACCGCCGCTCCCGCCAGTGCCGCGAGGGTCGCGCACAGGGGCCACAGGGTGGTCGGGTGTGCTGCGTAGAGGGTGCCGCCCAGGGGAGCCGCCAGGACCACGCCGGTGATCGACGCGCCCGCGTAGAGGGACTGGAAGCGGCCCTGGACGTGGGCTGGGGCCTCGTCCGCCATGTAGGCGGTGGCCGTGGTCTTGTAGAGGAGTTCGCCGAGGGTGAGGAGGGTCATCATGACGGCCGCCGTGGTGATGCTCGCGCCCAGGAGGAGGGTCGCGTAGCCGGCGCCCACCAGGAGGAGGCCCGTTCCGACGATGCGGAGGGGGGCGTGGCGGCGCAGGGCCAGGGCCGCCGGGAGTTCCAGGCAGAGGAGGACCGCTCCGTTGACCGCCAGGAGTGCGCCGTACACGCCCGTGTCCATGTGGTGGTCGGCCAGGTAGAGGGGGAACGTGCTGTATTGCTGGCGGTAGACGATGTCGGTGATCACTATCGCCAGGAGGAGGGTCAGGACGGCCGGGCGGGTGCGCAGTTCCGGCCAGAGGCCGCCCGTCTCGTGGCGGGGTGCGCGGGGGTGGGGAGTGGTTCCGGCGGGGAACACGCGGGCCGTCCACGCCGCCAGGGCCAGGCTGCCGATGCCCTCGGCCGCGTACAGGTAGTCGTAGGAGAGATGGGTGGCCACGAAGGCGCCCAGGACGGGGCCGATGGTGAAGCCGCCGTTCGCCGAGGCCCGGATCAGGGCGAAGGCCTGGCGGCGGGCCCCGTCGGGGACGATCACCGCCACGAGCGCGGCGTTGGCGGCGCGCTGGACCCCGGCGGTGTACTGGGCCAGGGGGAGGACGGCGTAGAGGGCGGGGGTGGGGAGGGCGGGGACGGCGGCCAGCAGGGCGCCGGAGGCGGTCGCGGCGGTGAGGAGGACGCGGCGGTGGCCCAGGTGGTCGCCGTACCAGCCGCCGGTGAAGTTGCCCGCCAGCAGGCCGGTGCCGCCCAGGCCCACCAGGAGGCCCGCCTCGCCGGGGCTCAGGGCGCGGGGGCCGGTCAGGTAGAGGAAGACGAAGACGAAACTGACGCTGACGGTCATGTTGGCGAACGTGCCGGCCGCCAGCAGCCATACCGGTCGCGGTAATTCCCTCAGTCCTCGCACCCGTCCCCCTTGAGTGAGTTCCTTTTGGGAACTCACTGTGTCAGCATGACAGCCTCGCGTCAATGGAGAGGGGAGGCCTGTCATGGCCCGCAGGACGAGCCTCGAGGACTCCACCTGTGCGATCGCGCAGGCCCTGGACGTCGTGGGCGACTGGTGGACGCTGCTGATCGTGCGGGACGCCGCGCGCGGGGTGCATCGGTTCGACGCGCTGCAGGGTGAACTCGGTCTGTCCCGCAAGGTGTTGACCGAGCGGCTGCGGCTGCTCGTGGAGGCCGACGTGCTGGTGCGGGTGCCGTACCAGGAGCGGCCCGTGCGGTACGAGTACCGGCTCACCCCCAGGGGGCGCGCACTGCTGCCGGTGCTGGTGGCCCTTCAGGACTGGGGGGACGCCTGGGTGCTGGGGGACGGGGAGACCACGGCCACGGGCGAGGAGGCGTCCGCCGAGGGGCGGCGGGTGCACGCCCTCGCAGGGACGCGGGTGCCGGAACTGCGGCTCGTCGACGATCGGGGGGAGCTGCGGGATCCGGTCGACGACGCGTCGCCGTACACCGTTCTGTACTGCTTTCCCGGGGCCTTCGCCCGGGGGGCGTCCTATCCGCCCGGTTGGGGCGACATTCCGGGGACCGCGGGGTGCACGCTGGAGTCGTGCACCTATCGGGACCGGAGAGAGGAGTTCCGGGAGGCGGGCGCCGCCGTACGGGGCGTGTCGACCCAACGGGCCGACGAGCAGCGGGAGTTCTCCGCGAAGGAGGGGCTCGGGTTTCCGTTGCTGTCCGATGCGGAGCTGTCGTTCATCGGCGCCCTGCGGCTGCCCACGTTCCGGGCGGCCGGTGCCACCCGGCTGAAGCGGCTGACGCTGGTGGTGGACCGGGAGCGGGTGGTGCGGGACGTGCAGTATCCGGTGACCGACGTGGCGGGGAGCGTGGCGGCCGCGCTCAGTGCGGTCCGGCGGTTGCGGAGGGGTGCGGAGGAGGAGAAGGGGGCTACGGGGACAGAGGGGACGGGGGGATGAGGCGGGAGAGTGCCTCTCGGGCGTACTCCTCGTCGTAGGGGGTGTCGGTGAGGAGGACCTGGAGGCAGATGCCGTCCAGGAGGGCCACCAGGGCACGGGCCGTCAGCGGATCGGTGCGCGGGGCCAGGAGGGCGGCCATCGCGTCGGCCCACTCGGCCGCCACCGGGCGCAGGGCGGGGCGGCGCAGGGCGGCCAGATAGAGCTCGTACTCCAGTTCCACGCCGGTGCGGTCGCCGGCCAGCCATTCGCCGAGCCAGGCCGCCAGTTCGGTGGGCAGGTCGGCCTGTGGGTCCGAGAGGGCGCCGCGGGCCGCGACCACCTTGGCGAAGCCCTCGTTGGCCTGGCGCAGGGCGGCCGTCATCAGGTCGTCGAGGGTGGTGAAGTGGTACGTGGTGGAGCCCAGGGGGACGTCCGCCTCGGCCGCCACCGAGCGGTGGGTGAGGCCGGCCAGACCCTTGCGGCCGACCACGCGGATCGCCGCGTCGATGATCCGCTGGCGGCGCTCGGGGTCGTAGCGGCGGGCCATCAGTGCGCACCACCGAGGTTCAGGACCACCACTCCGCCGATGATCAGGACTATTCCGGCGATCTTGGTGACGGTGAGGGACTCACCGAAGAGGGCGAGGCCGAGGACGGCGATGGTCGCGGTGCCCGCCCCGGACCAGATCGCGTACGCCGTGCCGATCCCGACCGACTTCAGGGTCTGGGAGAGAAGGAGGAAGGAGACGGCGTAGCCCACCGCCGTCAGCAGCGTGGGCCAGAGCCTGCTGAAGCCCTCGCTGTACTTCATGGCGGTCGTCGCGGCCACCTCGGCGGCGATGGCTCCGGAGAGCGTCAGGTATCCCATGTGTACGAGCGTACACAACGAATGGGGGTGATATGTACGGACGTACGCATGCAACCTGCGGACAGCTACGAAAGCGTTATCGAAAGCGCTCACTCAAACGGCTGAACGTGAGCCACAGCGTCCACTACTGTTTCACCGTTCATACACCGGGCCATCGCAGGCCGCGGCCGCCGTCAACAGCGCCGCTGGAGGAACTAGCGCATGCCAATCAACAAGTCCCGGCCGCCCCAGGAGCAACCATGGGAGAACGGCTGGGCCCCGGACACCTCCCGGGCCCCCGGAACCCGACGGCTCTGGCTGGCCGGCGGACTCGCCGTGGCCACCGTCGTCGCGTGCGTGACCGCGATCGCGGTCAACGACCGGGATTCCGGCGGGAGTTCGGAAGCACGTGAGGGGCGGGCCCTGTCCGGCGACCCCGACTCGGACGGGCTGATCTCGTTCGCCACGCCCTCGGTCTCCGCCGACGGCACCGCCTCCTCCACGGCGGGCGGCCACCAGGGCACCGACAGCCCCTCCCCGTCCGTCTCCTCCTCGCCCTCGGCGGCCGGAGAGGCCTCCCCGGGCGCCGACGAGACGGACGGCAACGGCAGCCCCACGCCGCACACCTCGGGCAAGGCCTCGACGTCGCCGACCCCGAAGACCTCCGAGCCCGCGCCGACCAGCTACGAACGGTCGGTACAGTCGGTCAACTACCCGGACCGCTACTGGCATCTGAGCAGCGGTCTGGTCAAGCTCGACCCGCTGCGCGGCTCGGAGTCCCGCGAGGACTCCACGTTCACCGTGGTCAAGGGGCTGACGGACAGCTCCTGCTACTCCTTCAAGACGGACGACGGCCGGTACCTGCGGCACCGCAACTTCGTGCTGCGCGCCGACAGTTACGACGGCTCCTCGCTGTTCAAGCAGGACGCCACCTTCTGCGCCCGCTCCTCCTCCTACTCCGGTGCCGTCATGCTGGAGTCGGTGAACTACCCGGGCCGCTATCTGCGCCACAAGGACTTCCAGGTCCGCCTCGACACCTACCAGAACAGCCAGCTGTTCCGCTCCGACTCGGCGTTCAGGTTCGTGGCCGGACTGGGCTGAGGCCTCGGACATACGACGAAGTACTCCCTTCCCGGCAGTACCCGGGATCAGGACCCGGTGCTGCCGAACTCACGCTCCAGGGAGGCGATCTGGTTGGAACCGAGACCGC
>NZ_JBEXXK010000024.1:0-121848 GCF_040630405.1 Streptomyces sp. NPDC005811
AAACGCCCGGTTACATTCCGAACCCGGAAGCTAAGCCTCACAGCGCCGATGGTACTGCAGGGGGGACCCTGTGGGAGAGTAGGACACCGCCGAACTCCTTTTAGAGCTCTGGCTCTTGGGCCCACTATGGCCCAAGAGCCAGAGCTTTTTTGCGTTGAGGTAGGGTCAGGGGGCATCGTTGGCACGTTTTCTATGGAGGCCCCCGGGTGGAGGTCCAGGAGACCCGCGTCCAGACAGACCGGGTCCTCACCATCCCGAACATCCTGAGCATGGCGCGTCTCCTCGGCGTACCTCTCTTCCTCTGGCTGATCCTCAGGCCTGAGTTCGGGGGCCCGCAGAGCGACGGCTGGGCGCTCCTGGTGCTGGCTCTGAGCGGCGTCAGCGACTACCTGGACGGGAAGCTCGCACGGCGCTGGAACCAGATCAGCAGCCTCGGCCGGCTGCTCGATCCCGCCGCGGACCGGCTCTACATTCTCTCGACCCTGGTCGGTCTCACCTGGCGGGAGATTCTGCCCCTCTGGTTGACGGCTGTACTTCTTGCGAGGGAACTGGTCCTGCTGGTGATGGTGGGCATCCTCAGGCGCCACGGTTATCCGCCGCCGCAGGTGAACTACCTGGGTAAGGCGGCCACGTTCAACCTGATGTACGCCTTCCCGTTGCTCCTGCTCAGTGACGGAAGCGGGTGGCTCGCGTCACTCGCTGCTATTTTCGGATGGGCGTTCGCAGGGTGGGGTACAACCCTCTACTGGTGGGCAGGAGTCCTCTACGTGGTGCAGGTCCGCCGCCTCGTTCGTGCGGACGCCATGGCCGGCTGAGCCCGTCGTCGGGCGGGGGCAGTAGTGGCTCGATGGCCCGCTTCGGAAAAGTGCGGGACAATCTGGATGGGTGAAGTCGGCTAGACCGTCGTCTCTTCTAGGAGGACGCTTCCGACATGAAGGCCGTCGTGATGGCCGGAGGCGAAGGCACACGCCTTCGCCCTATGACCTCGAGCATGCCCAAGCCGCTCCTGCCGGTGGCCAACCGGCCGATCATGGAGCATGTCCTGAGGCTGCTCAAAAGGCATGGGCTCAACGAGACCGTCGTCACCGTGCAGTTCCTGGCCTCATTGGTCAAGAACTACTTCGGTGACGGAGAAGAGCTCGGAATGGAGCTCAGCTATGCCAACGAGGAGAAGCCACTCGGAACCGCCGGAAGCGTCAAGAACGCGGAAGAAGCGTTGAAGGACGACGCCTTCCTCGTCATCTCCGGCGACGCTCTCACCGACTTCGACCTCACCGAGCTGATCAACTTCCACAAGGAAAAGGGCGCCCTCGTCACCGTCTGTCTGACGCGTGTGCCCAATCCGCTGGAATTCGGCATCACCATCGTCGACGAAGAGGGCAAGGTCGAGCGTTTCCTCGAGAAACCGACCTGGGGCCAGGTCTTCTCGGACACGGTGAACACGGGTATCTACGTCATGGAGCCCGAGGTCTTCGAGTACGTCGAGGCCGATGTGCCCGTCGACTGGTCCGGCGATGTCTTCCCGCAGCTGATGAAGGAAGGCAAGCCGATCTACGGCTTCATCGCCGAGGGCTACTGGGAGGACGTGGGCACCCACGAGAGCTATGTGAAGGCCCAGGCCGACGTGCTGGAAGGCAAGGTCGACGTCGAGCTCGACGGGTTCGAGATCTCCCCCGGAGTGTGGGTGGCGGAAGGCGCCGAAGTGCACCCCGACGCCGAACTGCGCGGCCCGCTGTACATCGGCGACTACGCCAAGGTCGAGGCCGGCGCGGAAATACGCGAGCACACCGTCGTCGGCTCCAACGTGGTGGTCAAGAGCGGCGCGTTCCTGCACAAGGCCGTCGTGCACGACAACGTGTACGTCGGGCAGCACAGCAACCTGCGCGGCTGTGTCGTCGGAAAGAACACCGACATCATGCGGGCCGCCCGGATCGAGGACGGCGCCGTCATCGGCGACGAATGCCTGATCGGTGAAGAATCGATCGTGCAGGGCAATGTGCGGGTGTATCCGTTCAAGACCATCGAGGCCGGTGCGTTCGTCAACACCTCGGTGATCTGGGAGTCCCGGGGCCAGGCGCATCTCTTCGGCGCCCGCGGGGTGTCCGGCATCCTGAACGTCGAAATCACACCGGAGCTCGCGGTCCGGCTCGCCGGTGCCTACGCGACGACGCTGAAGAAGGGCTCCACCGTCACCACGGCCCGCGACCACTCCCGTGGCGCCCGGGCCCTGAAACGGGCGGTCATCTCCGCGTTGCAGGCCAGCGCCATTGACGTACGGGACCTGGAGAACGTACCGCTGCCCGTGGCGCGGCAGCAGACGGCGCGGGGATCCGCCGGCGGGATCATGATCCGGACCTCGCCCGGGGTGCCGGACTCCGTGGACATCATGTTCTTCGACGGGCAGGGTGCCGATCTGTCGCAGGGCAGTCAGCGCAAGCTGGACCGGGTGTTCGCCCGGCAGGAGTACCGGCGGGCGTTCCCGGGCGAGATCGGGGATCTGCACTTCCCGGCCAGCGTGTTCGACTCGTACACCGGATCGCTGCTGCGGAACGTGGACACGACCGGGATCTCGGAGTCCGGGCTGAAGGTCGTGGTCGACGCGTCGAACGGCAGTGCCGGGCTGGTGCTGCCGAGTCTGCTCGGGAAACTGGGTGTGGACTCGCTGACCATCAACCCCGGACTGAACGAGGCCAGGCCCACGGAGACGGGTGACCAGCGGCGCTCGGGGCTCGTACGGCTCGGGGAGATCGTGGCCTCGTCCAGGGCGGCCTTCGGGGTGCGGTTCGACCCCGTGGGCGAGCGGCTGTCGCTCGTCGACGAGAAGGGCCGGATCATCGAGGACGACCGGGCCCTGCTGGTGCTGCTCGACCTGGTGGCCGCGGAGCGGCGCAGCGGGCGGGTGGCGCTGCCGGTGACCACGACGCGGATCGCCGAGCAGGTGGCGGCCTACCACGGGACGCAGGTCGAGTGGACGACGACCTCGCCCGACGACCTGACCCGGGTCGGCCGGGACGAGACGACGATCTTCGGCGGGGACGGCAAGGGCGGCTTCATCGTCCCTGAGTTCAGCAGTGTCTTCGACGGCACGGCCGCCTTCGTGCGGTTGATCGGGCTGGTGGCGCGGACGCAGCTCACCCTCAGCCAGATCGACGCGCGGATTCCGCGGGCGCACGTCCTGAAGCGGGATCTGGCGACCCCGTGGGCCGTCAAGGGGCTGGTGATGCGGCGGGTCGTCGAGGCGGCCGGAGACCGCTTCGTGGACACCACGGACGGCGTGCGGGTGGTCGAGACGGACGGGCGCTGGGTGATGGTCCTGCCCGACCCGGCCGAGGCCGTCACCCATCTGTGGGCGGAGGGGCCCGACGACGCCTCCGCGCAGGCCCTGCTCGACGAGTGGTCGTCGGTCGTGGACAGCGCCGGGCGCTGATCCGCGCAGCACACGCGCGTGCCGGACAGGCGTCCTCAAGGGGGCCTGTCCGGTTCGCCGGTGGGGCCATTCGGAGGTAGTGGTCGCGACGTGCGACGATGTGCGGCATGCCGCAGCAGCCCCCCGTTCGGAGCACACCCGCGCGCGTGTCGCGTCCGGACGCGTCCATGTCGCTGCTCACCAACGTCATGGACCACAGCCTCGACGACGGGTATGCCGAGGCCGCCGCCCGGAAGGAGTCCGAGGGCGCCGGCGGGCTGCCGAAGACGCTGCGGGCGAAGCTCGGCCTCGCGGGCGGGCTGGTGCTCGCGGCCCTCGTGGTGACCGTCGGGGCGGCCCAGGCGCGGATCTCGGCCCCGGTCGTCGCCAAGGAGCGCGAGGAGCTGGTCGACCGCGTCGACGCCGAGACCAAGGCGGCCGACGAGCTGGAGCGCACCGTGGACCGGCTGCGCGACGACGTGAGCGCCCGGCAGCGCGAGGCGCTGAAGCAGAGCGGCGGCGGAGACCGGGCGGATCTGGTGAGCGTGCTGTCGGGGGCCGTGGAGGTGCACGGGCCGGGGATCAAGCTCGTCGTCAACGACGCCAAGGAAGCCACCACCGGGGGTGACGGCGACCCGCGGGAGACCTCCGGGTTCTCCGACACCGGGCGCGTCCGTGACCGTGACATGCAGAAGGTGGTCAACGGACTGTGGGCGTCCGGGGCCGAGGGCGTCTCGATCAACGGACAGCGGCTGACGGCGCTGTCGGCGATCAGGGCCGCGGGTGACGCGATACTGGTCGACAACAAGCCGCTGGTGCCGCCGTACACGGTGCTCGCGGTGGGGGACGGGAAGAACCTCAGCGCCAAGTTCCAGAACAGCGCGGACGGCGTCTATCTGAGCGTGTTGCAGGAGAACTACGGCATCAGGACGTCGATTTCCGTGCAGGACGACGTCCGGCTGCCCGCCGCACCGAGTGTGATCGTACGTACAGCCGAGCCGAGAACTGAGAAGGGCACATCGTGATCGCCGTACTGGGCCTCGTCGTGGGAGTCGTGGCCGGCCTGTTGGTCCGGCCTGAGGTTCCGGCGGTCGTCGAGCCTTATCTGCCGATCGCCGTCGTGGCGGCCCTGGACGCCGTGTTCGGCGGTCTGCGGGCCATGCTCGACGGGATCTTCGACGACAAGGTCTTCGTGGTCTCGTTCCTGTCGAACGTGGTCGTGGCCGCGCTGATCGTCTTCCTGGGCGACAAGTTGGGTGTGGGCGCCCAGCTGTCGACCGGTGTCGTGGTCGTGCTCGGCATCCGGATCTTCTCCAACGCCGCGGCGATCCGCCGGCACGTCTTCCGGGCGTGAGGCCGATGAGCAACCAGGACGAGGTGGCTGAGAACACACTGCGCAAGGAGCTGCCGGCGGAGGTTCCGGCGCCCCCTGTGGTGGCCGAGGAGGAGCCGGAGGCCGCCGAGCCCGTGCTGACCGGCCGGCAGCGGCTGGCGAAGGGGCTGTGGCCGCCGCGGGTGACCCGGGCCCAACTCATCGTCGCCCTGCTGCTGTTCGGGCTCGGCTTCGGTCTGGCCGTCCAGGTCGCCTCCAACAGCGACAGCGGGAACGCCCTGCGCGGCGCGCGCCAGGAGGATCTTGTGCGCATCCTCGATGAACTGGATGACCGCAGTCAGCGTCTTGAGGACGAGAAGCAGGGACTCGAGAAGCAGCGGGCGGAGCTGGAGAACAGCTCCGACCAGGCCGAGGAGGCCCGTAAGCAGACGGTGGAGAAGGAGAAGCAACTCGGCATCCTGGCGGGCACGGTGGCCGCGCAGGGGCCGGGCATCACGATGACGATCGAGGACACGAAGGGGACGGTCGAGGCGGACATGCTGCTCGACGCGATCCAGGAGCTGCGCGCCGCGGGAGCCGAGGCGATCCAGGTCAACGACGTGCGGGTGGTCGCCGGCACGTACCTGACGGATTCGGACAACAGCGTGAGCGTCGACGGGAACAAGATCAACGCGCCGTTTCGTTTCAAGGTCATCGGCAACCCGCAGGACCTCGAGCCGGCGCTGAACATCCCTGGAGGCGTGGTGCAGACTCTTGAGAAGGAGCAGGCCACCGTGACCGTCGAGCGGTCGGACAAGATCGTCGTGGACGCCTTGCGAGCGGCGAAGCAGCCTGACTACGCTCGGTCGTCCTCCCCGTGAACCGGGGGTGCATGGGGGCGGTCCGGCAGGGGCATGAGGTTGCGGGGGGTCGACGCACCGATCGGGTGGTGCGTGGTGGAAACTGTCTGGTGGATACGGACGTTGTGAAGGTGTCCGGGTCGGCCGGTGTATTCATTCAGGGTTCGTCCTGCCCCACGGGCGGGTCTGTTTCGGTCAAGGGGAATCGCCCGTGAAGTTGTTTGCGAAGTTGTTCGGCAAGAGCGCGCGAGAGGGCAGCGACAACGCGACTGCCCGGCATCGCGCACAGCCCGACGCAGAGGGCCAGCGGCCGCTGTTCCGGGACCAGGTGTCCGGTTCGGGTGATGACATTCCCGGAGGTCAGGGCGCGGCGTCTGTTGACCCCGCACAGTCCGGCGGCATAGGTTTCGGCCAACCGTCAACCTCAAGTACGGGTGGAGGGTTTTCTCCCATGTCGGCCCTGGTGTGTACGAGGTGCGGTAACCGCAACGCGGAGAACAGCCGCTTCTGCTCCAACTGTGGCGCGCCGCTGCGTCCCGGTCTGACGCCGGAGCGTGCGTCGGAGACGACCTCCACCATCTCGATTTCCGGTCTCGAGGCCTACGACTCCGAGGCCACCGGCCAGACCCAGCTGCCGGCGCTCTCCCCGGAGGCGCAGGCCGCGGTCGACGCGCTGCCGTCGGGTTCCGCGCTGCTGGTGGTCCGTCGTGGTCCGAACTCGGGCAGCCGCTTCCTGCTGGACGGCGACCTGACGACGGCCGGGCGTCATCCGCAGAGCGACATCTTCCTGGACGACGTGACGGTCTCGCGTCGCCATGTGGAGTTCCGTCGCAACCCGGACGGCACCTTCAAGGTCGCGGACGTCGGCAGCCTGAACGGTACCTACGTCAACCGGGAGCGGATCGACGAGGTCCCTCTGTCGAACGGTGACGAGGTGCAGATCGGCAAGTACCGGCTGGTCTTCTACGCGAGCCAGCAGGGTTACTGACCCTCCCCCGGAGTCCATCCGGGGGGAACCAAGGGAAGGTCCATGCTTCAAACACCGAGGGGCGGTGCCGGACACGGCACCGCCGCCGCGGACGCCGGCCCGATGAGCATCGGCACCGTACTGAACGCGCTGCGGGACGAGTTTCCCGAGGTCACCATCTCCAAGATCCGTTTCCTGGAGGCGGAGGGGCTGATCGAGCCCCAGCGGACCCCCTCGGGGTATCGCAAGTTCAGCCCGCAGGACGTCGAGCGCCTGGGTCACGTACTGAGGATGCAGCGGGACCACTATCTGCCGCTCAAGGTGATCCGGGAGCATCTGGACGCCATGGAGCGCGGCGAGGCCGTGCCATTGCCGACCGTGGGGCGGCAGCGGGACGGAGAGGCCCTCACGGAGGCCGTGGAGGGGCCCACCGCGGCCCGGATCGGGCGGGCCGAGCTGCTCGCGGCCGCCGGGATCGACGAGTCGGCGCTGGTGGAGTGGGAGTCCTACGGGCTGCTCGTCCCGCTGGAGAACGGGGTCTACGACGCCGAGGCCGCCACCGTCGCCGCGCTCGTCGCCGAGCTGGGGCGGTTCGGGATCGAACCCCGTCACCTGCGGGTGATGAAGGCCGCGGCGGACCGTGAGGCGGGGCTGGTGGACCAGGTGGTCGCCCCCCTGAAGCGCCACCGCAACCCGCAGACCAGGGCGCACGCCGAGGCCCGTACGAAGGAGCTGGCCGACCTCACGGTCCGGCTGCACGCGGCGCTGGTGCAGACCGCTCTCGGCGTCCGGTTGCCCTGAGCCACCGGTTTCGCCCTGGGCGGATCGGTCACCCGTTCCCGGCCCGACTACCCAAACGTCCCGGGCACGGCCTAGGGTTGCTGTGTGAACGAGCTCGATGTCGTAGGTGTCCGGGTCGAAATGCCCTCCAACCAACCGATCGTGCTGCTGCGTGAAGTGGGAGGCGACCGTTACCTCCCCATCTGGATCGGACCGGGGGAGGCGACGGCGATCGCCTTCGCCCAGCAGGGCATGGCCCCCGCACGACCGCTGACCCACGATCTGTTCAAGGACGTGCTGGAAGCCGTCGGCCAGGAGCTCACCGAGGTGCGCATCACGGATCTGCGCGAGGGTGTCTTCTACGCGGAGCTGGTGTTCGCCAGCGGCGTCGAGGTGAGCGCGCGCCCGTCCGACGCCATAGCGCTGGCGCTGCGCACCGGGACGCCGATCTTCGGCAGCGACACGGTGCTCGACGACGCGGGCATCGCGATTCCGGACGAGCAGGAGGACGAGGTGGAGAAGTTCCGCGAGTTCCTCGACCAGATCTCGCCCGAGGACTTCGGCACCAGCAACCAGTAGCCGGAGCCCGGCCCGCGGCACGAGGAGGGCCGCAGGTCGGCCGACCTGTTTCAGGCACTTGCCAGCGGCGCGTGTGAGCGTCCTACGGCTCCTGCTCCACGCATTCGGCTAGCCTTTCCCCGCGGCGGGGTGCGGGAAACCACTCCTAGGGTGATTATCACTCGGCGTGGCGAGTGTGGCGATCGTTGACGCACCCCTGGTGACTGCCTACCGTCGAGAAGGCAGGTCAAGGACGGAGGTCGGCGTGAGAAGCAGCGGCGACGGTACGGCTGGGGGTGCCCCCGGACTCGGTGTCGGGGGAAGCGGTCCGTACCCTCCCCAGAGCTCTCGGCTGCGCCCGGGCAGGGGATACCCCCACCAGGGCGGCGCGGCCGAGCACGCGGCTCCGCAGCGACCCGCTGCCGTGCCGAGCAGCGGAGGGGCGGCGTCCATGGCGTCCGAGCAGATCGGCTACCGCGGACCGACGGCCTGCGCGGCCGCCGGCATCACCTACCGGCAACTCGACTACTGGGCCCGCACCGGGCTCGTCGAGCCGAGCGTACGGCCCGCGTACGGGTCCGGGACGCAGCGGCTCTACAGCTTCCGGGACGTCGTCGTCCTGAAGATCGTCAAGCGGTTCCTGGACACCGGGGTGTCGCTGCAGAACATCCGTACGGCCGTCCAGCATCTGCGGGAGCGCGGCTTCCGCGATCTGGAGCGGATGACGCTGATGAGCGACGGCGCGACGGTCTACGAGTGCAGCTCGCCCGACGAGGTCCACGCCCTGCTCCAGGGCGGTCAGGGCATCTTCGGGATCGCCGTCGGCGTGGTCTGGCGGGACGTGGAGGGCGCGCTGTCGCAGCTGCACGGCGAGCGGGTCGACACCGGGGAGACGCTCGTCGGGCCCAACCCGGCGGACGAGCTGGCGCGCCGGCGCAACCGGGCGGTCTGAAGCCCCGCCCCCGCCGGGCGGCCGCATTGTCAGTGGCGTGGTGCAGCATCGGAGATGTGAGAAACGCGCCCACGATCCTCCATCTCGACATGGATGCCTTCTACGCCCAGGCGGAGCAGGCGTCCAAGCCGAGCCTGCGGGGGAAAGCCGTGATCGTGGGCGGCATCGGGCCGCGCGGGGTGGTGGCCACGGCCTCCTACGAGGCCCGGGCCTTCGGGGTGCACTCCGCGATGCCCACGGCCCAGGCGCGCCGGCTGGCTCCGAACGCCGCCTATCTCGTCCCGCGCTTCGGTTTCTACCGCGGGATCAGCGACCAGGTCATGGGGCTCCTGCGGACGCTGTCGCCCCTCGTGGAGCCGCTGAGCCTGGACGAGGCGTTCGTGGATCTGGAGGCCGGGGGAGCGGCCTGGGACGGCGAGTCGGCCCGGCTGGCCGGCATCCGGCTGCGGGCGGACATCCGGGCGGTCACGGGCCTCACCGGGTCGGTGGGCCTGGCCGCCTCGAAGATGCTTGCGAAGATCGCCTCCGAGCAGGCCAAGCCGGACGGCCTGATCCTCATCGAGCCCGGCACCGAGCGGGCCATGCTCGGGCCCATGCCGGTGCGGACGCTGCCCGGGGTGGGCCCGGCCACCGGGGACCATCTGCGCCGGGCCGGGATCACCACGGTCGACGAGTTGGCCGAGGCCGGCGAGGACGAGCTGGTGCGCCTCGTGGGCAAGGCGCACGGGCACGGGCTGTACGCGATGGCGCTGGCGCGCGACGACCGGCCCGTGGTCGCGGAGCGGGAGGCCAAGTCGGTGTCGGTCGAGGACACCTACGACGTCGACATCCATGACCGGCTGCGGGTGGAGCTGGAGGTGAAGCGGCTGGCGGAGCGCTGTGTGCGCAGACTGCGGGGCTCCGGTCTGTCGGGGCGGACGATCGTGCTGAAGGTGCGGCGCTACGACTTCTCCACGCTGACCCGGTCGGAGACCCTGCGCGGGCCCACGGACGATCCGGCGGTGGTGCGGGAGGCCGCCGGGCGTCTGCTGGACTCCGTCGACACCACGGGCGGGGTGCGGCTGCTCGGGGTGGGTGTCAGCGGTCTGGCGGACTTCACCCAGGAGGACCTGTTCGCCCAGGCGGCGGGGGAGGAGGGGGGCGAGGGGGCCGCGGAGGAGGTTCCCGAGGAGTCTGCCGTGCCGGAGGCCCGGGTCGGGCACCGGTGGAGTCCCGGGTGCGACGTGGTCCACGCGGAGCTGGGGCACGGCTGGGTGCAGGGGAGCGGGCTGGGCCGGGTCACCGTGCGGTTCGAGACCCCGGAGTCGGAGCCGGGGCGGGTGCGGACCTTCCGGGTGGAGGACCCGGACCTGGCGCCGGCGGAGCCGTTGCCACTGGTGCGGCGAAGACCGGACGGGGACGGTGGAGACGGTGAGGATGGCGGGGACGGCCAGGCCGAGCGGAGCCGCCCTGCCCCCGGTACCGCACTTCCGGAGCATGGAGGCGGACTCGGCGACACCGGATGACCGGCTGATCCGCCGGGCGGTCTCCGACCCGCATCCGGCCCGCGTCGAGCACGGCCGCCCGCTGCTCGACCGCGCGCGGCCGTCCGGCGTGCGGCGCGCGGCCCGTCCGGCGCTGGCCCTCTGCCCTCCGGCGTTCCGCCGCCCTCCGGCGTTCCGCCGCCCTCCGGCGTCCCGGCGCCCGGCGTTCCGCCGCCCTCCGGCCTCCGGCGTCACCGCCGGGATCTTGGGGGACTTGACGCGCAGAGCCGAAACTTCCGCCGGTGAACGAGTACCGCTCAGACCCCCTCGGGCAGTTCAGCGGGCGGCAGGTCCCCCAGAGCCACGCCGTGCAGCCCCGGCCGTCTACCTCCACCACGTCGGAAGCCTCCGCCGGGATCTTCGCTGCCGCGGACCCCTCAGTCGCGTCGGCGACTCCCGCCGCCCGGCCTCCCGCCGCCCGGCCTCCGGCTTTCGGCTTCCTGTGCCCGGCTTCCTGAGTCCCGCGTCCCGCCTCCCGCCTCCGGCGTCCCGCGAGGAAGTCAGCTCTCGTCCGTGCCCGCCAGGTGGCCGAAGTTGTGGTCCGGGAGGGGTGGAGGAGCGGCGATGTCCAGGCCGTAGTGGTGGTAGAGCTGGAGTTCCTGTTCCGGGGAGAGGTGCCGGCCGACGCCGAAGTCGGGCGCGTCCTTGATCAGGGCCCGGTCGAAGGGGACGTGGAGCGTGCCCTCGACCAGCTCGCTGGGCTCCAGGGGGACGAAGGCGTCCCGGGAGAACAGCCCGGTGCGTATCGCGGCCCACTCGGGCACACCGGTCGCGTCGTCGAGGTAGACCTCGTCGACGGTGCCGATCTTGGTGCCGTTGCGGTCGAACGCCTTGCGGCCGATCAGGTTGCGCGGATCGATGTCGGTCTGCACGGGCCCTCCTCTTGGTCGCAACTCATCCGTAAGCACTACAAAAGAACACATCGGGACGAGCGGCCACTCGAGCAGGCCTCTTGGACCTCGCTGGTACTCTGACAACGGCTGCTGACCCCGTGCGGGAGAGTCCTCCGGAGATCACCGGAGGCGCCGAAGGAGCAACTCCTCCCCGGAATCTCTCAGGCACACGTACCGCGCGGACGAGGTCACTCTGGAAAGCAGGACGGATGTCGACGGCGTCGACGGCCTCCGTCCTCACCGACGGTGAAAGCCGGCTGCCCCGGTGGCGGCCGGTGAAGCTCTCAGGTTGAGATGACAGAGGGGGAGGCCGTCCGGGCACCCGCGCCGTGGTGTCCTCGAAGGTCGCGTCAGACCAGGAGGCCTCAGACATGACCGCCGATCGCATTCCGCTCTCCCGGCTCGAACAGGGCATCCCCTTCGAGCAGCGTCACATCGGGCCCGACCAGGAAGCGCGGGCCAAGATGCTCGCGCACGTCGGCTACGGCTCCCTCGACGAGCTGACCGCCGCCGCCGTCCCCGACGTGATCAAGAACGCCGACGCCCTGGACCTGCCGGACGCGCGCACCGAGGCGGAGGTCCTGGCGGAGCTGCGCTCGCTGGCCGACCGCAACCAGGTCCTCGACTCCATGATCGGCCTCGGCTACTACGGCACCTTCACGCCGCCGGTGATCCTGCGCAACGTCATGGAGAACCCGGCCTGGTACACGGCCTACACGCCCTACCAGCCGGAGATCTCGCAGGGCCGGCTCGAGGCGCTGCTGAACTTCCAGACCATGGTCGCCGACCTCACCGGGCTGCCCACCTCCGGTGCCTCGCTGCTCGACGAGGGCACGGCCGCCGCCGAGGCGATGGCCCTGTCCCGCCGCATGGGGAAGAACAAGAAGGGCCTCTTCCTGGTCGACGCCGACGTGCTGCCCCAGACCGTGGCCGTGCTGCAGACCCGTGCCGAGCCGACCGGCGTGGAGATCGTGGTCGCCGATCTCGGTGAGGGCATCCCCGCCGGGATCGCCGAACGTGAGATCAACGGTGTGCTGCTCCAGTACCCGGGTGCCTCCGGGGCCGTGCGCGACATCAAGGCCGTGATCGACCAGGCGCACGGGCTCGGCGCGCTCGTCACCGTCGCCGCCGATCTGCTCGTGCTGACCCTGCTGAAGTCGCCCGGTGAGCTGGGCGCGGACATCGCGGTCGGCACGACCCAGCGCTTCGGTGTGCCGATGGGCTTCGGCGGACCGCACGCCGGATACCTGGCGGTGCAGGAGAAGTTCGCCCGCAGCCTGCCCGGACGGCTCGTCGGGGTGTCCGTGGACGCGGACGGGCACAAGGCCTACCGGCTCGCGCTCCAGACGCGCGAGCAGCACATCCGCCGGGAGAAGGCGACCAGCAACATCTGCACCGCCCAGGTGCTGCTCGCGGTCATGGCCGGCATGTACGCCGTGTACCACGGGCCCGACGGGCTGCGGACCATCGCCGCGCGCACCCACCGCTACGCCGCGATCCTCGCCGGGGGCCTCACGGCCGGCGGGTTCGAGGTCGTGCACGGCTCCTACTTCGACACGCTCACCGTGCGGGTGCCGGGCCGGGCCGGAGAGATCGTCGCCGACGCCCGCGGACGCGGGGTCAATCTGCACCTCGTCGACGCGGACCACGTCTCGATCGCCTGCGACGAGACCACGGCACGGGCCCAGCTGGCCGCCGTATGGGCAGCCTTCGGCGTGGACGGGGACGTCGAGGCGCTCGACGCGGCCGCCGGGGACGCGCTGCCCGAGGCGCTGCTGCGCTCCGACGCGATCCTCACCCACCCCGTGTTCCACCAGCACCGCTCCGAGACCGCGATGCTGCGCTATCTGCGCCGGCTCGCCGACCGGGACTACGCGCTCGACCGGGGCATGATCCCGCTGGGCTCCTGCACCATGAAGCTCAACGCGACCACCGAGATGGAGCCGGTCACCTGGCCCGAGTTCGGCCAGCTGCACCCCTTCGCGCCCGCCGAGCAGGCGGAGGGCTACCTCACGCTCATCCGGGAGCTGGAGGACCGGCTCGCCGAGGTCACCGGGTACGACAAGGTGTCGCTCCAGCCCAACGCCGGGTCGCAGGGCGAGCTTGCGGGCCTGCTGGCCGTGCGTGGTTACCACCGGGCCAACGGGGACGAGCAGCGGACCGTGTGTCTCATCCCGTCCTCCGCGCACGGCACCAACGCGGCGAGCGCCGTGATGGCCGGGATGAAGGTCGTCGTCGTGAAGACCGCCGAGGACGGCGAGATCGACGTCGAGGACCTGCGGGCGAAGATCGAACTGCACCGCGACGAGCTGGCCGTGCTGATGATCACGTACCCGTCGACGCACGGTGTGTTCGAGGAGCACGTCGCCGACATCTGCGCCCAGGTCCACGAGGCGGGCGGACAGGTCTACGTCGACGGCGCCAACCTCAACGCGCTCGTCGGGCTGGCCAAGCCGGGCCACTTCGGCGGTGACGTCTCCCACCTGAACCTGCACAAGACCTTCTGCATCCCGCACGGCGGCGGCGGTCCCGGCGTCGGCCCCGTGGCCGTGCGCTCGCACCTCGCGCCGTATCTGCCGAACCACCCGCTCCAGCCCGCCGCCGGGCCCGAGACGGGTGTGGGGCCGATCTCGGCCGCGCCCTGGGGCTCCGCGGGGATCCTGCCGATCTCGTGGGCGTACGTGCGGCTCATGGGCGGCGAGGGGCTGAAGCGGGCCACCCAGGTGGCGGTGCTCAGCGCCAACTACATCGCCAAGCGGCTCGAGCCGCACTACCCGGTGCTGTACACCGGCCCGGGCGGGCTGGTCGCGCACGAGTGCATCATCGATCTGCGGCCGCTGACCAAGGCGACCGGGGTGAGCGTGGACGACGTGGCGAAGCGGCTGATCGACTACGGCTTCCACGCGCCGACCATGTCGTTCCCGGTGGCGGGGACGCTGATGATCGAGCCGACCGAGTCCGAGGACATCGTCGAGCTGGACCGGTTCTGCGAGGCGATGATCGCCATCCGCGCGGAGATCGAGAAGGTGGGCTCGGGGGCGTGGCCGGCGGAGGACAACCCGCTGCGCCAGGCGCCGCACACCGCCCGGGCGCTCGGCGGGGAGTGGGAGCACGCGTACACCCGTGAGGAGGCCGTCTTCCCGGCCGGGGTGTCGGTCGCGGACAAGTACTGGCCGCCGGTGCGCCGGATCGACCAGGCCTTCGGTGACCGGAACCTGGTCTGCTCGTGCCCGCCGCTGGACGCGTACGAGGACTGATCGGCAGGAGGCGCAGGGCCCGTCCGGGTGCCGGACGGGCCCTGCGCCCGTTCTCCGGCTCAGGCCGTCGCCAGGGAGACCTCGGTGGCCTTGATCAGGGCGACGACGTCGGAGCCCACGAAGAGCCCGAGGTCGGTGGCCGCGTCCTTGGTGATCGCCGCCGTGAGCTCACCGCCGGCCACGGAGACCCTGACGACGGCCATGACCGTGCCGGTCGTCAGGCCGGTGATGGCACCCGGGACCTGGTTGCGGATCGAGAGGCCCTCGACGTGGTGCGTGGCGAGGGAGACCTCCGTCGACTTCACCAGGGCGCGGACGGCGGTGCCGGGGGTGAGGCCGAGGTCCTGTACGGCGTCCAGGGTGATGGCTGCCGTGAGGTCCTGTCCGCCGTCCAGACGGACCTGGACGGTGGCCATGGCCTCGCCGGGGTGGACGGCGGTGACGGTGCCGGGGAGCTGGTTGCGGATGCTCAGGGTCATGGGAACCCACGGTAGGGCCCCGAGTCCCTCATGCCGGGTATGCGTGAGTCTGTGCCGCTTTGACTGTCGCCCAGACCGCCGTGCCCGGGTGCAGATCCAGCTCGGCCGCGGCGACGGTCGTGAGGTCGGCGGCGAGCGGGAGTTCGCCCGTGAGGGCGGCCCGGATCTGGTCGCCGTGGGTCTCCAGGCCCGCGACCTCGCACCGCCAGAGGTTGCGGGCGCTGGAGCCCGTGGGGCGGTCGCGGTGGAGGGTGACCGCGCTCGGCGGGAACGCGACGAACACCGGCCCGGAGAGGATCTCCGTGGTGGTGATGGCCGGGCCGGTGTCCAGGCGCACGGCATGGCCGTCGGCGTGGCCGCGGTAGAGGTTCAGACCGACCAGCTGGGCGATGTAGTCCGTGCGCGGACGGCGGGCGATGTCCGCCGGGGTGCCCTCCTGGACGACCAGGCCCTCCTCGACGACGACCAGGCGGTCCGCGAGGACCATGGCGTCCAGCGGGTCGTGCGTGACGAGCACGGCTACCGCCTCGAACTCGGCCAGATGGCGGCGGAGCTGGGCCCGCACCTCCAGCCGGGTGCGGGCGTCCAGGGCGGCGAGCGGCTCGTCCAGGAGCAGCAGACGGGGGTGGACGGCGAGGGCGCGGGCCAGGGCGACACGCTGGGCCTGGCCGCCGGAGAGCCGGCGGGGCCTGGCGCCGGCGTGCGCGGCCAGCCCCATGCGGTCCAGCCACGCGGTGGCCTGGGCGCGCGCCTCCGCCTTGGTGGCGCCTTGGCAGCGCGGTCCGAACGCGACATTGTCCAGGGCGCTGAGGTGCGGGAACAGCAGATAGTCCTGGAAGACCACGCCGACCGGGCGGGCCTCGGGCGGGGTGCGCTCCAGGGCCGTGCCGTCCAGGCGGAGGTGCCCGCCGGTGAGCGGGACGAGACCGGCGAGGGCGCGCAGGGCGGTGGTCTTGCCGGCGCCGTTGGGCCCGAGCAGCGCCACGACGTCGCCGGGGGCGGCGGTCAGGGCGACGTCGAGACGGAAGGAGCCGCGGTCGACGACGAGGCGGGCGTCGAGGCCCTCGCCGGACAGGGCCGGTGACACGGCGGTGTCCTTGCCGAGCGTGGTCATGACGCGGTCATCCAGCGGTCGCGCAGCCCGGCGAGGACGGCGATCGACACGGCGAGCAGCACCAGACTGAGGGCGATGGCCGCCTCCGGATCGCTCTGCAGGGCCAGATAGACGGCGAGCGGCATGGTCTGGGTGCGCCCCGGGAAGTTGCCCGCGAAGGTGATGGTCGCCCCGAACTCGCCGAGGGCGCGGGCCCAGGCGAGCACGGCGCCGGCCGCGATGCCCGGCGCGATCAGGGGGAGCGTGACCCGGCGGAAGGCGGTGAAGCGGGAGGCGCCGAGGGTGGTGGCGGCCTCCTCGTAGCTCGGGTCGGCCGCCCGGAGCGTGCCCTCGACGCTGATGACCAGGAACGGCATCGCCACGAACGTCTCCGCGACGACCACCCCGGCCGTGGTGAAGGGGAGCGTGACGCCGAACCAGGAGTCCAGCCACTGGCCGATCACGCCGTTGCGGCCGAGGGCCAGCAGCAGGGCCACACCGCCCACCACCGGGGGCAGGACCAGCGGCAGGGTCACCAGGGCGCGGACCAGGCCGCGGCCGGGGAAGTCGGTGCGCGCCAGCAGCCAGGCCAGTGGCACCCCGATCACCAGGCTCACCGCGGTCGCCGCCGTGGCGCAGACCAGCGACAGCCGCAGGGCCTGCCAGACCTCGGCGCTGGTGAGCTGCTCGGGCAGGGTGTGCCAGGGCGCCCGGACGAGGAGCGCGACCAGCGGCAGGAGCAGGAAGGCGAGGCCGAGCAGGGCGGGCAGCAGCAGGGCGAGCGGGACGCCCGTGCGGACGCGGGCGCGCCGCGGGCCGCCCTCCAGGGCGTCCGCGGCGGCCTGCTTCACGGGTGGGGTCACGGCTGGAGGAACCCGGCCTCGGTGAGGACCTTCTGTCCGTCGGCGGAGCGGACCAGTGCGATGAAGGCCTTGGCGGCCTCGGCGTTGGGGGCGTCCTTCAGCAGGGCGATCGGGTAGTCGTTGATGGCGTCGGCGGACTCGGGGAACTCCACGCCCTCCACCTTGTCACCCGCGGCGTGCACATCGGTCTTGTAGACGACGGCCGCGTCCGCCTCCTTCAGCTCGACCTTCGTCAGGGCGGCCTTGACGTCCTGCTCGTAGGAGACCGGGGTGAGCTTGAGGCTGCTGGCCTCCAGCGCCTTCTGGGCGGCGGCGCCGCAGGGCACCTCCTTGTCGCACAGCACGACCTTGAGCCCGGACTTGGTGAGGTCCTTGAGGGAGGAGACCTTGTCGGGGTTGCCCGGCAGGGTCGCGATCTCCAGCTGGTTGCGCACGAAGGTGACAGGCTCGGTGGCGTTGTCCTTGGCGTCGGTCACGATCGCCATGGTCTTGGGGCTGGCGGAGGCGAACACATCGGCCGGGGCGCCGCCCGTGATGCTCGCGGCCAGGGTGTCGCTGCCGCCGAAGTTGAAGGTGACCTTCGTGCCCGGGTGCGCCTTCTCGAACTCCTGGCCGAGCGAGGTGAAGCTCTCCTTCAGCGAGGCGGCCGCGAAGACCGTGACCGTGCCGGAGAGCTTCGCGGAGGCGGAGGCGGACGTCGAGGCGCCGGACGTGGCCGACGCGTCGCCGGAGTCGTCGGAGGAGCAGGCGCTCAGGGCCAGCAGCGCGGCGACTCCCACGCCGGTCACCTGCGCGGCGCGGCGGGTACGGCGCTCGGTACGGGTCATCACGGTGTACTCCTCGGTTTCGGCGTTCCCTCGAACGGCCCAACATCATGATGATGCCGCATGTGCAAGGCATGCGTCTTCTGGGGCTTCGCATAATCCGGGGTGATCGCCGTGAGTGGCACGCATGTGCGTTCGTACGGAGGTGCCGTCCCGCCGCGGTTCAGACGCGGTCGATGTGCACGTTCGTGGACTTCACGCGGGCGGTGGCCTCCATGCCGACCTCCAGGCCCAGCTCCTCGACGGCTTCCCGGGTCAGCAGGGAGACCAGCCGGTGCGGGCCGGCCTGGATCTCCACCTGGGCGGCGACGTCGCCGAGCTTGATCGCGGTGACGATGCCGGGGAAGGCGTTGCGGACCGAGGTGTACGGGGCGTCCTCGTCGGCGGTGTCCGTGCGGGCGAGGGAGACCGAGAACGCGGCGAGGTCCTTGCCGTCGATGAGGCGCCGTCCGCCCTCGTCCCGGTGGGTCGCCACCCGGCCGGCGTCCGCCCAGCGGCGCGCGGTGTCGGGGCTCACTCCGAGCAGCCGGGCTGCCTGTCCGATGGTGTAGCTCTGCATGGGGGTCACGATAGGGCCGCGGTTCCCCGGGGGTCTCAGCCGGTGTGGACCCGGGGCCGGCGCGAGCGGTCCGGCTCGGCCTCGCGCAGGACCTCACGGGTGACGGGGGCGACCTCGCCCTGGCCGAACAGGAAGAAGCGCAGGAAGTTGGCGAACGGGTTGCCCTCGGTCCACTCGAAGTAGATGTGCGGGATGCAGCCGGTGGTGTCGCGGGTGTGCAGCAGCAGGGCGGCCAGGGCGTTCGGGATGGAGGAGGACTCCAGGGTGAGCACCCGGTAGCGGTTGTGCAGCACCTCGCCGCGGACCGTCAGGCCCGCCTCGAACTCGGAGGGGTCGAGGACCGTCACCTCGACGAAGACGAAGTCCTCGCCGGGCAGGTCGTTGTCCTCGCGGATCTGCTCGATCTTGTCGCGGTACTCGGCCTTGTCGCGCTGGTCGGGCTCGTTGGCGATGAACCGCAGTTTCCGGCTGGCCATGTCCCGGATGAAACGTTCCGCCATCGGGTCGAGGGTCACGCTCGTCACGCGCAGCTCGAAGGCGCGGGCCAGCCGGGAGAGGAGGGAGACGAGGATGATGCCGGCGATGAAGCAGGCGCCGATCTTCACACCGTCGGGACGCTCGATGACATTGACGACCGTGGTGTACAGGAACACGGCCGAGATGACCGCGAAGCCGACGGTCCACCGGCGCTGTCCGGCCTTGTGGGCGGCGATGGTCACGGCGATGGCGGCGGAGCTGATGAGCACCAGGACGCCCGTGGCGTAGGCGCCGCCCTGGGCGTCGACGTCGGCGTCGAAGATCCAGGTGACCAGGAAGGCGACCAGGATGAAGACGATGACCATCGGGCGGACCGCGCGCGCCCAGTGCGGGGCCATGCCGTAGCGCGGCAGGTAGCGGGGCATCAGGTTGAGCAGCCCGGCCATCGCGGAGGCCCCGGCGAACCAGAGGATCGCGATGGTCGAGATGTCGTAGACCGTGCCGAAGGCGCTGCCCAGGTACTCGTGGGCGAGATAGGCGAGGGCGCGGCCGTTGGCCTGGCCGCCGGGTTCGAACTCCTTCTCCGGGATCAGCAGTGTGGTGATGAAGCTGGTCGCGATCAGGAAGACGCTCATGATCAGGGCGGCGATGGTGAGCAGCTTCTTGGTGTCCCGGATCCGGCCGGTGGGGGTCTCCTCCGTGTCGGCGGCGTCGCCCTTCACATGCGGCATGACCGCGACTCCGGTCTCGAAGCCGGACAGGCCGAGCGCGAGCTTGGGGAAGACGATCAGGGCCACCCCGACCATCGCGACGACATTGCCGTGCTCGGCCGTCAGGGCGTCGGCCCAGTCGGTGACGACATGGCCCGCGGTCACCACGTGCCAGAAGCCGACGATCACGACCACGACGTTCAGCGCGAGATAGACGCCGACCAGGGCCACCGCGACGCCGATGGCCTCCAGGAAGCCCTTCAGGAACACCGCGCCGAGCAATGCGACGAGCGCCAGGGTGATGATCATCTGCTTGTCGTGCAGGGCGCTGGTCAGATGGGGGTTCTCCACCAGGTGGGTGGCGGCGTCGGCGGCCGACAGGGTGATGGTGATCAGGAAGTCGGTGGCGGCGAAGCCCAGCAGCGTCAGCACGAACAACTTGCCCTGCCAGAAGGACAGCAGCCGCTCCAGCATCGCGATCGAGCCCTCGCCGTGGGGGCTCTCGTCGGCCACGCGCCGGTAGACCGGCAGCGCGCCGGCCAGGGTGACGATCACCAGCACGATGGTCGCGATGGGTGACAGCAGACCGGCCGCGAGCGCGGCGATGCCGGGCTGGTAGCCCAGGGTCGAGAAGTAGTCGACGCCCGTCAGGCACATCACCCGGTACCAGGGCTGGCCCTTGTGCTGGGGCTCGGCCTCGGCCTCCCGGCCCTGCTGCGCATGGCCCTTGCCCATGTCGGAGAGGCCCTCCAGCATCCAGGCGCGCAGGCGACCGGGGGGAGGCTGCTCGGTGGTGGCCATACGTGTGCTCCTGGGGGCGGGTCCGGCGTGGGGTTTCGGCCATCGCGCGGACGGCGGCTTCAGCGTAAGCGGAGAGTGACGCACAGGCCCGCGGATCATGGGCCGGATGGCGTCAAGCTTCCGTTAAGACCTCTCCGTAAGGTTCGCTGCCAGGTCCGAATGTTTCGGAGGCCTCGTGGCCCGCATCGGTCTTCGGTGCGTGAACAGATGCCAGGATTCCCTGTGTTCAGGGGGTTGCCACCTGTCGGAGGGTGTCTCTAGGGTGCGGCAGCAGCGAAGCTTTCTGGATCTGGTTCGAAACTTTCGATCTCTCCAAAGATCTACCGAAGGAGCGCATGATGGGCGACCCGGCACTGTCCCGCCGCGGCTTCCTGGCGGCCTCCGCCGCGGCCGGGGTGAGCATGACGGCACTGAGCGGCTGCGGCGGCGACTCGGACGGGGGGTCGTCGGGGACGACCACGATCGAGTGGTGGAACATCTCCACCACCCAGCCCACCAAGGACGTCTGGGCCGGACTCGCCAAGCGGTTCGAGGCACAGAACCCCAAGGTGAAGATCAAGATCGTCCAGCTGGAGAACGACCCCTACAAATCGAAGATGACCGCGCTGACCGCCTCCGGGAAGCTCCCCGACATCTTCCACACCTGGGGCGGCGGCGTCCTCCGGCAGCAGATCGACGCCGGGCTCGTCGAGGACCTCACCGACAAGAGCAAGGGGTGGGGCGACGGACTGCTCTCCGTCGCCCGCGAGCCGTACCTCTTCGACAAGAAGGTCTACGGCATCCCCTTCGACATCGGCATGATCGGCTTCTGGTACAACAAGGCGCTCTTCAAGCAGGCCGGCCTCACCGCTCCCCCCACCACCTGGAGCGGCTTCCTCGACGCCGTGAGGAAGCTGAAGGCCGCCGGGACCACCCCCCTCGCCCTGGCCGGCAAGGAGAAGTGGCCGGGCATGTACTACTGGGCCTACCTCGCCATGCGCACCGCCGGGATCGACGCCCTGCGCAAGGCGAACGACGACAAGGACTTCACCGGCGACGGATTCGTCCAGGCGGGTCAGCATCTCCAGGACCTGGTCGACCTCCAGCCGTTCCAGAAGGGCTTCCTCGGCGCCGCCTACAGCACCCCCACCGGCCAGGCCGCCACCATGGGCAACGGCAAGGCGGCCATGGAGCTGATGGGCCAGTGGGCGCCGGTGGTCGAGGCCGACGCGGGCAAGGGGCTCGGCGCCGACCTCGGCTTCTTCCCGTTCCCCGCGGTCGACGGCGGCCAGGGCGCGATCACCGAGGTCTTCGGCGGCGGCGGCGGACACGCCCTGCGCAAGGGCGCCCCGCAGGCGGCCGTCGACTTCCTGAAGTTCTTCGCCTCGGCCACCACCGACACCGAGCTGGTCAGGAAGACCGGTGTGCTGCCCGTCGTACCGGCCGCCGAGAGCGCCCTCACCGACCCCAACCTGTCCGCCGTACAGGCCCAGCTGAAGGCCGCCACCGGCTTCCAGCTCTATCTCGACCAAGCGTACGCGCCCGCCGTCGGCCAGGAGGTCAACGACAGCGTCGCCGGACTCATCGCCGGATCCAAGTCCCCCCAGCAGGTCACCGAGTCGATCACCAAGGTCGCCAAGGAAGAGCAGTAGCCGGATGGCCTCGACCTACCTCCCGGACAAGCGCAGCGCCCCGGACACCGGCCGGCCGCCGCCCCTCCCCGCGGCCGCCGGCCGGACCCGGCGCCGGGTGCTGCACTGGCTCACCGCCGTCGGCTTCCAGGTGCCCGCCCTGGTGCTGTTCGGCACCCTCGTGCTGCTGCCGATGCTGTTCGCGCTGTACGCCGCGTTCTTCCGGTGGGGCGGCTTCGGGATGCCCGAGGACTTCATCGGCGGCGACAACTTCACCCGCCTCTTCCAGGACCCGGTGTTCCTCGGCGACCTGTGGCGCTGCCTCGTCCTGGTCGGGCTCTCGCTGCTGCTCCAGCTGCCGTTCGCGCTCGCCCTCGCCGTCGCCCTCAACCAGCGCATCCGCGGGCGGGCCGTCTACCGCATGCTGTTCTTCGCGCCGTACATCCTCTCCGAGGCGATCACCGGCGTGCTGTTCAGCATGATCTTCGCCCCGGACGACGGACTGGCCGACCATCTGCTGGGCGCGGTCGGCCTGGACGGGATCGGAGGGCAGTGGTTCGCCGACCCCTCCACCGTGATGGCCACCCTGTTCCTGGTCATGACCTGGAAGTACTTCGGCTTCCACATGATGCTCTACCTCGCCGGACTCCAGTCCATCCCGGCCGAGTTGACCGAGGCCGCGCTGATCGACGGGGCCGGGCCGTGGCAGCGGTTCCGCAGTGTCACCCTGCCGCTGCTCGCCCCCACCCTGAGGATCAGCGTCTTCCTGTCGGTGATCGGCTCCATCCAGCTCTTCGACCTCGTGTGGATCGTCACCGCCGGCGGCCCCGACCACCACTCCGAGACGATGGCCGTGACCATGTTCCAGTACGGCTTCAAGCGCTACCAGGTCGGCTACGCCAGCGCGATCAGCGTGGTCATCTTCGGCATCAGCCTCGTTTTCGCCCTGGCCTACCAGCGGTTCGTGCTCCGCCGTGACCTGGAGGGCGCCACCACGACCATGCGAGGAGGCGGCTCGTGAGCGTCCGCAGACGAGGCCGGACCCTTCCCGTGCACGCGGCGCTGGTGGTCGTCGGCGCCGTGATGGCCGTACCGCTGCTGTACGCCGTGCTGTCCGGCTTCAAGTCGACCGACCAGCTCTCCCGCAACCCCTTCGGACTGCCCGACCCGTGGGTCACCTCCAACTACACCGACATCCTCGGCTCGGGCTCCTTCTGGCAACTGCTCGGCTCCAGCACGGTGATCGCGGTCGGGACGACGGTGGTGGTGGTCGCGGTGTCCGCGCTCGCCGCGTTCTCCTTCGCCCGGTTCGCCTTCCGCGGCCGCGAACTGCTGTTCACGCTGTTCACGATGGGGCTGATGTTCCCGTTCGCGGTGGCGGTCCTGCCGCTGTTCCTGCTGCTGCGCTCGCTGGACCTGCTGGACAACCCGCTCGGGGTGATCCTGCCCCAGGCCGCCTTCGGGGTGCCGATGACGATCGTCATCCTGCGCGGCTTCTTCCGCGCGATACCGGCCGAGCTGGAGGAGGCGGCGACCCTCGACGGCTGCGGGCCGCTCGGCTTCTTCTGGCGGATCCTGCTGCCGATGGCCCGGCCCGCGCTGGGCACGGTCTCCGTGCTCGCCGTCGTCGCCAGCTGGAACAACTTCCTGCTGCCGCTGCTGGTCTTCAACGAGCCGTCCTGGTGGACGCTCCCGGTCGGTGTGCAGCAGTTCCAGGGCCAGTACTCGTCCGAGTACGCCCGGATCTTCGCCTATCTCGTCCTCGCCATGGTTCCCGCCCTGGCCTTCTACTCCGTCGCCGAGCGGCAGCTCGTCGGCGGTCTCACCGCCGGCGCGACGAAGGGATGACCCGCGCCCGGCCCTGCCCGCGCCTGCCCACGCCCCACCGACCGTGAGGAGTCGCACCATGTCCCGCACCGTCCGCACCCGGCTGAGACTCGCCGGAGCGCTCGCCGCCGTCCTGGTCGCCGCCGGGATCGCCGGCGGGCCCGCCGCCCAGGCCCACGACAAGCCCCGGACCACCCTCGCGGACCTGGCCCAGCGCCACGGCCGCTACTTCGGCAGCGCCACCGACAACCCCGAACTCACCGACACCGCCTACACCCGGATCCTCGGCGACGAGTTCGACATGATCACCCCCGGCAACGGCATGAAGTGGTACGCCACCGAGCCGCAGCAGGGCGTCTTCGACTGGACCAACGGCGACGAGATCGTGAACCTCGCCCGCGCGAACCACCAGAAGGTACGGGCCCACACCCTCGTCTGGCACAGCCAGCTGCCCGGCTGGCTCACGAGCCGGGAGTGGACGGCCGACGAGCTGCGCGCCGTCCTGAAGAACCACATCCAGACCGAGGTGCGCCACTACCGGGGCAAGGTCTACGCCTGGGACGTCGTCAACGAGGCGTTCAACGAGGACGGCACCTACCGCGAGACCGTCTTCTACAAGACCCTCGGCCCCGGCTACATCGCCGACGCCCTGCGCTGGGCCCACCAGGCCGACCCCAGGGCCAAGCTGTACCTCAACGACTACAACATCGAGGCCGTCGGCCCGAAGAGCGACGCCTACTACCGCCTGGCCCAGGAGCTGAAGGCCCAGGGCGTCCCGCTGCACGGCATCGGCCTCCAGGCCCATCTCGCGCTCCAGTACGGCTATCCGGCCACCCTGGAGGACAACCTCCGCCGCTTCGCCCGCCTCCGCCTCGACACCGCGCTCACCGAGGTCGACATCCGCATGCTGCTGCCCGCGACCGAGGAGAAGCTGGCCCAGCAGGCCGAGTGGTACGCCGATCTGACCGAGGCCTGCCTCGCGGTGCGGCGGTGCGTCGGCATCACCATCTGGGACTACACCGACAAGTACTCCTGGATCCCGGCCTTCTTCCCCGGCCAGGGGGCCGCCCTGCCCTGGGACGAGCAGCTCGCGCCGAAGCCGGCGTACACCGCGATCCGTGAGGCGCTCAGCTAGCGCTCCGGGGTGGTGCGGTGCTCGACCGGACCACCAGTTCGGTGCCCAGTTCCACCCGCGGCGAGTCGGGGTGCTCGCCGCGGGCCAGCCGCAGGACCGTGCGGACGGCCAGCTTGCCCATGTCGGCGAGGGGCTGGCGGACGGTGGTCAGCGGCGGTGCCGACCAGCGGACCTCGGGGAGGTCGTCGAAACCGACCACGCTCATGTCCTCCGGGACGCGCAGTCCGCGCCGGCGCAGCGCCTCGATCGCGCCGAGGGCCATCTGGTCACTGGCGGCGAAGAGCGCGGTGGGCGGCTCGGGCAGGTCGAGGAGGGCCGTACAGCCGGTGAAGCCCGACTCGGGGTGGAAGTCGCCGGGGACGACGAGGGTTTCGTCGACGGAGAGGCCGGCCGCCTCCAGGGCGGCGCGGTAGCCGTCGTGGCGGGCGCGGGAGCACAGCAGCCGGGGCGGGCCCGCGATCAGGCCGATACGGCGGTGGCCCAGGGCCAGCAGATGCTGGGTGGCGACGAGCCCGCCGGACCAGTTGGCGGCGCCGATCGTCGGGGTGTCGAGGGCAGGGGAGCCCATCGGGTCGACGATCACCAGCGGGACGTTCAGGATGCGCAACTGCTCGTGCAGTGTGGGTTCCAGGGCCGAGGTGACCAGGATGACGCCGTCGGAGGCGCGGGCGCGCAGATTGCGCATCCACTCGCGGGCGTCCCCGGAACGGCCGTGGATCGCCGAGACGACGGTGCCCACCCCGGCCGCGTGGGCGACCTCCTCGACCCCCCGGATGATCTCCACCGCCCAGGGGCTGTCGAGGTCGTTGAAGACCAGGTCGAGCAGGGCCGCGCGGGACGCGGAGGGGGCGGCGGGACGCTTGCGGTAGCCGTGCTCGCGCAGCAGTTCCTCGACGCGGGCCCGGGTGCGCGGGGAGACGTCGGAGCGGCCGTTGACGACCCGGGAGACGGTCGGCACCGAGACACCGGCCCGGCGGGCGATCTCGGTGATGGTGACCTTGCCGCGGCCCGCGGATGCCGTGCCGTCCGCCGTCATTCCCCCACCTCCGTCGCCTCGTTCCGGGCGCCGTGCCGAAACTTCCAGGAGTCTTCCGGAAAACGCGTGCGTACGGAAGGGAAGGTGGGCGTCACGAGGAGTGAGCGGGCCGGGACACGCGTCGGGGCCGGTTCGCAGCGGCCTGCCGCGGTCCGGCCCCTCGAAGTCCCCGGACGGCGGTCCCGCGCCGTCCGGTCCTGCTCAGGCTGCGGTCGTGACCCGGTGCGGGGCGATGACCCGGCCGTCCGGCAGGAGCTCACCGGTGTCCTCGAAGAGCAGGACGCCGTTGCACAGCAGGCTCCAGCCCTGTTCCGGGTGGGCCGCCACGAGCCGGGCGGACTCCCGGTCGGCGGAGGTTGCTGTCGGGCACGGCGGCTGGTGCTGGCACATGGGTGGGTTCTTCCGCTCTGGCGTGATGTGTGTGGTGAGTGTGGTCGAGTCTGTCCCGCGGCGTGAAGCGTCGTGTACGTCGTTCATGGCCGCCCCCCGTTGTGATAAGTCGGTCGGAACCCAGTGTTGCCCTACGGACGTCGTTCCGCAGGGATTTCGCGGCACCGCCTCTCACAGGTTCATGACGCATCACCCGCGCGGGCGGTTCATCTCAACTGCACTGTCACTTCGGGTGGTTTCCAGTGGCCGGATAGGGCTAGTCCGGACGGGGACGCGGGGACGAACACCGCGGACGGCACCGTACCCCGGCACGGGGGCCGTGGTGCCGGGGTACGGGGGACCGGGGTCCGCGGGTGGGCGGTACGGCGTCAGGCGGGCGAGCCCAGCAGCGGCGGCGGCGCCGACGGCGTCACCCGGAGGGTCAGCACGGGGAGCAACTCGGCGACGCGGTGGGCGCGATGGGCGGCGATGCCGGGCGGCGCCGGGGCCAGTGGCACCAGCAGATCGGTCGCCTCGGGATGGCCGGTGGTGCCGTCGGAGTCGGTGTCGCCGTGCAGCCAGAGCGTGAGCATGTAGAGACCGGGGACCGACAGCAGTCGCGCCTGGTACGGCTGGGCCGCCGACTCGGCCTGCCGCAGGGCGCGTTCGGTGGAGGCGATGTAGGGGCCCTCGAAGAAATGGGAGAACGCCCAGCCGTCCGGCGTGAGCCGGGTCTCGGCCGCTGCCACGGCCCGGTCGCCGCAACGGATCAGGAAGCGCCAGCCGGCCAGTCGCGTCGCGGACACGCCCTCGGGGGTGATCCGGTCCAGGACATGCAGCGGCAGCGGGAGTTCGGGGGTGGCCTCGTCCTGGGCGGAGCGCATGGACGGAGTGCGGGCTTCACGGACCGCGGTGGGGGAACCGAGGGCCGTGAGGACGGAGCGCAGGGCGGGCGCGGGAGCCGGAGGGACGTGCAGCGGCATGATGGGTCGCCTCTCATTCACAGGCGGTGGCGCGAGGGCGGGGGCGGACGGCGCTGTCAGCTAGCTCTCGTGAAGGTCGGAGAGGCAGGGGCCGGGGCCTTCGGACAGCCGGGGTGCGCGAGCGGCCCGCCGTCACCTGGACGACAGGCTCCTCCGACCGCGGGGCCCACCTTCTCCGCCTTGTGCGAGGAGTTTATACGACACGTGTTCAGACTGTGTTTCGTCTAGCCGATCCCGGGACACTCGGCAAGAGTCCATTCGGTCGGCGATACGTGTGAATCATCCCGATTCAGAGCGGTGGGCGCCGCGATGACCTCGGGTTATGCGCACGCTATGGTCGGCCCATTCTCATCGGATTTTTTCACGAGTTCCCGAGTTCGAGTTCCGGGAGATAGTGAAAGAGCGGCCTGCCGCTTGCCCCGTGAATGTGCCTCCGGTCAGTCCGGACGCTTCCGGTCAGAGTAGCGGGTGGCGGGAGCCGGTGGGGACGTTATCGATCGGTCGGGCTGGGCATCATCCCACCTGACCCGGGAGACCGGCGGCCGGAGCACCGGCCCGCCCACGCGAGGAGGGACGCTTCCATGGGGGAGAAGGTCGTGGCGGGCGCGTTCGACCTGTCCGATCGGCAGCAGTACCGCGACAAGCTCCGAAGGTGCCTGACGGGGCTGGAGCGGCTTCTGGCCCAGAAGCGCTTCGACCGGCCGAAGAACCTCATGGGGCTCGAGATCGAGCTGAATCTCGCGGGCGCCGACGGCCTGCCGAAAATGCTGAATGGCGAAGTGCTCGAACGGATCGCGAGCCGTGACTTCCAAACAGAACTCGCCATGTTCAACCTGGAAGTCAACATAGCCCCACACCGATTGGGCGGGCGGGTATTCGACCGGCTCGCCGAGGAACTCCGTACGTCACTGGCATATGCCCATCGAAAGGCGGGCGAGGTCGACGCGGGAATCGTGATGATCGGTATTCTGCCGACTCTCGACCGTGACGATCTGGTCTCCACCAATCTTTCCGACGTCGACCGCTACACCCTGCTCAACGACCAGATCGTGGCCGCCCGGGGCGAGGACTTCGCCCTCGACATCGACGGCGTGGAGCACCTGTCGTGCACCTCGAAGTCGATCGTCCCCGAGGCCGCCTGCACCTCCGTCCAACTGCACCTCCAGGTCACCCCGGCCCGCTTCGCCGACGTGTGGAACGCGGCGCAGGCCGTCACCGCCGCGCAGATCGCCGTGGGCGCCAACTCGCCGTTCCTGTTCGGCCGCGAGCTGTGGCGCGAGTCCCGGCCCCCGCTGTTCACCCAGGCCACCGACACCCGGCCGCCCGAACTCCAGGCCCAGGGCGTACGGCCGCGGACCTGGTTCGGGGAACGGTGGATCAGCTCGGCGTACGAGCTGTTCGAGGAGAACCTGCGCTACTTCCCCGCGCTGCTGCCCCTGTGCGACGCGGAGGACCCGCTGGAGGTGCTGGAGGCGGGCGGGGTTCCGTCGCTGGCCGAACTGGTCCTGCACAACGGGACCGTCTACCGCTGGAACCGGCCCGTGTACGGCATCGCCGACGGCGTCCCCCACCTCAGGGTGGAGAACCGGGTGCTGCCCGCCGGGCCCACCGTGACCGACGTGATCGCCAACGCGGCCTTCTACTACGGCGTCGTCCGCGCCCTCGCCGAGGACGCGCGGCCGGTGTGGTCCCGGCTGCCCTTCGAGGCGGCCGAGGCCAACTTCGACGCCGCCTGCCGGTACGGCATCGACGCCCGGCTGCAGTGGCCGCGGCGCGGGCGGCTCGGGGGAGTGGGCGAGGTGGACGCGGTCAGTCTCGTACGGGAGGAGCTGCTGCCGCTCGCGGAGGCCGGGCTGGACGCGTGGGGGGTGGAGGCGGCCGACCGGGACTACTACCTCGGGGTGATCGAGGAGCGGTGCCGGCGGCGGGTGAACGGGGCGACCTGGCAGGTGGCGACGTTCCGGCGGGCCGTGGACGCCGGGCTGTCGCGGGACGCGGCGCTGGCCGCGATGACGCGGCGCTACGCGGAGCTGATGCACGCGGGGGAGGCTGTGCATACGTGGCCTGTGGGGGTGCCGGAGGTCGTTTCGGTCGGGTGAGCTGGGGGGTCTGATCGCGGTGCTGTGCCGGGTGCGGGGTGGTGGGGGCTGGTCGCGCAGTTCCCCGCGCCCCTCAGGTCGGCATGCGCCCCGCCCGCGCTTACGTCAGGGGTGGTGCCACGTGCTTCCGAGTCATCGGGCAAGCTGTGGTGTCCCTTGAACGGAAGCGGGTGTGCGGGTGGGCGAGGTGTACGACGAGCGGCCGTCTCGGCGGATCTTCCGGGACGAGACGCTGCTTGTGCTGGGGCTTTCGCTCGGCGCCAGCGGAGTGTCCGCGCTGATCAGTTTCATCGGCTCGGTCACCAAGCCGGGCGGGCTCAAGGACCAGGCGGCGACGCTCAACGCCTCGGCCGCGCCGGGGCGGCCCTGGCTGGACCTGGCCTGGCAGCTCTTCGGGATCGCCTCGGCGCTGGTCCCGGTCGCGCTCGTCGCGCATCTGCTGGTGCGCGAGGGACAGAGCGGGCTGCGGACCCTCGGCTTCGACCGCACCCGGCCCTGGTGGGACCTGGCGCGCGGCGCCGGCGTCGCGGCCGTCATCGGCAGCACCGGCATCGCCTTCTACCTGCTGGCCCGCGGGCTCGGCTTCAACCTCACCGTCGTCCCCGAGGCGCTGCCGGACGTGTGGTGGAAGTACCCCGTCCTGATCATGTCGGCGCTCCAGAACGCGATCCTCGAAGAGGTCATCGTGGTCGGCTATCTGCTGCGCCGCCTCGGACAGCTCGGCTGGACACCGGGCACCGCACTGGTGGCCAGTGCCGTGCTGCGCGGGTCGTACCACCTCTACCAGGGCATCGGCGGGTTCATCGGCAACATGGTGATGGGCGTGGTGTTCGTCCTGCTCTACCGGCGCTGGGGGCGGGTGGGGCCGCTGGTGGCGGCCCATGCGCTGCTCGACATCGGCGCGTTCGTGGGGTACGCGCTGCTGGCCGGGAAGGTGTCCTGGCTGCCCACGGCCTGAGCCGCCGGCCGCTCACCAGGCCAGCAGCTCGCCCTCGATGACCGTCACCGCGCGGCCGGTCAGCAGGGTCCGCTCACCGCGCAGCTCGGTGCGGACCCGGCCGGAGCGGGGCGAGGCCTGGAGACCGGTGAGCGCGGTGCGGCCCAGCCGCTCGCTCCAGTACGGGGCCAGCGCGGTGTGGGCGCTGCCGGTGACCGGGTCCTCGTCGATGCCGACGTTCGGGAAGAAGCAGCGGGAGACGAAGTCGTAGCCGAGGGCGGGGTTCTCGGCGCGGGCCGTGGCGATGATGCCGCGCCGGGAGTGGGCGCCGAGCGCCCTGAGGTCCGGCCGCAGGGCGTGCACGGTCTTCTCGTCGGCCAGCTCGACCAGCAGATCGCCCAGGTGGGGGCCGGTGTCGAGGGCGGTGAGCGGCTCGGCGCCCAGGGCCTCGGCCACCCCGTCCGGCAGGGCGGCCGGGGTGAGCGGAGCGGTCGGGAAGTCCAGGGTGATCGCCCCGTCCTCGGCCGGGGTCGCGACGAGGACGCCGCTGCGGGTGGCGAACCGCACCGGGCCGCTGTGGGCGCCCGTCCCGAACAGGACGTGGGCCGTGGCCAGGGTGGCGTGGCCGCACTGGTCGACCTCGGCGACGGGGGTGAACCAGCGCAGCGCCCAGTCCGCCTCGCCGCCCGGCGGGAGGGGGTGGGCGAAGGCCGTCTCGGCGTGGTTGACCTCCAGGGCCACGTTCTGGAGCCGGTCGTCGCCCGGGAAGGCGTCGAGGAGCAGGACCCCGGCCGGGTTCCCGGCGAAGGGACGGTCGGTGAAGGCGTCGACGATTCGCATCCGCATGGCCGTGACGGTAGGGGGTCGGCGGAGCCGTCGGCCAAGGCCAATCCACGACGGCTGGACCGATTCCTCCTCCGGGCCGCCCGGGACCGCCCCTGTCGGGCCCGGCGCCGGCAGGCTCCCCGCGGCGCACAGCTGACCTGCGGTTTCCTCCCGCTGCGCGGGAGCGCGGTCCCTGCGATGCTGGAGGAGGCGAGCGCTACCCACGATCGACACCGGGCGGTGAGCGCATGGCAGGTTTCGAGGAAGACGGTGCGGAACCCAAGGCCGCGGGGGCCGATCCGCAAGGGGATCCCTACCTGCGGACACGGTTCGCGATCCCCGCGCGGCCCGCGACGTTCCTGCGCCGCAAGCGGCTGCTGGGGCATCTCGACCGGGCCCTGGCCACCCCGCTCACCATGGTGAACGGCTCCGCCGGTGCCGGGAAGACGCTGCTGGTCGCCGACTGGGCCGCCGAGCAGGAGCCGGGCGTCGCCTGGTTCACCACCGAGGCCGCCGACCAGGGCCCCGGCATGTTCTGGGCCTATCTGCTCCAGGCGCTGCGGGCCGCCGGGGTGCCGCCGCCCTCCGGGGTGGGCAGCCCCGCGGACGCCAGCCGGGTCACCCACACCCTGCTGGCACGGCTCGCCGCCGACCTCAGCGCCCGCGAGCGGCCCGTCACCCTCGTCCTCGACGAGTACGACCAGGTCCGCGACCCCGACATCGCCCAGCAGCTGGAGTTCGTCCTGCACCACGCGGGCGGCGGTCTGCGCCTGATCCTCGTCACCCGCACGGAACCCCTGCTGCCGCTGCACCGCTACCGCGCCGCCGGACAGCTCACCGAGATCCGGGGCGCGGAGCTGGCCTTCACCCCGCAGGAGACGGCCGAACTGCTCGCGCTGCACGGGCTGAGCCTGCCCCTGCCCGCGGCGGGCGCCCTCGTGGAACGGACCCGGGGCTGGGCCGCCGGGCTGCGCCTGTGCGCCCTCGCCGCGCAGGAGAGCCCGGACCCGGAGACGTATCTGAAGGAGTTCGAGGCCGACCGCAGCACCGTCGCCGACTTCCTGCTCGCGGAGGTGCTCAAGCAGCAGAGCCCGGAGGTCCAGGACCTGCTGCTGCGGGTCAGCGTCCTCGAACGGCTCTGTCCCGAGCTCGCCAACGCCCTGACCGAGCGGGGCGACTCCGAGCCGATCCTGGCCGGGCTGCACCGGGAGAACGCGTTCGTCGAGGACCTCGGACACGCCTGGTACCGCCTGCACCCGCTGTTCGGGGAGATCCTGCGGGCCCATCTGCGGGTGCGCGAGCCCGGCCTGGAGCCCGAGCTCCATCTGCGGGCCGCCCACTGGTTCGGGCGGTCCGGGCTGCTCACCGAGACCCTCGGGCACGGGGCCGCGGCGGGCGACTGGGAGTTCACCGCGAGCGCCCTCGTCGACGACCTCGCGATCGGCCAGCTCTTCACCGGTCTGCGCTCCGACGATCTCGTCGAGCTGTTCTCCCACATGGGCCCCGAGGCCGGCAGCCCGGCGACGGAACTCGTCCGGGCCGCCCGGGACCTGTCCCGCTGCGATCTGGAACACGGCCTGGCTCATCTGCGGGAGGCGCAGCGGGGGTTGGCGGAGAGGGGGGCGGCGAGCCCGGCGGATGCGGACTCCGTGCGTACGGATTCCCTGCATGCGGATTCCGTGCCCACGGATACGGCCACGGACGCCGATGCTCCGGGAGGTGCCGCCGTCCCCGACGAGGCCGCCGCCCGGCTCAGCTGCGCCCTGCTGGAGGCCTCCGCCGCCCGCCTGACCGGCTCGCCCGCGCGGGCGGAGGCGGCCGCGGCGGAGGCCGAGAAGGTCCGCGGCCGGGTCCCCGCCCATCTGCTGGACAAACACCCCGAACTCACCGCGCTGCTGCTGACCCACCTGGGCTCGACCCGGCTGTGGGCCGGGCGGTTCGAGGAGGCGCGGGCCGCCCTCACCCCTGCCGCCGACTGCCCCGGCGGGGCCTCGACGGCGCTGCTGCGCGAGGACGCCCTCGGCCGGCTGGCCCTGATCGACTGCCTGGACGGCTGGGCCGGCCGCGCCGAACGCAAGGCCCGAGCGGCGATGGCCGAGACGGAACGGTTCGGACTGCCCCGGTCGGCCGGCTCCGGCATCGGGCTGCTCGTCCTGGCCGCGGTGGCCGTCGACCGCAACGAGCTGAACGAGGCGCAGGCCCTCCTCGACGCGGCGGCCGAGTCGCACCCGGCCCTGCGCGACCCGGTGAGGGAGGCCGGCCGCGCCCTCGCCACCGCCCGGCTGCACCTGGCCCGCGGCGACACCCGGGGCGCGCTCGACGCGGTGGAGCCGGCCGTCACCGCCGAGGTCGTCTCGCCCTGGGCGGCGGGCCAGTCGGCGCTGGTCGCCTCCGCCGCCCATCTCGCGGAGGGCCGGCCCGAGGCCGCCGTACGCCTGCTGCGCGAGGTGCCCGAGGACCAGGTCGCCTGCGCGGTGGAGGAGGCGCGGGCCCGGCTGGCCGCGGGGGAGCCCGGCGAGGCCGTCGACCTGCTCGACCGGACGCGCCCCGAGGAGCACTGCGGGCCCGCGGTGACCGTCCGGGCCACGCTGGTGCGGGCCCGGGCCGCCGAGCGGACCGGCGATCCCGCCGCCGCGCGCCGGCTCGTCGCCCGGGCCCTGCGCGAGGCGCGCCGCGACCGGCTGCGCCGGCCGTTCCTGGAGACCGGCTCCTGGCTCCGGCCCCTCCTGCGCACCGGCCCCCTCCAGGAGCTGGCCGGCGGCTGGCTCACCCCCGGCGCGCCCCCGCCGCCCGCCGAGGAGGCGCCCGCGGTGGTCGTGGAGGAGCTCAGCGGACGCGAGCGCGATGTGCTGCGACGGCTGGCGATGATGATGTCCACCGAGGAGATCGGGGCCGATCTCTATGTGTCGGTGAACACGGTCAAGACCCACCTCAAGAGCGCCTACCGCAAGCTCGGGGTCAACCGCCGCCACGACGCGGTGCGCCGGGCACGGGAACTCGGTCTGCTCTGACGGCCCTCCGCGCGGCAAGGGAAAGATCGCCATTGATTATAAAGTCGGGTTGTCGGCTTGTTGTGCGAATGACCTCCGCTCATCATGGAATTACGATGAGTGGTTGACCCTGACGCTGTGTGCATGTTACTTATGGTGTCGGTCGATATAGGTCGGCCCAAATCTCTCGGGGGAGGGGTACGGGGCAGGGGAAACTCTTTCTGATCGTCGCTTTCTGATCATTTCTTTCTGATCGTTACTTTGATCGCTGCTTCCATTCGCTTATTCGCGTGCGATTTTTTCATTGCTTCCGGCAGTCTCTAGGGGAATGGGGAGGGTATGGCGACGTCTGTCTCGTATCCCGGGGTGTACATCGAGGAGTTGTCGAGCGGGATCCGCACGATCACCGCGGTGACCACCTCGGTGACGGCGTTCGTGGGAGCGACCCGGCGCGGACCGATCGACGAGGCGGTGACGCTCACCAGCTTCGCCGACTTCGAGCGGCAGTACGGCGGCCTGGACACGAAGAGCCTGCTCAGCTACGCGGTGCAGCAGTTCTTCCTGGCGGGCGGCTCGGTCGCGGTCGTCGTCCGGGTCGCGAAGGGGGCCCGGCCGGCGTCGAAGGACATCGCGGCCGGCGGCGAGCCGAAGGCGCTGACCGTGACCTCGCGGGACGCCAGCGACTGGGGCAACGGACTGCGGGTCGCGATCGACCCGGGCACCACCGACGACACCTTCGGCCTGCGCGTGCTGGACGCCTCCGGAGCGGTGCTCGAGCGGTACCGCAACCTGTCGATGAGCGCCGACGCGCCGCGCTTCGTCGAGGCGGTCGTCAACGAGTCGTCGTACATCGACACCAAGGCGACCGGTGACGCGGTGCCCGACTTCTCCGGCACGGTCTCGGGACCCGTCGACCGGCTGCCGGACCTGGCGGGCAAGAAGCTCACCGCGACCGTCCAGGGCGTCCAGCCCGTCGAGATCACGCTCTACACCGCCACCGACACCCCGCCCGCGTCACTGACCGCGCTCGGCCTGCTGCTCGAGCGGAAACTGCGGGCGGCGTCGCCCGACAAGGCCTTCACCAGGGCGGACGTCGACGTGGCCGGCAAACGGCTCCAGGTGCTGGCCGGGACTCCGGGCGCGACGATGACGCTCACCGGCGAGGTGGCGAACGCACTCGGCCTGACCACCGCCCACGCGACCGCGTACGTCCTGAAGGACGGCGGCGACGGCGAGCCGCCGACCGACGCCGAGTTCCGCGGCAGCGAGGCCGACAGGACCGGCATGCAGGCACTGCGGCAGGAGCCCGACATCAACCTGCTCTGCCTGCCCGATCTGGCCGGGCCGGACTACGCGGGTGACGCGATCGGCGTGATCGCCACCGCCGTGGAGCTCTGCGAGGACAAGCGGATGCTGCTGATCGTCGACAGCCCTCCGGAGTGGACCGCGATCGAGCAGGCCCGCGCCGGACTGCCGGCGTACGACGCGGTCCGCAGCGACCACGCGGCCCTGTACTTCCCGCACATCACGATGACCGACCCGCTGACCGGACGGCTGCGCGCCTTCCCGCCGTCGGGAGCGGTCGCGGGACTGATGGCCAGGACCGACGCCGAACGCGGCGTGTGGAAGGCACCGGCCGGCACCGATGTGCGGCTGACCGGGGTGCGCTCGATGAGCGTCGGGATGTCCGACGCCGAGAACGGCCTGCTCAACCCGCTCGGGGTGAACTGCCTGCGGAGCTTCCCGATCGTCGGCCCGGTCGTCTGGGGCGCGCGCACCCTCCTCGGCGCCGACGCGCTCGCGTCGGAATGGAAGTACGTCCCCGTCCGGCGGCTGGCGTTCATGATCGAGGAGAGTCTGTACCGCGGCCTGAAATGGGTGGTCTTCGAGCCCAACGACGAGCCGCTCTGGGGCCAGATCCGGCTCAACGTCGGCGCCTTCCTGCACACCCTGTTCACCCAGGGCGCGTTCCAGGGCACGGCCTCGCGCGAGGCCTACTTCGTGAAGTGCGACAAGGACACCACGACCCAGGACGACATCAACCGCGGCATCGTCAATGTGATCGTCGGTTTCGCGCCGCTGAAACCGGCCGAGTTCGTCGTGGTGAAGATCGAGCAGATGGCCGGCCGGATCGAGGTGTGAGGAATTCAAAATGGCAGAGTTCACTGTCAACGCGCAGCGGTTCGACCCTTACAAGAACTTCAAGTTCCTGGTGCTCTGGGACGGAAAGACCGTCGCCGGATGCAGCAAGATCAGCCCGCTGAAAAGGACCACCGAGGTGATCAAGCACCGTAACGGCGGTGATCCCAGTTCACCCAGGAAATCCGCCGGCCGGACCGAGTTCGAGGCGATCACGATCGAGCGCGGTGTCACGCACGACCCGGAGTTCGACCGCTGGGCGAACAAGGTCTGGATGGTGGGCCAGGGCCTCGGCAGCGAGTCCTCGCTGAAGGACTTCCGCAAGGACATCGTGATCCAGGTCCTCAACGAGGCCGGGCAGGTGGCGCTCGCCTACAAGGTGTACCGGGCGTTCCCGTCGGAGTACCAGGTGCTCGGCGAGATGGACGCGAACGCGAACGCCGTCGCGATCCAGCACCTGAAGCTGGAGTGCGAGGGCTGGGAGCGGGACCTGGAGGTCGCCGAGCCGGCCGAGCCGTCGTACCAGATTCCGTAAGGGGCACGAGGTGGCTGCCCCGACGGAGCTGCTCGCCGCCTGGGAGATCGGGCTCGCGCTGCCCGCCTCCTCGGCCCAGCGGGCGGTCCTCCTGCACGCACTGGCCCGGCCCGGGCGGGCGGCCGACGACCTGCTCGGCGTCCCGGTCGGGACCCGGGACGCCGACCTGCTCGGCCTGCGCGCCGCGCTGTTCGGCGACGTCCTCTCGGTCCGGATCGGCTGCCCGGCATGCGGCGCCGACCTGGAGTTCGACGTCGACGCGACCGGACTGGCGGCCGCCGCGCCCGCGGCCGACCCGGAGCCGCTCACCGACGGCGACTGGACCGTGCGATTCCGGCTGCCGACGCCCGCCGATCTGCTCGCGGTGCGCGACCGGGCCGTAGCGGATCCACGGCACGGGCTGGCGGCCCGGCTGGTGATCGAGGCACGGCAGGGTGACCGGGCGGTACCCGCCGACGGACTGCCCGAGCGCGTCGTCCGGCTGCTCGCCGAGGCGGTGGCGGCGGCCGATCCCGCGGCCGACATCTCGTTCGCGATGACCTGCCCGGACTGCGGCGGGCCGGTGCGGGCACAGCTCGACATCGCCACCTACCTGTGGGACGAGCTCGACTCCTGGGCCCGTACGACGCTCGCGGACGTCCACGCGCTGGCTTCCAGCTACGGGTGGACCGAATCCGACGTACTGGCGCTCTCACCGCTGCGCCGCCGCTACTACCTGGAGCTGGCCGGACATGGCTGAGACACGGACACCGGACCTGTTCGACCGGCTGCTCGCCCGCACGGGGGCGGTGCACCGGCCGGACGCCGTGGTGGCGCTGGCCCGGCCGCGGCCGGCGATGCCGTTCGAGCGGCTGCCCGCGGCGGCACCGGCCGAGACCGAGACCGAGGCCGAGAGCGACGCGGAGGCCGCCCCGTCGCGGCCGGGGCCGGAAGCCTCGGCGGCACTCCCGGCGACCACGCCGGCCGGTCCGCGTGAGGCTCCCGCGCCACGCCCGTCGCTGCTCGGCCGGATCGAGCGGACCGTGCGGTCGATCGAGACGGTGCGCACCGTGTCGCCGGAGTCGCCCGGCGGTGAGCGGGCCGTCGCGCCGCCCGTCCCGTGGAGCGTCGTGGAGCGGCTGGTGCCCCCGGCGGACGCGGTGGCGGAGATCGTGGCACGGCCGGTGTCGTCACGACCCCTCGCGGACACCCCGGAACGGGCCCCGTCCGCCCGGCCCGCGCCCGCCGCCCGGACGAGGTCCGCGGCCCTTCCCCCCGTGCCGCGGACCGCCGGTGAGGTCCGGCGGCGCGAGGCGCAGGCCGTACCGGCCGAGCCGTCGGTCCAGATCACCATCGGCCGGCTCGAGGTGACGACGGCAGCACCCGAACCGAAGCGCGAACGCCCCGGACGGACCGCACGGCCCGAGCCGGCCGTCGGTCTCGCGGCCTTCCTCGACCGGCGGGAGGCGACATGAGCAACTACCTGGCGATCGCCCAGGCCACGGAGGCGCTGCGCGGCCTGCTGGCCCGCTCGGTGCAGTCCGACGTGCCCTACGCCGTCCAGGTAGAGGCGCGCAAACCGCCCAGCGAGCCGGTCACGGAGCCGACCATCACGGTGTTCTGCTACCGGATCACCCCGAACGCGTCCCGGCGCAACGCCGACACGCCCACCCGGGACGGGACCGGGCGGCTGCTGCGGACGCCCACCGCGGCCTACGACGCGCACTACCTGATCAGCTGCTACGGCAACGAGACCCAGCTCGTGCCGCAGGCCCTGCTGGGCTCGGTGGCCCGCACCCTGCACGAACAACCCGCGCTGTCCGCGCAGGACCTGGAGTCGGCCGCCGGGCAGGCCTTCCTGGCCGGCGCCGACCTCGCGGCATCGCCGCAGGCGGTCCGGCTGACGCCCTCGAAGATGGATCTCGAGGACCTGTCGAAGCTGTGGTCGATGCTGATCCAGACGCCGTACACCCCGTCCATCGCGTTCGAGGCGTCCCTGCTGCTGCTAGAGAGCCGGCAGACGCCGGCCGCGGGCCGCCCCGTCCGGGAGCACCGGGTCCGGGTCGTGCCGGGCCGGCGCCCGGTGCTGGAGGAACTGCGCAGCCGCCCGGCCGGCTCGACCGCCGCACCACGGCCCGGCCCGGTGCCGTCGGGCCACGAAGTGGTCCTGACCGGGCACGACCTGAACGGCGAGAACGTCACCGTCGACATCGGCGGCGAGCCGGTCGACCCCTCAGCCGTCGACGACGGCCGGGTGGTGTTCACCCCGCCCGCCGACCTGGCCGCGGGCGTGCACCCCGTACGGGTACGGCACGGGATCGCGCTCGGCGACACGGTCCGGATCCTCGACTCGAACGAGATCGCGCTCGCGCGGCAGGCCACCGTGACCGCGGCCGAGGCCACCGCCGGCCGGCTCCTCGTCACCCTGGACCTCGCCGTCGGCGACCGGCAGCGGGTGTCGGTGCTCCTCGACGAGCTCGACGGGCCCGGCAGCCACCGCTTCGACGCGGCCTACCCGCTGCCCGGTCCCCGGGACCCCAGGACGGTCGCCGTCGCCACGACGGGCGTCCCCGCCGGCGGCCATCTGCTGCGTGTGCGGATCGACGGCGTCGACACGGCGGTCGGCGAGGACCTGCGCACACCGGCGGTGGAGTTCTGATGCACGACGACGACGGGCGCGAGGCCGACGCGGCGGTCATGGCCCAGGCCGTGGCCGACGTCCTGGCGCGCCTCGACGCGCACGCCCGGACCGCCGCCGGCCACGCGGCCGACGGCGGCGCTCCCGGACGGCTGCGGCGCCGGTCCCGGCACGCCGCGGCGGACACCGGCGACGACGGGACCCCGGAGGACGGCCCCGACGAGGTGTCGTACGACGAAGGCGCGCTGGCGACGGTGGTCGCCTGCTTCGGGCTGACCCCGTTCGAGCGGGACCTGCTGGTGCTGTGCGCGGCGATGGAACTGGGGCCGAAGGCGGCGGCCCGCTGCGCGGCGGCGGGCGGGCGCGAGTTCCCGACCTTCTCACTGGCCCTGGCCGCGCTGACCGAGCCGCACTGGAGCGCGCTGACCCCGGACGCGCCGCTGCGCCGCTACCGGCTCGTCGAGGTCGCCGACGAGGGGGTCCTGACCACCGCGCGGCTGCGCATCGACGAGCGGGTGCTGCACTTCCTGCTGGGGGTCTCCCAGGTCGAGCCGCGCCTCCAGGGACTGGTCGCGCGCACCGCCGTACCCGGCCGCCTGCCGAAGTCCCAGGCGCGGCTGGCGGCCGCGCTGGCGGCGGCCGTGAGCACCGACCGGGTGGCGGCGCTGTCCGGCGGCGACCTGCAGACCCGGCGCGAGGTGACGGTCAGCGCGGCGCTGGCGGCCGGCTTCGCGACGTTCACGCTGTCGGCGGCCGATCTGCCGGCCGAGCCCGCGGACCGCGCGGTGCTGGCCCGGCTCTGGGAGCGCGAGGGCGTGCTGCTGCCCGCCGTGCTGCTGATCGAGGTCGCCGGGACGGCGCAGGCCGCGGCCGCGGAGGCGTTCGTGGCGATGCTCGGCGTGCCGGTGGTGCTGTCCGGCCAGGATCCGCTCGCCGCCGCCGCGACGCACCGCACCCAGCTCGTCGTCGAGCCGCTGGAGCAGGCCGAGCAGCGCGAGCTGTGGCGCGCCGAGCTGGACGGCCGCGGCGGTGACGTCGACGTGGCGGGACTCGTGGCGCAGTTCAGCCTGCCCGGGCATGTGATCCGGTCCGCCGGCGCGGTCGCCCGCAAGGCGGGCGGCGATGTGCGGGAGGCGGCCTGGCGGGCCGGCCTGGCGCACGCGCGGATCGCGCTCGACGAGCTCGGCCGCCGCGTGGAGCCGCGCGCCGGCTGGGACGACCTGGTGGTGCCGGAGCGGCAGCGCGGGATCCTGCGCGAGATCGTCGCGCACGTCCGGCAGCGCGCCACCGTCTACCAGGACTGGGGGTTCGAGGACGTGCTGCGGCGCGGACTCGGCGTCACCGCGCTGTTCGCGGGCGGCAGCGGCACCGGCAAGACACTGGCCGCCGAGGTGGTGGCGGGCGCGCTCGGGCTGGACCTGTTCGTCATCGACCTCTCCCAGGTGGTCAGCAAGTACATCGGCGAGACCGAGAAGAACCTGCGCCGGGTCTTCGACGCGGCCGAGCGGGGCGGCGCGGTGCTGCTCTTCGACGAGGCGGACGCGCTGTTCGGCAAGCGCAGCGAGGTGAAGGACTCGCACGACCGGTACGCCAACCTCGAGGTCAGCTATCTGCTGATGCGGATGGAGTCGTACCGCGGCCTGGCGGTCCTGACCACGAACCAGAAGAAGGCCCTGGACCACGCGTTCCTGCGACGGCTGCGGTTCGTGGTGGACTTCCCGTTCCCCGACATGACCGAACGGGCCGCGATCTGGCGGCGGGTGATCCCGCCCCGGGTCCCGGTCGACGGGGTCGCGGTCGAGCGGCTGGCGCAGCTGACGGTGGCCGGCGGCAGCATCCGGAACATCGCGCTGTCGGCCGCCTTCCTGGCCGCCGACGAGGGTACCGAGCTGCGGATGCGGCATCTGCTCGCCGCCGCGCACACCGAATACGCCAAGCTGGAGCGCTCGGTGACCTCCACGGAGGTGGCCGGATGGGTGTGAGCCTGCACGTGGACGAGCTGGTGATCCGCGGCGTCGACGGCGTGCGCCGCGCCGACGCCGACCGGATCGCGCGCGCCTTCACCCGGGAGCTCACCCGGCTGCTGACCGAGCGGCCGCCGACCGCCGAGGCCGTGTCGTACGACGTGCTGAGCGGCCTGCGTCCACTGCCCGCCACCACGTCCCCGCGCCGGCTCGGGCGCGAGCTGGCGCGGGCCGTCCACCGGGAGCTGGTGCGATGAGCGCCGTCACGCCGGTACGGCAGCAGCAGCCGGAGCCGCCGCGCCGCAAGCGCCCGAAACGGTCCACGCCGCTGCGGCAGCAGGGGGCGCGCCGCACGCCGCCGGCGCCGGACGCGGTGCTCGCGCAGGCCGGGAAGCCGCTGGAGCCCGGCGTCGGGCGCGTGATGGAGGAGTGGCTCGGCCACGACTTCAGCGGCGTCCGGATCCACAGCGACCGGGACGCCGCCGCGCTGGCCGCGCTGGTCGGGGCGGACGCCGTCGCCGTCGGCCGGGACATCTTCTTCGCCTCGGGCGCGTACCGTCCGGAGACCGCCCAGGGGCTACGGCTGCTCGCGCACGAGCTCCTGCACACCGTGCAGCGGCCGGACGCCCCCGGCCGGCTGCGGCTCGGCCGGCAGGACGGCACGCTGAGCCGGCCGCTGGACGGGGTGGAGCGCGAGGCCGAGCAGCGGGTGGACCGTGCCGTCGATGACCGAGGCCCCGCGGCCGGGGGCGGCGCCCAGCAAGAGGTGGCGCGGCGGGGCGCGCAGCCTGTGTCCTGGCTGCGGTTCATCAGCGTCGACGTGTCCCAGCTGCGCGCCGAGCAGCTGGACCCCGCGGCTCTCGTGGACCGGATCGTCGCCGGTGTGGTGCGCACGCTGCGCGGCGACCCGGCGGACGCGGCGGGGCGCGTGCGGCAGCAGCTCGTCCGGCTGGCCCCGGAGCTGCGGTCCGACGTCCTGGACCGGCTGCGGCAGCGGTTGCCCTCGGCCGAATACGTGCGGGTCGAGCAGTTGGTGCTCGCGGCCGAGACGGCCGCGGGCCCGCCGGTGGACACCGCCGTCGTACCGGAGCCCGTGGTGGAGCCGGCCGAGCGGGAGCGGACCGAACGGCGGGAGCGGGCCGAGCGGACGGCGGGCGACGAGCGGGAACGCGCGGACCTGGAGCGGGACGGGCGCGAGGAGGAGCGGGAAGGGGAGTGGGAGGGGGCGCGGGAGCGGAGCCGGGAGGGGGAGCGGGCCGGCGAGGAGGAGCAGGACCGGCAGGACGCCGAACGTGAGAAGGGCGGGGCGCTCGACGACCAGCGCCGCGAGGACTCCGCACAGGAGGACCGGCAGAAGCGCGAGGACGAGGAGCACCGCAAGGCCACCGGGAAGGGGGAGCGGCCGGAGACGGAGGGCGAGGAGCGGCCCGCCCCCGAGGACCGGCCGGCTCGGGCGGAGCCGGCGGCGGGGGGTGCGGCCGCGCCGCCGGAGGTGGCCGCGCCCGGGGCCGGGGAGGGCTCGGCAGGGCCGGAGCCGATCGGCCGGGTACCGGTCGTCGGGGCCCAGGTCGCGACGGCCGCCCCGGTCGGCGGCGGAGGCACGGACCCGGTGCGCGAGGACCGTGCCGAGGAAGTCGCCGACGACCCGCAGGGCCCGCTGGCCCGGCACGGGCTGGCGAAGAAGGAGCAGGGCGGGCAGGACGAACCGCCGGAGCAGGAGAAGCCGCTCCACACCGAGGCCGGTGCCGAGTCCGAGGTACCGGCGCCGGAGGCGGCCGCCGAGCCCGAACCGCCGCAGCAGGCCGCCGACCGGGCCGAGCGGGAGGCCGGGGCGGACCGGCCGGCACCGGACCCGGTACCGAAGACCGACCCGGACCTGTCCGCGGTGCCGACCGCCGACGACGAACTGAAGGCCGCGCAGGGCAGCACACCGCCGAAGCCGCGCGAGCTGCCGAGCATGCCCGCGCCACCGCCGGTCGAGGCCGAGCCGCGCGATCTGGACCGCGCCGAGCAGGCCGAGCGGGCCGCCGAGCCGGAGCTGGAGCGCGCGGACGCGGAGGGCCCGCAGGACAGGGCCGTCGAGGCCGAGGGCGAGCGGGCCGCGTCCGACACGCCCGGGGCGGACGAGGAGACCGACGCCCCCTCGCCCGCCGGTGCGCCCGCCGGGTCGGCCGAAGGCACCTCGGTCACCACGGCCGACCCCGCGGAGCCCCCCGCGGCGACCACCGCCGCACCCGCCCCGGCCGGGCCCGCACCCTCCGGGGACTCCGTAGCCCCGGCGACCGGGTCCGACCCGTCGGGCCGGGAAGCGGACGGCGCCGGCCCTGGCTCCACCGGCTCCTCGGCCGTATCGGGTGGTACGGCGCTCGGGCCGGGCGGGCGCGTACCCGGTGAACCCCGCGAGACCGAACCGATGCCGGGCGATCCGCAGCTGGCGGAGGACGCGCCCGGCGCAGGAGCGACGGCGGCTCCGTCGGCGGCGCCCGGGCAGCCGGGGCCCGACGGCGCCGCTCCCGGCGCCGGACCCGAGGGCTCGCTGGAGACCGGCGGCGGCGGATGCGCCGGGGCACCGGCCGCCACCACGGAGGCCGACGCCCAGGACGGGGGCGGAGGCGGCTGCGGCGGCGGGGGCGGCGCACCGGCCCCGGCCGAGAGGAAGCCGCAGGAACAGCCGCCGGACGTCTCCGGTCAGGAGCCGACGGCCGCGCTCGCGACGATCTCGTCCCAGCCGGCGGCCCGGATGCCGCAGGCACTCGGCGGCGTCGACCGGGCCGTCGGCACCACCGTCGGCAAGGAGCACCAGGACCTCCGCGACGCCCCGCCGGCACTCGAACGCCCGAGCGGCGCCCCCCGGACCCAGGCCGGTGTCCCGCCGACCGAGGAGCCGGTGTCCACCGCCGTCGAGCCGATGACGGAGGTGACCCCGCAGACGCTCGCCCGGCAGCGCGAGGCCGCCCCGCCCCCGACCGCGAACACCCCGAACCCCGCGACCCGGGTCAAGGACCCGGTCGTCGCCGGGGGCGGTGAGGAGAAGGCCGGCGACGCCGAGATCCAACAGCTCCAGGGGGCGGTCGACGGCGTCCCCACCCGTGACGACCGGCTGTACACCACGGTCGGGGCCGCGCCCAGGGTGCGGCTGGAGGGCGAGACCGACCCGGCGCTCGCCGACGAGCAGCACCGGCAGACCGAGGACCGGATCCACCGGACGCACGCGCTCGGCCGGCAGGACGCGGCGGTCGGGCTCGGCGAGGACCGGATCTACCCGGACGCGCCCGGCGAGACGCTCACCGCGGCGGTGCCCGGCCGCACGCCCGCCGGTGGCGCACCCGCAGCCGTCGCACCCGCCGCGGCGGGTGGTCCGGGCACCGGCGGGACGGACCCGGACACGGTCTCGGCGGTCGCCGTACAGGAACGCGGTCCGCAGATCCAGGCGGGCTTCGCCGACGGTCAGGGCCGGATGGGCCAGGCCCGGCAGGACAAGCGGAACCGGTCCGACGAGGCGAAGGCCGACCACCGCGCCCAGGTCCAGCGGGCGGTCGCGGAGAACAGCGACCAGCAGGCCGCCGTACGCCAGGAGGCGCGCGAGGACGCCGCGGGGCGGCGCGGCGCATGGCGTGACGAGCAGGACCGGGCGGTCGAGGACAACACCAGGACCGCGACCGACGCGCACTCGAAGGCCCGCGAGGACACCGGCGCGAAGAAGACCGAGGCCGACGCCGACATCGGCCGGCGCAGGACCGAGGACAACGACCGGATCGGCAAGGAGCGCCGGGCCGCCGAGGAGAAGGCCCGCAAGGAACGCGAGGCCAAGCGGGAGGAGTCCGCCGGCTGGTGGGGCTGGGTCAAGTCCAAGGTCAAGGCCGCCTTCGACGCGCTCGTCTCGGTGATCAAGGGTGTCTTCGACCTGGCCGTCAAGGCGATCGACGCGATCAAGGAAGGCTTCAAGAAGGCGGTCGACGGGCTGATCGACCTGGCCGCGAAGGCGATCACCGGGATCATCAAGGGCCTCGCGAACGTGCTGCTGGCCGTGGTGGGCGTGATCGGCACGGTCTTCCCCGGCATCGCGGAGAGGATGCGCAGGGCGATCGTCTCGATGCGCGACGCCGCCGTCGCCAAGGTGCAGCAGCTCGCCGACCGGCTGAAGAAGGCGGTCCACGCGCTCGTCGACGCACTGGCCGGCGCGCTGGTCGCGGTCCTGCGGCTGTACGAGAAGGTGCTGCTCGCGGCCGTCGAGGTGGTCCGCGGCGCGGTGATGAAGGCGATCGCGTTCGTCGATTCCGCGATCAAGCTGCTCGGTGAGCTGGCGGCGCTGGTCAAGGACATCGCGCCGGACCCGATCGGCTGGATCCGCAAGCTCGGCGGCGCGGCCAAGGAGGGGGTCCGCACCTTCCTCTGGGGCGCCGTCAAGACCGCGGTCAAGGCGTGGTTCAACGAGAAGGTCGAGTCCGTCGTCGGCATCGGCAAGATGCTGTGGAACGTGCTGGTGAAGGGCTGTATGTCGGTCGCGCAGATCGGCAGGATGGCCTGGCGGGCGATCGTGAAGTCGCTGCCCGCGATGATCGTCTCGCTCGTCGTCGAGAAGCTGATCGGCCTGATCGTCCCGGCCGCGGGCGGCATCATCGCGATCGCCCAGGGCGTGGTGGCGGCCTATCAGAGCGTCAGCAAGGTCATCGCCGTCTTCAGCGCGTTCCTGACCTTCCTGAAGGCCGTGAAGGCCGGTGGGGTGGCGGCGGCGTGCCTGTTCGCGCGGGCTCTGGCGGCCGGTGCGGTGGCCCTCCTGGAGTTCATCGCGAACTTCCTGATGGCGCGGATCGGGAAGGCGCTGAAGGGCGTCGGCACGAAGCTCAAGGGCATCGCCGAGAAGATCATGAAAGGCCTGGGCCGCGGCGCCCGCTCCGTCAAGCAGGCCGCGGGCCGCGGGGTGAACGCCGCCCGTGACGCCGTACGGCGCGGGGTGACAGCCGTCAAACGCGGTGCCGTCGCCACCGCGCAGGCGGTCAGGCGCGGCGTCACCGCGGGGGCACGGGCGGTGCGTTCGGGCGCTAGCCGGGTGGGCGCCGCGGCCAAGAGCGGGCTGCGCCGGGCCGCGGACGGGGTACGGCGTGCGGCGGGCGCGATCGGCCGCGTGGTCGGGCCCGCGCTGAAGGCGGTCAACCGGACGATGAGACGCCTGGGCGCCAAGCTCGCGAACAGCAGGCTGGGCCGCGCGCTGCGGGCGGGCGCCCGCAAGCTGAAGAACCTGGTGAGCAAGGGCAAGGAGAAGTTCAGGGCCTGGAGGAAGAAGGTCGCCGACCGCCGCAAGCAGAACCGCCGGAACAGGAAGAACAAGCCCCAGGAGTCCAAGGAGCAGCGGCTCGCCCGCATCATCGCCAGGCTGCGGCCGGTGCTGCAGAAACCGGTACGGCGCGGCGTGCGGGAGCACATCCTCCGAGCCGCGCTGATCCCGCTGCGCGCCTGGTACCGCCTGAAGCGCCTCTACCTGACCGGTCGGCCCGTCGGCAATGTCCTCGCCGGTCTCAGTCCCGGCGACCCCTTCCTGCCGCTGGACGAGGTCGGCGAGAACGAACTGCTCCGCATTCTGCGCGAGGAGGTCGATGCCGAGACGAAGACGGCGCGGTTCCAGGAGATGGCCGGCGAGGTGAAGGCCGAGAAGACGGATCCCACGCAAGTCGATCCAGAGGCCTGGCGCCGCAGCGTGAAGACCGACCCGGCGGTGCCGTCGCGCATGACATCCATCACCGCGCCGTCGGGGGTGTCGCCACTCGCGCTGGCGCACGGCGTGAACCAGTTGATCTCCGACCGCAAGATCGCGCGTGCACGGTTGATCACGCTCGGCGAGAGGACACCGGTCGTGATCGCCTCGATGCGGGTGACCGGGAGCGACCCGGCCGGTCGCTGGCGCCCGATGGTTCAAGGCCCCGGCGGCGTCTGGCGGCCGGACACCTCGGTCAGTCTGGACTACCCGGGCTTCAGCGCCGCAGCCGCCGCCGACCCGGCCACCACCGTCCAGGCCTTGCAGCATGCGCACGCCGGCAACTTCGATGCGCTCGGGAAACTGCCGGCGCAGGCGCAGATCGGGGCAGTCGTACCGCTGGGCGCGGAGGCGATGCGGGCACCGTATCCCGGTGTGACGAGCCCGGCGTCGATGCGGATCTCTGCGGCGGCCATCGCCGGCCGGCCCGGAGGCATCCCGGCCTCGGAAGCGCTGAAGACGATGCCCTACTCACAGCCCGGATCGGTAGGCGCGTCAGGAGTCATGGCGTACCGGGAGCGGAAGGCGGCCGGCGAGGGGGTGCGTCCACGTGAGCCGTGGCATGTGCGGCGCCCGGGCGGCGAGTCGCCGGAGATGTTGCGGACCAGGATCGTCAACACGCTGCGCGCTCTGCTGCTCGTCGAGGGAATCGTCACCCTCGAGTCCAACAAGCCGGAAACGCAGCAGCAGTTCCTCAACCAAGTGCGCAGGATGCTGCGCGATGCCGGGATCCGACGGAGGCTTTTCGGTGGTACGTGACATGAGCGGAGACGGCGTGGAACGCCATGTGCTGAGCCGGCGGATGGTGCTGCGCTCACGCGGCGACGAGCGCAAGGTGCAACGGCTCGTCGACGAGTTGCGGATGGTCTCCCTCGGTGAGGAGCGGCCGACGGCGGCTCTCCTGCAGCGGTCCTGGCAGTTGTCGCCGAGCGTCTTCTTCCAGGCCCTCACCGACGAGCGGGCCGATGCCACCGCGGTCGTGCTGGTCGGGGACGACCAGAAGCAGTTGGCCAGATATGCCGATCTGGTCGAGCGGTTCGTGCAGCCGCTCACCGACGACGAGTTGCTGGCCACGATCACGTCCGCGCGTACGGGGGCGGAGCGCGCCCGGGCGGTCCTGGCGTCCGGACTGGGATCGCCGTTCGCGTTCGACGCCCGGTACTTCGAGCAGATCACCGCCGCGATGTTCGACGAGGACCGGGAGGTCCGCGCGGCCGGTCTGGCGGCTTCGTCGTATGCGTTCTGGCCGCAGTATCACGAACCGCTGGCAGCGATGGCCGAGTTCGACGAGGACCCGGAGCTGCGCGAGGACGCGAGTGCGGCACTCGAGGCGCGATTCGACACGCCCGACGTCCGGATCGAAGGAGAGGAGGACGCATGACAAGGTACGCGGATCTCCCCAAACCGGTGCAGGCCGGGATCGTGATCGTCGACCCCGAGCGGGGGACGCCGCAGCGGGTCGTCGTGTTGCAGTTCAACCCGGACTCGCTGGAGCGGAGCATCGCGCCGCAGGTGGGCGGTGGGGAGCAGCAGGGGGATCGGACCGAGGCGTTGCGGCTCAAGGGGCCGGCGGTCGAGTCGTGGAAGTTCACCGCCGAGCTGGACGCCACCGACCAGCTCACCGTGCCGTCGCCGCTCGGCATCCATCCGCAGCTGGCGGCCCTGGAGATGCTGATCCAACCGCCGGCCGCGCAGGTGCGGGCGAACACCCGGCTGGCCGGTCTGGGCATGCTCGAGATCACTCCCGTCGAGCAGCCGCTGACGCTGTTCGTCTGGGGCCCGCGACGCGTCGTACCGGTCAGGCTGACCGAGCTCTCGGTCACCGAGGAGGCGTTCGACCAGCAGTTGCAGCCGATCCGGGCCACGCTCGCGGTCGGGCTGCGGCTGCTGACGGTCAGTGACCTGCCCGCCGGGCACCGCGGCGCGGAGCTGTATCTCGCGCACCTCTCACAGAAGGAACGCCTGGCGGGGCAGCTCGCCGCGGGCCGGCTCGCCCAACTCGGACTGACCGGCATCTGAGCCTCGTACGACCGACGACCGACGACCGACGACCGACGACCGACGACCGACCGACGACTAGACGACCAATGACCAACGACCAGGGGGAAGTGCATGGCAGGCGTGCTCGACGACATTCCCGCGCCGGACCCGTATCCGCGGACCAGCAGGTACCACGGCCTCGGGCAGTCGGTGCACACGACCGCGGACGGGCGCGAGATCCCGTACACACCACGGCGGATCCTGCCGCCGCCGGAGCGGCTGGTGCAGATCGACGAGCACGTGGTGGCCGAGGGGGACCGCGCCGACAACCTGGCGAACCGGTACCTGGGCGACGCCGAGCAGTGGTGGCGGATCGCGGACGCGAACCCCGTCATGGACCCGGCCGACCTGACCCGGACCCCGGGCCGGGTCCTGCGGATCACGCTGCCGGACCGGACCGGCTGACGGGACGACGGCGGTGCACGGAGAGGGAGGGGGAGCGAGCGATGGCTGAGGCGCCCGTCCGGTTGTTGCTGATGATGGGGCGGCAGATCGCGGTGCCGGCGCCCGAGGCGGTGACCGAGGCGCTGCTGTCGGCGCAGATCACGGTCAGCGCGGGGCAGCGCAGCGGGTTCCAGCTCGCGTTCGACCTGTCGAAGAGCGGGCTCATCGGGCGGACCCTGCTGCCGTCCGGCTTCTTCGACCCCCCGACCCGGGTGGTGCTGACGGCGATCGTGCGGGGGACGCCGACGGTGCTGATGGACGGGGTCGTCCTGCGGCACGAGGTCGGTGTGAGCGGGGTGCCGGGGCAGTCGACGCTGACGCTGACCGGCGAGGACCTGACGGTGTTGATGGACCTCGAACCTCGCCAGGGTCTGACGTATCCGGCGATGGGTCCGGCGATCCGGGTGGCGACGATCATCGCGCGGTACGCGCAGTACGGGATCGTGCCGCTGATCGTCCCCGAGCTGCTGCCGCAGACACCACTGCCGACGCAGCGGGTGGACGTCCAGACGGGCACCGATCTCGAATACCTCAACGAGCTGGCCAAGGCGAACGCGTACGTCTTCTACCTCGATCCCGGGCCGGTGCCGGGGATCAGCAAGGGCTACTGGGGACCCGAGGTGCGGCTCGGCGTCCCGCAGCACGCGCTGACCGTGAACTCCGACCATCTCTCCAACGTGGACCAGATGACCTTCGGCTTCGACGGCTCGGCCCGGGAGCAGCCGGTCGCCCGCATCCAGATCCCCGCCACCAAGGTGGCCCTGCTGCTGCCGGTGCCCGAGGTGAGCGTGCTGCGGCCGCCGCTCGCGGCCCGGCCGGCGCCGGCCCTGAAGAAGAAGGTGATCGCGGACACCGCCAAGAAGGAGCCGGCGCAGGCGGTCGCCGAGGCGCTCGCCAAGGCGGTCGAGTCGTCCGACGCGGTGAGCGGCTCCGGCCAGCTGGACGTCACCCGGTACGGGCACGTGCTGCGGCCGCGCGAGCTGGTCGGGGTGCGCGGGGCGGGGCTGACGTACGACGGCCTCTACTACGTGAAGTCCGTGACGCACAACCTTCAGCGCGGCTCGTACACCCAGAACTTCACCCTGGCCCGCGAGGGCCTGGTGTCCCTGACCCCGGCCGTGCTCCCGTGAGGACGACAGATGCCAGAAGCGACGACGAAGTACCTCGGCAAGTACCGCGGCACCGTGGTGAACAACGTCGACCCGTTGCAGCAGGGCCGGATCCAGGCCACGGTGCCGGACGTGCTCGGCGACACCCCGTGCACCTTCGCGATGCCGTGCTTCCCGGTGGCCGGTCCGCAGACCGGGATGTACGCCGTCCCGGTGGTCGGGACCGGGGTGTGGATCGAGTTCGAGCAGGGCGACCCCGGCTTTCCGATCTGGACGGGCTGCTGGTACGGCTCGGTGGCCGAGGTGCCGCCGGCCGCGCTGGCCGGCCCGCCGGGGCAGCCGAACATCCTTCTGCAGACCCGCGGCCAGTACAGCGTCCTCATGTCCGACCTGCCCGGCGGCCCCGGCATCACCCTGCGCTCGCCGGGCGGGGCGATCATCACGGTCAACGACACCGGGATCCTGATCAGCAACGGCAAGGGCGCGACGATCTCGCTGGTCGGCACTGTGGTGGACGTCAACACCGGTGGGCTCACGGTGACTTGACCATGACGAACATCCTGCACGTCAACGCGACCGTGAACTGCCCGCACGGCGGGCGGGCGTCGTACCTGCCCGCCGCCCCACGGGTGAACCTGTCCGGCCAGCCCGCCGCCACCGTGGCCGGCACCTGGCTGATCGCGGGCTGCCCGTTCACCGTCGGGCCCAAGCCCCAGCCCTGCGTGACGATCCGCTGGGTGACACCGGCCGCGCGGGTCACGGTGGCCGGGGCACCAGTGGTGACACAGGCGTCGACCGGGCTGTGCCTGAGCGCCGAGCAGGTCCCGCAGGGGCCGCCGCTCGTGACGGTCGTACAGCAACGAACCAAGGGGGTCTGAGCAAGTGACCGAGCGGATCGACATCGACTTCCCGTTCCGGGTGGACAGACGGGGGCGGACGGCCGACGTCGGCTACGACGGCCACATCGCGGACCTGATCGAGCTGGTGCTGTTCACCAGCCCGGGCGAACGCGTGATGCGGCCGGACTTCGGCTGCGGCCTGCTGGACCTGGTCTTCGAACCGAACAGCCCGGAGCTGGCGGCCACCCTCCAACTGGCCGTCCACGCACAGCTGGAGCGCTGGCTGGGGGACGCGATCCAGATCGACGCGGTGGTGGTCGAGAGCGACGACAACGTCCTGCGGGTCCGGGTGGCGTACGTCGTCAGGGCGACCGGCGACCGCCGTACCGAGACCTTCGAGGGGAGGGCGCCATGAACACCGGGGCGACGGCGGCGTGCGGGACCGGGCACCGGCGCCGGGACGTCAGGGCCGCGCGGCTCAACGGCGTCGATGCCGTGGAGGCCCACGACGACGGGCTGACCCTGGTGGTGACCTTCCTCGGCAAGGCGCCGAGGCGGCTCACCCCGGGCAACATCCGGATCGACGGCGGCCGCCGGATCACCGGAGTGCACGTCACCGAGGTGACCATCGAGCGCGCCGACGACGCGGACCTCGACGACCGGGCCGTCGTCGTGGTCGACCGCACCGGTGACACCTCGCCGTACACGCTGTCCGTGGTGGAGCCGGACGCCCACGGGCGGCCGGGGACCGAGCCGCGGGCCGGGTTCGACCCGCGCTACTCCCGCGCCGAGTTCGTGTTCCACCCGCAGTGCCCGGCCCGGTCCGACTGCGTGTGCGGCTGCGACGGCGCGCACGACGCCCGGCCGGCACCGGTGATCGACTACGCGGCGCGGGACTACGCGACGCTGCGCCGCCAGCTGCTGGACCGTATGACGCTGGTCGCGCCCTCCTGGGTGGAGCGCCATGTGCCGGACCTCGGGACGACCGTGGTCGAGCTGCTCGCGTACGTCGGTGACCAGCTGGAGTACCAGCTGGACGCGGTGGCGACCGAGGCGTACCTGCACACCGCGCGGCGGCGGACCTCGGTGCGCCGGCACGTCCGGCTGATCGACTACCCGATGCACGACGGGTGCAACGCGCGCGCCGCGGTGACGCTGAGCGTGGACGACGAGGTGACGCTGCGGCCGGGCACGTTCCGGTTCGCGGCGATCGACGTCAGCCAGGTGGACCCGGTGGAGCGGCCGGAGGTGGGGCCGGTCCTGACCGAGGCGGCGCTGGCCGCGCTGCCGCCGGCCGTGCGCACCGATGTCTTCGAGCCCCTCGCGGCCGGGGAGACCGAGCTGCGGCCCACGCACAACCGGATCCGGTTCCACACCTGGGGCGACGAGGAGTGCTGTCTGCCGCAGGGCGCGACCTCGGCGACGCTCGTCGACGAGGGGCTGTACCTCGTGCCCGGTGACCTGCTGGTGATCGAGGAGGTGCTCGGCCCGCGCACCGGCGCGGCGGCCGACGCCGACCCGACGCACCGGCAGGTGGTGCGGCTCACGTCGGTGACACCGGCGTGCGACGCGCTCTACGACCGGGCGGTCCTGGAGGTCACCTGGGCGGACGAGGACGCGCTGGCCTTCGGGGCCTGTCTGACCACGACGGGCGGCCCCGCGTGCGAGCGCCTCGTCGACGTGACCGTCGCGCGGGGCAACGTCGTCCTGGTCGACCACGGGCGCGACCTCACGTTCTGCGGGGGCCCGCCGGAGGAGTACGACGTCCCCTCCGCGCCCGTGCCCCCGCTGGTGTGCGCGCCCGGCTGCTGCCCGGACCGTCCCGAGCAGGGGCCCGCCGGAGAGGCCGTCGTGGGGCTGATGACCGTGGCGCGGCGCGGGGAGCAGCTCACCGAGGAGCAGATCGCGACGCTGCGCGCCCTGGTCGGGCAGGCCGCGCTGGACCGGGCCGGGCTGGACGCCGCGGCGCCCGCGGCCGACCAGGCGGCGAGCCTGGACACGCTGCTGGCACAGCTCACCTACCCGGGCACGGGGGAGCCGTTCCGCCCGGAGCCGGCCGACGGGCCGGTCACGCAGCGCACGGTGTACCCGGACCCGGCGCTGGTGTCCTCCGGGCAGGCGGACCTGCTCGACGGCATCGCGGCGCGGGCCAGGGCACGCGTCACCGCGCTGTGGCGGGCGGCCCGGCCGCTGACCGAGGAGGAGCTCGCCGAGCTGCGGCTCCTGTTCGGGCAGGCCGTGCTGGACCGGCTCGGCCTCCCCCACGACGCGGCACGGGCGCTGCGCGACCTGCTGCTGCGGTACGACGCACTGCTCGGGGCGAAGACCGGGCGGCTGGCGCGGCTGTCCCGCCGGGCCCGCGACGGCGAGGTGCTGGGCGACTGGCTGGTGGAGGAGCTCGCGCAGACCTGGGGACCGTCGTACGCCGACGGCCTGCGGGCCGACGACCCGAGGCTGGCCGGACCCGCCTCGGCCGCGCTCGCCCAGGACCCCCGCGCCGCACTGCCCGCGGTCACCGTCACGACCCGCACCCCGGCCGGCACCCCGGCGGGGGAGTGGACACCGCGCCGCGACCTGCTGACCGCGACCCCGGACACGAAGGCGTTCGTCGGCGAGGCCGAGCAGGACGGCCGGCTCACCCTGCGGTTCGGCGACGGCGTGCACGGCGAGCCGCCACCGGCGGGCGGGCGGATCGCGGTCCGCCACCGGGTGGGCAACGGCACCGCGGGCAACGTGGGCGCCGAGGCGATCGGGCACCTGGTGCTCTGCGACGGCCACGACGACGCCGTCACACTGGTGCGCAACCCGCTGCCCGCGCGCGGCGGGACCGAGCCGGAGGCCCTCGACGAGGTACGGCGGCTGGCACCGCTCCAGCCGCACCGGGTCAAGCTCCGGGCGGTGACCGCCGACGACTACGCCGAGCTGGCCTCGGCGGTGCCGGGGGTCCAGCGGGCGGCGGCCGACCTGCGCTGGACCGGCACCGGCCAGGAGGTGCACGTCGCGGTCGACGCCCTCGGCACCGGGGCGCCGGGCGCCAAGCTGCTGGCCCGGGTCGCCCACACGCTGGACGGCGTACGGCGCATCGGGCACGACGTGGTCGTGCAGCCCGCGACGGCGGTGCCCGTGGACCTGGAGCTACGGGTCTGTGCCGCCGCCGGCCACCAGCGCGGCCATGTGCGCGACGCGGTGCGGCGGACGGTGCTGGCGCTGTTCGCGCCGGACGCGGTGACGTTCGGCGATCCCGTGCGGATCAGCCGGGTGGTCGCCGCGGCGGCCGCCGTACCGGGCGTGACGAGCGTGCTGGTGACCCGGTTGCGGAGGCTGTTCGCGCCGGACGCCGGCGAACTGGACGACGGGCTGCTGCGGATCGGGCCGCTGGAGGTCGCCCAGCTCGACGACGACCGCGACCGGCCGGAGCACGGCCGGCTGCACATCGAGATCGGGGGAGGCCGATGACCGCGGACTGCCGGTGCGGTGCGGGCGGCGGGGGCTGCTGCACCGGAACCGAACGGGAGACTCCGTTCCGCCGCGTGAACCCGCCGGGGCTGCCGCAGATCGCGTACCGGACCGGTGACCACCACGCGTTCTGGTCGTCGATGCTGGCGCGGCTGTCCGGCCCGGCCCACCCGGAGCTGCGCGACCTGCTGGTGCGCACCCCGGACGACCCGGCGCTGTCATGGCTGGACGCGTGGGCCGTACTGGGCGATCTGCTCGGGTTCCACACCGAGCGGGTGGCGAACGAGGGGTACCTGCGCACCGCGACCCGGGCGGACTCGCTGCTGCTCTTCGGCCGGCTGCTGGGGCACACACCGCGGCCGGGCGTCGGCGCGGGTGTGTATCTCGCCTACCAGGTGGACCGGGACCGGGCGGTCACGATCCCGGCCGGATCGCGGGCGCAGAGCGTGCCGGGCACGGGCCAGGAACCGCAGTCGTTCGAGACCGTCGAGGACCTCGAGGCACGGGCGGCGTGGAACGACCTGAAGGTGCGGCAGCGGCGGCCCTACCCGGTGCGACTCCGGGCGGACCGTACGATCGACCGGCGCGAGGTGCACCTGGCCGGCGCGGGGGCGCGGCTGCAGACCGGTGACCGGCTGCTGTTCGTGTTCGGCACCGAACCGGGGCGCCAGGCGCTCGACGTGGTGCAGACGAGCAGCGTCGACGAGGCCGAGGGGATCACCTCGGTGCTGATGCCGGGCGCGCGACCGCCGACGCTCGCCGCGCTGGAGGACGGGTTCCGGGACAAGGTCGCCGCGCTGCTGGGGAGTGCCCGGTACCGCGACAGCAGGATCGTCAGACGCTATGTCGACACCGTGCTCGTGCCGCTGCGCGACCGGCTGCCGTCGGAGCCCGTCGTCATCGGAGCCGTCCCGGACGGCACGCCGGGCCGCGACGGGGACGGCGGGGACGGCGGGGACGGCGGGGACCCGGACGCGATCACGACCCCGACCGCGTTCGCACGGGCCCTCGACACCGCGCTCCAGCTGCTGGAGGAGTCGCTGGCGGCGGCGACCCCCTACCCGGGGGTGCACGCTTTCCTCGACACGCTGAGCAAGGACCTGACCGGGATCCGCGCCCAGGCCGGCCGGCTGGAACCCGAGCAGGACCGGCCCCCGGCGGACGACGGGAACCTGTTCGACGCGCTCGCCCTCGCCCGCTTCGTCGGCCCCGGCGACGGGCCGGACGGTGCGCCGCCGGCCGAGGACCCGGCCCTGCTCGGACTGGCCGCGCTGCTCGGCTCGCTGCGCAAGCCGCCGACCCCGCAGCCGTCGTCCGCCCGCGCGCTGCGGCTGGACCCGGCGAGCGTGTTCGGCTCCGGCTCCGACGCCGGTGTCCGGCTGCTGACCGCGCTCGACCCGCGGCTCGCCTCTCTGTACGAGGCCTGGCGCCATGTCAACCTCACCAGGCCGCTGCCGCTCGCCGGGCTCCAGGCGATGCGCACGGTGGCGACCCCGTTCGGCGCGACCGCGCCGCAGCAGCCGCAGTACGACAGGAACGGGCGGATCGTCGGGTACCTCGAGTGGCCGCTGACCGGGTCGAAGTCGCTGACCTTCACCGTCGAGTACGAGGACGGCAGGCCGAAGACGCTCATTTCACGGTGGATCGAGTCCGGCAGCCCGGTCGGCGACTCACAGTCGCTGCCGTTCGGCGGTCTCCTCCAGGTGGGGCCGCTGGGCGTCTGGGTCACCACCACGACCCCGGCCGGCGCACCGGCCACCGTGACCCTGCAGTGCTGGGGCAACGAGGTCGCACGCACGGTCACGTTCACCGGACCGAAGCCGGACAGCGGCACACCCCACGGCAAGATCACCGTCGAGGTCGCCCCGCCGTTCGGGACCGACCCGGAACCCGTCGCCAAGGACCTCGAACCCGGCGACGAGGAGACCACCACCCACGGCGGCGTCAACGTCGTACTCGGCCGGGCCGAGCGGACCGACGACCCGGACCGGGCCACGGTCGCGCTGACCACCACCAGCACGGTGTCCACGAAGGTGCTCGTGCTGGACGCCGTGTACCCGGGCATCGGACCGGAGAGCTGGGTCGTGATCGAGCGGCCCGGCGCCGTACCGTCGCTGCAGAAGCTGATCACCCGGGTCGAGACCGCCCGGGTCATCTCCCAGGCCGACTTCGGCATCACCGGCAAGGTCACCGAGCTGACCCTGGCGGACGCGTGGCTCGGCCCCGAGGACACCCAGCTGTCCCAGATCCGCAGGACCACGGTGTACGCGGGCGGCGAGCCGCTCACCGTCGCCACCGAGCCGATCCCGGAGGACGTGGCCGGCCCGACCGTCGAGCTGGCCGAGCTGTACGACGAACTGGAGCCGGGCCGCTGGGTGATCGTGTCCGGCGAGCGCACCGACATCCCGGGCACCCCCGGCGTGCGGGCCGCCGAGCTCGCGATGGTCGCCGGTGTCTCGCACGCGGTCGACCCGGCCAAGCCGGGGGAGCCGGTGCACACCACGATCACCCTCGCCGGGCCGCTGGCGTACACCTACCGCCGTACGACGGTGACGATCCACGGCAACGTCGTACGGGCCGACGCCGGCGCCACCCGGGACGAGCCGATCGGCAGCGGCGACGCGGGCCGGGCGGGGCAGACGTTCACCTTGTTCGCCTCGCCGCTGAGCTGGCTGCCGGCCGACACCCCGCGCGGCGCCCGCAGCACGCTCCAGGTGCGGGTCGACGGGGTGCTGTGGCAGGAGGTGGACAGCCTCGCCGGGCAGCCGCCCACCGCGAAGGTCTACGTCACCGCCACCGGCGAGGACGGCCGTACCACCGTAGGCTTCGGCGACGGCGTGCACGGCGCCCGGCTCTCCACCGGCCACGAGAACGTGCGGGCCCGTTACCGGGTCGGGATCGGTGCCGCGGGCAATGTCGCCGCCGACACCGTGACCACGCCGCTGACCCGCCCGCTCGGCGTCACCGCGGTCACCAACCCGCTGCCGGCCGGCGGCGGGGCCGACCCCGACGGGCTGCGGCAGACCCGACGGCAGATCCCGCTCGCCGTGGCCGCGCTGGACCGGCTGGTCGGGATCACCGACTACGAGGACTTCACCAGGTCGCGGGCCGGGATCGGCCGGGCCGCGGCACGGCGGATCCTCGCCGGCCGCGAGCTGATGCACGTCACCATCGCGGGCGCCGGTGACATCACCCTCGACGAGGACGGCGAGATCGTCCGGTCGCTGCGCTCCGGCCTCGCGCTGTACGGCGACCCCCAGCTGCCGGTCCGCGTGGACGTCCGCGAGCTGGTGCTGCTGGTGATGTCGGCCGGGCTGAAGATCGCGCCGGACCACTCCTACGACCTGGTGGAGCCGAAGGTACGGCGCGCGCTGCTGGAACGGCTCGGCTTCGACAACCGCGAGCTGGGCCAGCCGGCCCATCTGTCCGAGGCGATCGCCGCCGCGCAGACGGTGCCGGGCGTCGAGTACGTAGACGTGGACGTGTTCGCCGGTGTCCCCGGCAGCCTGACGCCGGCCGGGCTCCAGAGACTGGCGTCCACGCTGACCACGCCGCACCCGACGGTGCCCGCCCGGCCGGCGGCCTACGCCGTCGAGTACCACGACGTGCGGCCGCCCGACGGCGGCGACCCCGCGTCGTACCGCGAGTCGCTGACCTCGGTCGCCGCGCAGGGCGGCATCACGGTCGCCGAGCTGCTGCGGCTGAACCCCGGGCTGCCCCCGGCCGAGCCGCTGCCGGCAGGCACCCGTGTGGTGGTGTTCGCCGGCGTCAGGCCCGCCCAGCTGGTGCTGCTGTCCCCCGCCGTCCCGACCACGCTGATCCTGAAGGAGGTACGCGGATGAGCCGCAGGCCGGACCGACTGAGCGAGCTGATCGCGCTGCACGTCCGCACGGCCGACGCCGGGAACGGGTCCGCGCTGCGGGCGCTGCTCGCGGTGATCGGCGAGCAGGTCGACCTGGTGCAGAGCGACCTGGAGCGGCTGTACGACAACTGGTTCGTGGAGACCGCCGAGACCTGGGCGGTCCCCTATCTGGGCGACCTCGTGGGCTACCGGCTGCTGCCCGGGCACGAGGAGGCGCTCGCGACGGCGGCCACCGACCGGCTGGTGGCCCGGCTGGCGCCGCGCCGGGACGTCGCCGCGACGGTGGGGTCGAGGCGGCGCAAGGGCACGCTGCCCCTGCTGGAGGAACTGGCGTCGTCGGTGGCGGACTGGCCGTCGCGGGCGGTCGAGTTCCACCGGCTGCTGCTGCGCGACCAGCCGATCCGGCTGTACCCGTCCTCGGACGAGGACGCGGTGCGGCGGGCGCGGGCGGCGCCGGGGCTGGTCGACGTGCGCGACGACGCGGCGCTGGTGGGGATCGGCGGGCCGTTCGAGACCCAGGGCCGTGTCGCCGAGGCCGCGCGCATCGGCTCGGCGCGGCGGCGGGGCCGCTACGGGCCGGCGAACGTCGGGGCGTACGTGTGGCGGCTGAAGCCGCAGCCGCTGACCCACGCGCCGGCGTACTGCATCGACCGGGCGCGCAACCAGTTCACGTTCTCGATCCTCGGCAACGACGTGCCGCTGGCGACCAGGCCGGTGCCCGAGCCCTCCCCGGAGCACCTCGCGGGACGGGAGCACGTGCCGGCGCCGATCACCCGGCGCGAACTGGCCGACCGGCTGCCGGACTTCTACGGCCGCGACAAGAGCTTCGCGATCTGGCGGGACGGGCACCGCGACCCGGTGCCGGTGAACGACATCGTGGTGGCCGACCTGTCCGGCTGGTTCTACCGGGCGCGGCGCGGCCAGGTGGTGGTCGACCCGGAGCTCGGGCGGATCGTGTTCGGCGCGCGGTCGGCGCCGCGCCGCGGTGTGTGGGTGAGCTACCACCACCTCCAGCCGTCCGAGCTCGGTGGCGGGGAGTACCCGCGGGACGTGACGACGCCGGGCTCGGCCACGGTGTACCGGGTGGGGCCGGACGAGGAGTTCGAGCGGATCCAGCAGGCCTACACGGCCTGGCAGCGCGACAACCGCGACGGCGGCCGGCCGGAGGCGGTGATCGAGATCGCGGACTCCGGGGCGTACCAGGAGCAGCTGGAGTTCGTGCTGGCGCCGGGCGACCGCCTGGAGGTGCGCGGCGCGGAGCGCAGGCGGCCGGTGCTGCGGCTGCTGGACTGGTACAGCAACCGGCCCGACTCGCTGCAGATCCGGGCGCTCCGCGCGGAGGAGGGCGACGACCGGCCGCCGCCTCGGTTCGTGCTCGACGGGCTGCTGGTCACCGGCCGCGGGGTCAGCGTGACCGGGCCGATGGGCGCGGTCGTCGTACGGCACTCGACGCTGGTGCCCGGCTGGTCGCTGGAGCCGCACTGCCGGCCCACCCACCCGGAGGAGCCCAGCCTGGTGCTGGAGAACACCACGGCGTGCGTGGAGATCGCGCACAGCGTCCTCGGATCGATCCTGGTGGTCAACGACGAGGTCCGCACCGATCCCGTCACGGTGTGCCTCACCGACTCGGTGCTGGACGCGACCGCCGCGGACCGCGAGGCGGTGTCGGCGCCGGACTGCCGGCACGCGCACGCGGAGCTGACGGTACGGCGGTCGACGGTGATCGGCGAGGTGCACGCGCACGCGGTCCGGCTGGGCGAGAACGCGCTCTTCGACGGTCTGATGCACGTGGCGCGGCGGGGGATCGGGTGCCTGCGGTTCTGTTCCGTACCGCCGGGCTCACGGACGCCGCCCCGCTACCACTGCCAGCCGGACCTGGTCGCGGAGGACCTGCGGCGGCTCGCCGAGTCCGGCGACGTGGACGCGGCGGACCTGCCGCGGTTGCGTGCGCTGGAGGCGGCGCGGGTGCGGCCCCGGTTCACCGACCGACGGTACGGGGCACCGGCCTATCTCCAGCTCGCGCCGTCGTGCGCGGTGGAGATCGCCCGGGGCGCGGACGACGGCTCCGAGCTCGGGGTCCTGCACGACCTGTTCCAGCCGCAGCGGGAGGACAACCTGCGGGCGCGGCTCGCGGAGTTCTCACCGGCCGGTCTGGACGCCGGGATCGTCCCGGTCAACTGACACGGCGTCGATCGACGATTCGGGAGGGAAGGGAAAGGATGCACGGCGATTTCTCGCGGCGGACACACCGGCCGGAGGAGCACTATGCCGCGGTGGTCGGCCAGCAGGGCAGGGTGCTGCTCGACGCCGAGGCCAACGAACAGGCCGAGCTGGGTCTGGCGGCCGACCGGGCCCTGGCCGCCGACCTGATCGGCCGGCACGGCGGGCCCGGTGACGGCTTCAGGATCGAGTACGGCGCGCAGTCCGAGGGCGAGAAGGCCTCGCTCACGATCGCGCCCGGCCGGTACTACGTGGACGGCATCGCGGTCGACGCCACCCGTCCCGAGCCGCTGCCCGCGGTGGACGAGTGCGGCGGCCGTCCGACGGACACCGGGCACACCCACCCGGACACGGCGGCGCAGAGGACGGCGCCCGCGAAAGCCACAGCGCAGACGGGAGCGAAGGCCGGGGCGAGGACTGGAGACAGCACGGACAGCGGCCGGGCCTGGACCTACTGGGACCAGCCCTACGCCTACCGCGATGTCGAGCGGGACGAGGACGAGCTGCCCTCCGGCCCGTTCCTGGCCTACCTGCGGGTGCACGACCGGCTCGTGACCGCCGTACAGGACCCCCTGCTGCGGGAGACCGCGCTCGGCGCCGCGCTGCCCGACACCACGGCACGGGTACGGGTCGACTGGGAGGTGCTGCCCCTGGAACTGGGGGAGGACCGGAGTGATCCCGCGGGGGCGTTCGACGCGTGGGTCGCCGAGCAGCAGGACCGCACCTGCCGGCTCGCCGCGCGCGCCGAGCGGCCGGCGCGGACCGAGAACGACCCCTGCCTGGTCGCGCCGGACGCGCGCTACAGGGGACCGGAGAACCAGCTCTACCGGGTGGAGATCCACCGCGGCGGCGAGGCCGGCGAGGCGACGTACAAGTGGTCGCGCGAGAACGGGTCGGTGGTGCTGCCGCTGACCGGGGTCGACGAGTGGGTCACCCTGGAGGCGCTGGGCCGCGACGACAAACTCGACCTGGACGTCGGCGACTTCGTCGAGGTCGGCGACGACGCCTCCGTGGGGCGCGGGGAGATCCACGACCTGCTCCAGGTGGTCGAGATCGACCTGCCCGGGCGGCGGGTGCGCCTGTCCGACGAGCCGGACCCGACGGTCGGGCGGCAGCCGGGGCGCCATCCGTATCTGCGGCGCTGGGACCAGCTGGAGAGCCGCCGCCGCGGCGCGCCCAGGCTGGAGGGCGGCGCGGTGAAGCTGGTCGAGGGCGAGTGGACCGACCTGGAGGACGGGGTGCAGATCTACTTCGCGCCCTGCGGACGGTATGTCTCCGGCGACTACTGGACCTTCGCCGCCCGCACCGTCACCGGCGCCGTCGAATGGCCCACGGACCCCGTGGGGCGGCCCCTGCTGGCGCGTCCGGCAGGCATCGCCTACCACTACGCGCCGCTGGCGTGGATCGACGACGGCCAGGCCCAGGACCTGAGGAAGGTCTTCAGGCCGCTCACGGCATGACCCGCCGGAGCGGCCCGCCCGGGAAGGGCCCGCGCAGACTCGCCCGTCACGGGTGAGGCACCGCACGCGCCCCTGAGCTGCGATGGAAGGGCGGCCGGTCGGTCGCGGTCGCCACCCGGCCGACGCCCGTCGGCGTCCCGGGCCGACTCGGCGAGGTGGACACCGTGGCACACTGGCGGGCTCTGATCGTCCTCGGTACGGCCCAGTTCCTGATGGTGCTGGACACGTCCGTCATGAACGTCTCCATCAGCCAGCTGGTCGAGGACTTCGACACCGAGGTGACCGCCATCCAGGCCGTCATCACGCTGTACGCCCTGGTCATGGCGGCCTTCATGATCGTGGGCGGCAGGCTCGGGGACATCCTCGGACGGCGCCGGATGTTCCTGCTCGGCCTCGTCGTCTACGCGGCCGGCTCGGCCCTGACCGCCGCCGCCCCCACCGTCTGGGTCCTCGCCCTGGGCTGGTCGGTCATCGAGGGGCTGGGCGCCGCGATGGTGCTGCCCGCCATGGCCGCCCTGGTCGCCGCCTCCTACCGGGGGCGGGACCGGGCCGTCGCGTACGGCGTCGTCGGCGGGCTGGCCGGCGCGGGCATCGCGGTCGGACCGCTGCTCGGCGGCTGGGTGACGACGTACCTCACCTGGCGGCTGGTCTTCGCCGGTGAGGTCGTGGTCGTCCTCGCGATCCTCGCCTTCCGCCGTGTGATCGCCGACATCCCGCAGACCGGGCCCCGGCCGCGGCTGGACGGGATCGGCGCCGCGCTCTCGGCGGTGGGCCTGGCGCTCGGCGTGCTCGGGGTGCTCCAGAGCGGCACCTGGGGCTGGGTGCAGCCGCGCAACCCGCCCTTCACCGTCCTGGGGTTCGCGCCGACCCTCTTCGTGATCGGCCTCGGAGCCGCCGTCCTGGCCGCCTTCGTCCGCTGGGAACGGCACCGGGAGCGGCGCCACACCGACCCCCTGGTCCATCTCGACCTGCTGCACAACCCCGCCCTGCGCTCCGGCCTGCTCTGTCTGCTCAGCCAGAACCTCATCCTGCTCGGGCTGTTCTTCGCCATCCCGCTCTATCTCCAGGTCGTCCAGGGCTTCGACGCCTTCGAGACCGGACTGCGCCTGCTGCCCGTGTCCGTCACCATGCTGGCGGCGTCCACGCTCGCCGCACGGCTCGGCCGGAAGGCGGGCGCGCGCATGGTCGTACGGCTCGCCCTGCTGACCCTGCTCGCCGCCATCGTGTGGCTGCTGGCCACCATCGACCCGGACATCGACGACGTGCAGTTCGGCTGTGCGATGGGGCTCCTGGGCATCGGGATGGGCCTGCTCGCCTCGCAGCTCGGCAACGTCGTCCAGTCCAGCGTGGGCGAGGAGGAGCGCAGCGAGGCCGGCGGCCTGCAGTTCACCGCCCAGAACCTGGGGTCCGCGCTGGGCACCGCGCTCATCGGGTCCCTGCTCGTCGGCGCCCTCGCCCAGGCCTTCACCACCCAGGTGGAGAACGACCCCCGGCTGTCCGAGGAGGCCGTGCAGCGCACGAGCGTCGCCCTGGAGGCCGGGATCTCCTTCGTGCCGACCGACCAGGTGCGCTCGGCGGCCGAGCAGGCGGGGCTGCCGCCCGCCGAGGTCGACGCGCTCACCGAGTCCTACGCCTCGGCCCAGCTCGACGGTCTGAAGGCGGGGATCCTCGCCGCCGGAGGCATCACCCTGGCCAGTTTCCTCGTCACCTCGCATCTGCCGAGCCGGCCGTCCACCCGTCGTCCGCAGCCGTCGCGCGCCGGCGCGGCCTGACCCGCGAAGGAGCCGGACCATGTCCGACACCGAGCACCTCAGGGCCAGGGAGCCCACCGTCGGACGGCGGTCCCGAGCCGACTACACGGGGGGCGTCTACGGCTCGATGCTCGCCGCGTCCGTCGTGGTCGGCGCCGGAGCGCTGGGCGACTTCCCGCGCCTGGAGCTGGTGGGGCTGCTGTTGCTGACGGGCGTGGCGTTCTGGCTGGCCCATGTGCACGCCCAGATGTTCGGGGAGCGGCTGGTCCGGCGGCGGCCGGGCCGCGCGGTCCTGCTGCACGTGTGCCGGGAGGAGTGGCCGATCGTCGAGGCCGCCGTCCCGCCCGCGGTCGCCGTGGCCGTCAGCCCCCTCCTCGGCCTCGAACTCACGGGCACGCTGTGGCTCGCGCTGTCGGTCGCCGTGGCGGGCCAGGTCGGCTGGTCGGTGGCGGCGGCACGACGGGCCGGGGCCGGCTGGCCGCTGGTGGCCGTCACGGCCGCGGTGAACCTGGTGCTGGGTCTGGCGATCATCGCGTTCAAGTTGCTCATCACCCATTGACCGGGAGGTGCTCGGGAGGCATCGCCGCAGATCAGCCGAGTGGCCCGGGTGGCGTCTCACCTCTGGTGGGTGAGGCTCCGCGGCCCGCCGCGACGGACCATCGCAGGGAGACCACTAGGAAGGCTCATGCGCTACGAGATCCGTGTCGACGGACAGATGTCGGAGACGTTGATCAAGGTGTTTCCCGAGCTGGACCACGTCGTGATGTCCGGCCAGACGGTCCTGTTCGGGCACGTCGTCGACGAGGCGCATCTGTACGGCCTGCTGGCCCGCTGCCAGTCCCTGGGACTGCGTGTCCTGGAAATGCGCCAGATGCCGGACTGACCTGCCGGACCGACCTGCCGGACCGACCTGCCGGACCGACCCCGTTTGGAGAAGCCATGACCGTGCCGTCGTCGCCCGGCGGGGACCCCGCCGCCGTACTCTCCGCCCTCGGCCGCTCCTGGACCTGGCTGCTCGGGTCGGCCGTCGCCACGCTCGTGCCGGGCATCCTGGTGCTGGTCTGGCCCGACGAGACCCTGCACGTCCTCGCGGTGCTGATCGGGCTGTATCTGCTGGTGACCGGGCTGTTCCGGTTCGTCGCCCTCTTCGCCCGGGAGGACCACGGCGAACGGCTGCCCGGACTGCTGCTGTCGGTGCTGTACGTCCTGGCCGGTGTGCTGTGTCTGCGCAACCCGCTGCAGACCATCGCCGCGCTCTCCCTGATCGTCGGGGTCGTCTGGCTGGTGTCGGGCGTCCTCACCCTCTACACGGCCCTGGCGGCCCGGGACCTGCCGCACCGGGGCTTCGTCCTGGCCGCGGCCCTGCTCGCCGTCGTCGCGGGCATCGTCGTGCTGGCCCTGCCCACCGAGTCGGCCCGGGCGCTGACCCGGCTGCTCGGGCTGTGGCTGGTGCTGCTGGGCCTCGCGGAGGTCGCGCTGGCCCTCTCCTGGCGGGCGGCTCTCCGCCGCGCAGGTCTCACCCGCTCGGGGTGAGGCGCCCGGCGCTTGCCGTGCGCACGCTGAAGACGCAGTCAACGGCCGACGGGCCCAGGCCCGGAAACCGACGGGCACCTGCCCGGGACGATCGGGCGCACGCCCGGAACGGAGGACCGAGATGACCGGGGACACGTACCTCGCCTACGACTATCCGCTGCTCAGCGCCTTCTGGACCATGCTGATCTTCTTCCTGTGGATCATGTGGTTCGTGCTGCTGTTCCGCGTGATCGTGGATATCTTCCGCGACGACGACCTCAGCGGCTGGGCCAAGGCCGGCTGGCTGGTGTTCTGCATCTGCCTGCCCTTCCTGGGCGTGTTCGTCTACGTCGTGGCACGCGGGAAGAACATGGGCCGCCGGGAGAAGGCGCAGGCGAGGGAACAGCAGCAGCAGTTCGACGACTACATCCGGGAGACCGCCAAGGGCACCGGCGGCCCGACCAGCAGTGTCGACGAACTCGCCAGGCTGTCCGAGATCAAGGCCCGCGGGGACATCACGGACGAGGAGTTCGACCGGGCCAAGCAGCTGGTCCTGAGCGGACACGGCTCCGCGAGCCGGCACTGAGCCGCCGGACGACAGCGAAGACACCGAATCGAGGCAGGGCATGACGACCAATCCGACGCGCGCGCACGAGACCGGGCGGCACTGGGCCGAGGGTCTGACGGCGTTCGCCGCGGTCACGCTCATGATCGCCGGGGTGCTGGACATCTTCCGCGGGATCATGGGGATCGCCGAGGACGACATCTTCGTCACGACGCGCAGCTACGTCTTCCGCTTCGACGTCACCGGCTGGGGCTGGGTCCATCTGATCCTCGGGGCGGTCGCGGTGATCGTCAGCCTGGGTCTGTTCCAGACGGCCCTGTGGGCCCGCGTGGGCGGTGTGGCCATCGCGAGCCTCATCATCATCGCCAACTTCCTCTCCCTGCCGTACTACCCGGTCTGGTCGGTGGTGATGATCGCGTTCTCCGCGTTCGTCATCTGGGCGCTGTGCGTCGTACGACCCGACCGGTACGCCTGACCCCCTGGAGCGCGCACAGGAAGGCTGACGACATGTGCCGATGGCTGGCCTACTCGGGGACCCCCATCCTTCTCGACACGATCCTGTACAAGCCGCAGCACTCGCTGATCGACCAGAGCCTGCACTCCCGGCTGGGCGTGGAGACGACCAACGGCGACGGCTTCGGCATCGGCTGGTACGCGCCCGAGTCGGACGACCAGGTCCCGGCGGTCTTCCGGGACGTCGGACCGGCGTGGAGCAACCGCAATCTGCGGGAGATCGCCCGTCATGTCCGCTCGCCGCTGTTCTTCGCCCACATCCGGGCGACGACCGGCACGGCGGTGCAGCAGACCAACTGCCACCCCTTCCGGCACGGCCGCTGGCTGTGGATGCACAACGGGGCGATCAACGACTTCCACCGGATACGCCGTGACCTCGCCCTCGCCGTCGACCCGGAGCTGTTCCTCGACATGGAGGGCTCGACGGACTCCGAGATGATGTTCTACCTGGCCCTCACCTTCGGGCTGGAGAAGGACCCGCCGGCCGCCGTCGAGCGGATGGCGGGGTTCGTGGAGCAGGTCGGGCACGACCACGACGTGGAGTTCCCGCTCCAGATGACGGTGTCCGTCGCCGACGGCGAGCGGCTGTGGGGCTTCCGCTACTCCAGCCAGGGCCAGTCCCGCTCGCTCTTCTACAGCACCGCGGTGGAGACCCTGCGCCAGCTCCACCCCGACCTCGCCTTTCTGCGCGGGGTCTCCGACGAGACCCGGCTCGTCGTCTCCGAGCCCCTGGGCGACCTCCCGGGCGCCTGGAACGAGGTGCCCGAGAGCAGCTACGGCATCGTCGAACCGGGCAACGACCAGCTGCACCAGTTCACCCCCCAGGCGGCCTAGCCTCCCGTCCGCCGGCCGGGCGGTCGCGGGGCGGGCGGTTCAGTGGACGGAGAACCCGCCGTCGACGAAGAGCGACTGCCCCGTGACATAGGCGGAGGCGCGGGAGGCCAGGAACACCGCCGCCCCGGCGAAGTCCTCGGCCAGCCCGTTGCGGCCGACCATGGTGCGCGCGGCCAGTGCGGCCACGCGCTCCGGGTCGGCCGACAGCCGTGTGTTGAGCGGGGTCATGACGAAGCCGGGCACCAGGGTGTTGCAGGTGACGCCGTGCGGCGACCAGGCCTCCGCCTGGGAACGGGCCAGCGATTCCAGCGCCCCCTTGGAGACCCCGTACGCGCCGCTCTGGACGAAAGCCCGGTGCGCCTGCTGTGACGTGAGGTGGATGATCCGCCCGAAGCCCCGCTCGGCCATGCCGGGGCCGAACCGCAGGCCCAGCAGATGGGGCGCCTCCAGGTTCACGGCCATCGTCGTGTCCCACACGTCCTCGCCCAGCTCGCTCATCGGCGGCCGCAGGTTGACGCCCGCGCTGTTGACGAGGATGTCCGGCTCGCCGAACACGGCGGCCGCCGCCTCCGCCGCCGCGCGCACCCCGTCGCGGGTGCTCAGATCCCCGCTGACCCAGGCCGCCCGGCCGCCCGCCGCGGTCAGCTCCTCGACGGTGTCGACCAGTTCCGGCTCCCGGCGGGCCACGACCACCACCCGCGCCCCGGCCCCGGCGAGCGCGCCGGCGATGGCCCGTCCGATGCCGGAACTGCCGCCCGTCACCACGGCGACCAGGCCGTCCAGCGAGAACAGGTCGGAGAGGTAGGCGTGCGGGCCGCGCGGTGACGTCATGTCGGCACCCTATCGGCGGAGCCTTGCCAAGCGAACTGTTCCGATATATCGTTGACGCATCGCGACAGATCAACGATGGAATGGAGTGATGGGCGATGCGTACCCACGGATTCGAGCGTGGACATGGTGAGGACGGCCCCTGGAGCGGCCGCGGTGGACGGGGCGGCCGGCGTGCGGCCTTCGGGCCCTTCGGTCCGGGTGGCCCCGGCTTCGGCCCCGGCGGTCCCGGGTTCGGCCCGGGCGGACCGGGCTTCGGTCCCGGCCCCTGGGGTGGACGAGGGCGCGGCGGACCCAGGGGAAGGGCGCGGCGCGGTGACGTACGGGCCTCGATCCTGGCCCTGCTCAAGGACCGTCCGATGCACGGCTACGAGATGATCCAGGAGATCGCCGAGCGCAGCGGCGGGGCGTGGAAGCCCAGCCCCGGCTCGGTGTACCCGACCCTCCAGCTCCTCGAGGACGAGGGCCTGATCAGCAGTGAGAGCGAAGGCGGCAAGAAGCTGTTCTCGCTCACCGAGGAGGGCCGCACGGCGGCCGAGGAGGGCCCGGAAGCCCCCTGGGAGGAGGCCACGCGTGGCGTCGACTGGGAGGCGCTCGGCGAGATCCGCCAGGCCGGGTTCGGTCTGATGGAGGCCTTCGGGCAGGTCTGGAAGACCGGCAGCAAGGACCAGCGCGACAAGGCGCTCACGGTCATCAACGAGGCCCGCAAGAAGCTGTACCTGATCCTCGCCGACGAGGACTGACGGCACTCGTACGGCGCCGCGGCGGTCGTACGACGAGGAAGGCGCCCCGGGGAGCGATCCGCGGGGCGCCTTCGGCGTGCCGTACGGCGGCCGTGGCCGTGGCCGGGTCAGGCCACCAGACCGCCCAGTTTGCGCAGCGACTCGTTCAGGGCGGCCGTGCCCGAGTCCTTCAGCTTGCCCGCCATCAGCGACACGGCCGCGCCCGTGAACTCGCCGTCGATACGGACCGTCGTGCCGTCCCCGTCCGGGGTGAGGGTGTAGCGGGTGGCCACGGACACCGCCATCGGGCCCTTGCCGCGGATCACCAGCACCCGCGCCGGTTCCAGCTCCGCGACCGTCCACTCGACCTCGGCCGGGAAGCCCATCAGCTTCATGTTCTCCTGGAAGGTCGCGCCCACCTCCAGGGTCTCGGGGCCGCCCCGGGGGAAGTTGGTGTGCGTCGCGTTCCACTCCCCGTACGCCGGCCAGTCGGTGAGCTGGGCCCACACCTTCTCGGCCGGTGCCTGGATGCGTGCCTCCGCGCTGACTTCGGCCATGAGACCACCCTCCTCGTATAGGGCAACTGGGCGCTGCGGTGTCGCGGAACGTAACCCCAGGACCTCGAACATTCAATACTGATGAACCGTCAAGGCGGCGCGCGCCCCCGACGGGTGTGTGGCCTGATCTCATCCGTAAGGAGGAGATTCCGTCCACCGGTGTCCGCTCTGCGTGGGACGCGCAGATGCTTCCCTCCGGGGATGACGCGACGGGGCGGGGCTGATGAGGTGGGGAGGTGCAACCCCGTATTCCCCGGCAGTCGACAGGTGACCAGGCGACGCACGGGACGGACGACGACCTGAGACTCGACGACGGGTCCGCCGCGGTGCTCGCCGCCGCCCGCCGCCGCGCGGTGCGCGACGGCGACCGCCAGATCGACACCGCCCATCTGCTGCACTCCCTCCTCGAACACGACCCCCAGGTCCGCGCCGCCTTCGGCGACGGGCCCCAGCTCGCCCGGCTGCTCGGCTACCTCGTCCAGCGCAGCATCGGCTACGGCCTGCGCTGGCAGAGCGGTGTCGAGGACTCCGGGGCGCTGCCCGTCGTCCCGGCGGTGGAGGGGTTCTCGCCGCTCGCCGCCGCCGCGCTGGAGCGGGCGGGCGCGCGCGGCGTCCGGCCGGGCGGCGTCCGGGCCCCCGGACTCGACCTCCTCACCGCGCTCGTCGCGGACCCGCAGGCGCGGGCCGTCGAGGTCCTCACCCACGCCGGGGTGGACCTGCACGACCTGCGCACCCGCGTCGAGGAGAGCCTGACGGCACGGGAACCGGAGGAGCTGCGCTGACCGCCGTCCAGTACCCGAGACAGGTGTCATCGGGGATGACGGTGCTGTCATGGCCTGTCATCATGTGCCGGTGCGCACCTCTGGAAGCAGTCAGGGCAGCCGCGGCAAGGGCATCGGGCTCGGGCTGGCGGTCGGGTCGGCGATCGCCTTCGGCGGATCGGGGGTCGCGGCCAAGCCGCTGATCGAGGCGGGGCTCGACCCGCTGCACGTGGTCTGGCTGAGGGTGACCGGCGCCGCCCTGGTCATGCTGCCGCTCGCCGTGCGCCACCGCGCGCTGCTGCGCCGCCGCCCCGCGCTCCTCGCCGGGTTCGGCCTGCTCGCGGTGGCCGGCGTCCAGGCCTTCTACTTCGCCTCGATCTCCCGGATGCCCGTCGCGGTCTCCCTGCTCCTGGAGTACCTCGCGCCCGCCCTGGTGCTGGGCTGGGTGCGGTTCGTGCAGCGGCGGCCGGTGACCCGCGCCGCCGCGCTCGGGGTGGTCCTCGCCGTCGGCGGGCTCACCTGTGTCGTCGAGGTGTGGTCGGGGCTCCGCTTCGACGCCCTCGGGCTGCTGCTCGCGCTGGCCGCCGCCTGCTGCCAGGTCGGCTACTTCGTGCTGGCCGACCAGGGCGGCGACGCCGGCGACGACGCCCCCGATCCGCTCGGTGTGATCGCCTACGGTCTGCTCATCGGCGCGCTGGTGCTCACCGTCGTGGCCCGCCCGTGGCACCTGGACTTCTCCGTGCTCACGGGCTCCGCCGACCTGAACGGCACCCCGGTCCCGGCCTGGCTGCTGCTCGGCTGGATCGTGCTGATCGCCACGGTCGTCGCGTACGTCACCGGGGTGCTCTCCGTGCGCCGGCTCTCCCCTCAGGTCGCGGGGGTCGTGGCCTGCATGGAGGCGGTCGTCGCGACCGTGCTGGCCTGGGTCCTGCTGGGCGAGCACCTCTCGGCGCCGCAGCTCGCGGGCGGCGCGCTGGTGCTGCTCGGCGCGTACATCGCCCAGTCGTCCGCGCCCGCCAAGGGCTCCCCGCAGCCGGTCGCCGGCGGTGAACCCGAGCGGGATCCGTCCGCCCACGAGGCCACGGCCTGACGCGGGCGGGGGAGGGCGTCCGGGCCGCGTCAGCGCGTCACAGGGCCGCCAGGTAGTCCGGGAACGGCGTGCCCGGAGCCAGATCGGCCTCCGGGAGCGGGGCGCCGAACCCCTTGCTCAGCGGGAGCACCCCGGCCCAGTGCGGCAGCGCCAGGTCCTCGGGCTCGTCGTTGACCCCGCCGGTGCGGGTCTTGGCGGAGACCTCGTTCAGGTCGAGGCGGATCACCGCGGTCGCCGCCAGTTCCTTCTTGTTCGCCGGGCGGGAGTCGGCGGCGCGGCCCGGCACGACATGGTCGACCAGGGCGTCGAGGGCCGCGCGCTTCTCCTCCGGGTCGGTGACGTCGTACGCCAGGCCGTGCACCACCACCGAGCGGTAGTTGATCGAGTGGTGGAAGGCCGAGCGGGCCAGCACCAGACCGTCCACGTGCGTCACCGTCAGGCACACCGGCAGCCCCGGGTCGGCCTGGCCCGTCATCCGCAGCGGACGCGAACCCGTCGAGCCGTGCACGTACAGGATCTCGCCGACCCGTCCGTACAGCGTCGGCAGCACGACGGGCGCGCCGTCGCGGACGAAGCCGAGGTGGCAGACGTACCCCTCGTCGAGTATCGCGTGCACCAGCTCCTTGTCGTAGGAGGCCTTCTGCGCGGCACGCGTGGGGACCGTGCGGTCGGTCGCGGGATACGCGGCGGGCTGCGGTGTCGGCTGGGGCGTCCCCTGCATTGGCGTTCTCCATTGCACTAGTGCATAATCTACTTTGTGCTAGGAGAGTATCCGATCGAAGGTCGGCGCGCAGCGGACATTTCCGCGAGCATCGAGCGCGCGGTGGGCGAGGGCGCCCTGGAACCGGGGCAACTGCTGCCGCCGATGCGGGAGTTGGCGGTCACGCTCGGCGTGAACCCGAACACGGTCGCGGCCGCGTACCGCACCCTGCGTGAGCGCGGGGTCATCGAGACGCACGGGCGCCGGGGGAGCCGGGTGCGTCCCAAGCCCGCCACCACCGGCCGGGAGAAGGTGCGCCTCGACGTGCCGGAGGGGGTCCGCGATCTGGCGGACGGCAACCCCGATCCGGCCCTGCTGCCCCCGCTCGCCCCCGCCTTCGCGGCGGCCGCCGCACGCGCCGACCGCGAGCCGGTCCTGTACGGCGCCGATCCCGTGGACCCCGGCCTGGCCCGCGCGGCCCGCGCCGCGCTCGACGCCGACGGCGTGCCCGCCGGACCGCTCGCCGTGGCCTCCGGCTCCCTGGACGCCGTCGAACGCGTCCTCGCCGCCCACCTCAAGCCGGGCGACGGCGTCGCGGTGGAGGACCCCGGCTGGGGACGCACCCTCGACCTCGTCCCGGCGCTCGGGCTGCGCACGGTCCCGGTCGGCGTCGACGACGAGGGCCCGCTCCCGGACGGTCTGCGGGCGGCCCTGGAGGGCGGGGCGCGTGCCGTGCTGATCACCGACCGCGCCCAGAACCCCACCGGCGCCTCCGTGACCGAGGCACGCGCGCGGGCGCTGCGCACGGTCCTCGCCGACCATCCCGAGGTCCTGCTGATCGAGGACGACCACGGACACGGCATCGTCGACCTGCCCCTGCATCCCCTCGCCGGCGGCACCCGGCACTGGGCCTTCGTCCGCTCGGTCGCCAAGGCCTACGGCCCCGACCTGCGGCTCGCCGTGCTGACCGGCGACGAGGTCACCGTGGACCGGGTCCGGGGGCGGCAGCGGCTGGGCCCCGGGTGGGTGAGCCTGCTCGTCCAGCGGGCCGTGGAACGGCTGTGGGCCGACGGAGCGGTGGACGGCCACGCGGTGGCCGCGGCCTATCGGGGGCGGCGGGAGGCGCTGATCGCCGCGCTGGCCGAGAGGGGGGTCGCCGCGCACGGGCGCAGTGGGATGAACGTGTGGGTGCCCGTACCCGACGAGACCGGGGTGGTGGCGAGGCTGCTGCACGCGGGGTGGGCGGTGTCGCCGGGGGCGCGCTTCCGGCTGAGCGCCGGGCCGGGCATCCGGATCACCGTGTCGACGCTGCGGGGTGAGGAGGCGGAACCGCTGGCGGACGCGGTGGCCTCGGCGATGGGCCCGGCCCCGGCGCGGAGTTACGTGTAGACACCGGCGGGTTGTCCCGCTTCAGGGGCGCGGGGAACTGCGCGACCAGCCACGACGGACCCGCCCCGACCGCGGCCTACGACTTGGCCCTCGCCTGCGTGAGCGCCGCCCCCGCCAGCACGATCACCGCCCCCACCGGCGTCGACCAGCTCAGGGTCTCGCCCAGGAGGGCGACCCCCGCCCCCGTCGCGATCACCGGGATGAAGTACGTGACGATCTGCGCGGTCGTCGGGCCCACCTCGGCGACCAGGCCGTACTGGATCAGCAGGGCCAGACCCGTGCCGAGGGTGCCCAGCGCGGCTATGGCCAGGAGCGGCAGCAGGGCGAAGTGGTCCGGGACGCCGGCGAACAGCGGGGTGACGACCGCCAGTTGGAGGCTCGCCACGCCCAGTTGGGCGCCCGTCATCGACAGGGCCGAGGCCCCCGTGCCGGCCAGGGTGCGGCGGACGTGGATCCAGCCGATCGGGTAGCTCAGCGAGGCGAGCAGGGCCATCGCCGTGCCGCGGGCGTCCAGGCCGTGGAAGCCCTGCCAGGCGCCCAGGACCGTCAGGACCCCGAGGAAGCCCAGACCGAGGCCCGCCACCCGGACCCGGGTGGGCCGGTCCTCGGACAGGGCGACCAGGGAGAGGGCCATGCCCCACAGGGGCGAGGTGGCGTTGCAGATCCCGGCCAGGGTGGACGGGATCGTCAGCTCGGAGTAGGCGAAGAGCGAGAACGGCAGGGCGTTGAGCAGGAACGCGGCCACCGTCAGATGCGCCCAGGTACGGGCCCCGCGCGGGAGCCGTTCCCGCCGCACCGCCATCGCGACCGCCAGCACCGCCGTCCCGAACACCAGCCGGCCCAGGGTGACCTGGAACGGCGCGTAGCCCCGGGTGCCCACCTTGATGAGCAGGAAGCTGAAGCCCCAGATCAGCGAGAGCACGCCGAACCGCAGACGCCAGTCGAGCGTGCGGCGGACACGGGGGGTCGCGGGGGCGGAGGCGCGGGTGGCGGCGGTGGTCATGGCCGTAACGATGCGGCACAGTATCTCGTAGCACAATCGAGAATTCGCACCCGATACCTCGTAGCATTGCTTACATGTTGAACCTGGAGCGCCTGCGGACCCTCGACGCCCTCGCCCGGCACGGCTCGGTCAGTGCCGCCGCGGCGGGCCTGCACATCACGACCTCGGCCGTCTCGCAGCAGCTGGCCAAGCTGGAGCGGGAGGTCGGGCAGCGGCTGCTGGCCAAGCACGGCCGGGGGGTGCGGCTGACCGACGCCGGGCGGCTGCTGGCCGAGCACGCGGCGCGGATCCTGTCCCAGGTGGAGCTGGCGCAGTCCGATCTGGAGGCCCGGCGCGGGCAGGTCGCGGGGGAGCTGCGGATCTCCGCGTTCCCGACCGCCGCGCGCGGACTGTTCCCCGTCGCCCTCGCCGAGCTGCGCAAGGCGCACCCGGGGCTGCGGCTGCGCTCCTGCGAGCTGGAGCCGGAGAACGGTGTCGCGGGTGTCGTCCGCGGCGACCTCGATCTCGCGGTCGTCCTCGACTGGTACAACAAGCCGATGCCCGTGCCGGAGGGGCTGGTCAAGGCGCCCGTCCTGGACGACCCTGCCGATGTCGCCATGCCGGCCGGGCATCCGCTCGCGGGCCGGGACGAGGTGGATCTCGGGGAGTTCGCCGGGGACGAGTGGATCACCTGGGGCGAGGGCGAGTTCTGTCACGAGTGGCTGATGTTCACCCTGCGCTCGCGGGGCGTCGAACCGATCGTCGGCCACCGGGCCGCCGAGACCCACACCCAACTCGGGCTGGTCGCCGCCGGGCTGGGCGTCTGCATCGTGCCGCTGCTCGGACGCGACCCGGTGCCCGAAGGGGTCGTCATGGTCCCGCTCAAGCAGCGGGTGCGCCGCCATGTGTACGTGGTCTGGCGGGCGGACGCGGACCGCCGTCCGTCGATCCGGGCGGCGGTCGAGGCCCTCAAGTCGGCAGGAGCCGCCTTGAGTTGAGCGGAGGGTGCGGTCCGTCGCCCGGCTGTCCGTCGCCCGGCTATCCGTCGCCCAGCTTGCGGAAGTCCCAGGAGACGACCTTCTCCGGCCGCAGGCGCACCCACGCGTGCCGCCCGTCGTGCGGCATCGCGTCCAGGCCGAAGTTCTTGCGCGCGAACAGCGTCTCCACGGCGTCGAGTTCGGCGCACAGCTCACCCGTGCGCGGAGCCTCGCCCACGAACTCCACGGCGCCGGACAGCTCGACGCCCCGCAGCGAGTCGTACTCCTCGCCCGTGTCGACCACGATCGCGACCCGTGGATCACGGCACAGCTGCGTCCAGCGCTTGCTGCGCACGACTGAGTACAGCCACAGCGCGCTGCCGTCCCACAGGAACCACAGCGCGCTCACGTGCGGGGCGCCGTCGGCGGACACGGTGGCCACCCGGCAGGTGCGCTGGGTGGTGAGGAACGCGTCCAGCTCCCCCGGCGACATCATGATCTTCCGGCCCCGGCGCTGAGTGACGGTCATCCGGCCCCCTCATCCTTCTTCTCTTGTCACTGCTTCCCGTGTACTGCTTACCAGTACGACTTTTCTGACACTGTGTCAGAAAAGCAAGTATCCCGACACCAGGGGGAGCCGTGCCGTCGTCCGAAGAGCTCCGGGACCTCCTCGACCCCGATTCCACCGTGCTGCTCACGGTGGAATGTCAGCGGGGCGTCGTCGGCCCTGGTGCCGCGCTGCCCCAACTGGCCGCCGCCGCACGGGAGTCGGGTGTCCTCGCCCGGGTGGCCCGACTGGTCGGCGCCGCGCACGAGAACGGCGTCCAGGTCGTCCACGCCATCGCCGAGCGCCGCCCCGACGGCCTGGGCGCCAACCGCAACGCCCGCCTCTTCCGCGCCGCCGAGCGCCTGCCCGTCCAGCAGCTCGCCGGGACGGACGCGACCCGTGTCGCGCCCCCGATCGAGGTCGCCGGGCAGGATCTCGTCGTACGGCGGCTGCACGGGCTGTCGCCCCTCCAGGGCACCGACCTCGACGCCCTGCTGCGCAACCTCGGCTGCCGCACCCTGGTCGTGACCGGGGTCTCGGCCAACGTGGCGATCCCGAACACCGTCTTCGACGCGGTCAACCGGGGCTACACCGCCGTCGTGCCCTCGGACGCCATCGCGGGGGTGCCTGCCGACTACACCCCCGCGATGATCCGCCACACCCTCGCGCTGGTCGCCACGGTCGCGACCACGGACGAGGTGCTGACGGCCCTCCGACGGCCGGACGTCAGGCCAGCGTGATCGAGTCGCCGCTCACCGTGATCTTCACCTCGGGCAGCGCCTGGGTCGCCGGACCGCTCTTCACGCTGCCGTCCTCGATCGAGAAGTTGCTGTTGTGGCAGGGGCAGTTGATGACCCCGTCCGCGATGGTCTTCACCGCACAGCCCTGGTGGGTGCACACGGCCGAGAAGGCCTTGTACGTACCCGCCGCCGGCTGGGTGACGACCACCTTCTGCGAGTCGAAGATCTTGCCGCCGCCCTCGGGGATGTCGGCGGTCGCGGCCAGCGCCGCGCCGGCCGCGCTGTCGCCGCCGCCCGTGCCACCGGTGCTCGCGGCCTCACTGGCCCCCGTCGAGCCCGTCGTCCCGCCGGTCGAGGCCGACGAGGAGGAGTCGTCGTCGGACCCTCCGCACGCCGTCAGCGCGACGGAGAGCCCCGCGGCTCCGGCGGCCGCCATGACCGTACGGCGGGCGGGTTTCGACGCGGAGTTGATCGATGCGCTGGTCATGCTGAGGATTTCCTTCCAGGGGGGTGCGTGGATCTGCCGAGAGGTACGGGCGGTGGGCGCCGCTTGTTCAGAACCCCCGCCAAGTCCGGACAGTGTCGAGATATTGACCTTTTCGAGATCAGACCCGCGTAAGCCAGAGCTGTCACGGAGCTGTCGACCGCCTCCTCACCAGGCCCCAGTAACCTGGGGCGATGCTCAAGGAAGTCACCGCCACCCGCTACATCACGGCACTGCGTGAGGGCGGCTCGCTGCCGGGACTCGTCGAGGCCGACGACCTCGGAACGTACGTCATCAAGTTCACCGGCGCCGGACAGGGCCGCAAGACCCTCGTCGCGGAGGTCGTCTGCGGCGAACTCGCCCGCCGGCTCGGCCTGCGGATGCCCCGGCTCGTGACCGTCGCCCTCGACCCCGTCCTCGGCCTCGGCGAACCCGACCCGCAGGTGCAGGAGCTGCTCAGGTCCAGCGGCGGCACCAACCTCGGCATGGACTTCCTCTCCGGCGCCCTCGGCTACGACCCCCTCGCCTTCCCGGTGAGCCCCGCGGAGGCCGGCGCGATCATCTGGTTCGACGCGCTGGTCAACAACGTCGACCGCTCCTGGCGCAACCCCAACCTGCTGCTCCGGCAGGGCGACCTGTGGCTCATCGACCACGGCGCCACCCTGATCTGGCACCACAACTGGCCCACGGTCGAGACCTCCGCGGCCCGCCCCTACGACGCCTCCGACCACGCCCTGGCCTCCTTCGCCCCGGACATCTCCGGCGCGGCCGAGCGGCTCGCCCCGCTGGTCACCGCCGAGCTGCTCGCCGAGGTCACCGCCGAGATCCCCGACGTCTGGCTCGCGGACGAACCGGGCTTCGACACCCCGGACGACCTCAGACGGGCCTACGCCCGGCCGCTGCTCGCCCGGGCGGCCGTCATCGCCGACCGCATCACCGGCATCGAGGAGAACAAGTGAGCGAGCGCCACATCCACATGGCCGGCCATGTGGCCGAGCGTCACATCACCCGGTCCGGCCAGGGCGGCGACCGGGACGTCTTCGAGTACGCCCTGCTGCGGGTCGTACCGAGGGTGGAGCGCGGCGAGTGCATCAACGCGGGCGTGCTGGTCTACTGCCGAGCCCGGGCCTACGTCGGCGCCCGCACCCATCTGGACGAGGCGCGGCTGCTCGCCCTGGACCCGGGCGCCGACGTGGCCGGGATCAGGGCCGCGCTGGCGGCCGTCGAGGGCGTGTGCGGCGGCGGCGCGGCCGCCGGGCAGGCGGCGGGCGACGACCCCGGGCGGCGGTTCCGCTGGCTGGTCGCGCCGCGCTCGGCGATGGTGCAGCCGGGGCCGGTGCACACCGGACTCACCACCGATCCGGCGGCCGAGACGGAGCGGTTGCTGGGCCTCCTGGTGAGGTAATGGATCACACCGGCGCCGTGTGGCGTTGACACCGGGTGCCAGGGCTTCTAGCGTCACGTCCGACGAAGGTACTAAGCGGTCGCTCACCGCGCGACAGGTTCTCTCAAGGGCGAGGAGACACAGGAATGTCCACCACTGAACAGCGGGTCGCCGTAGTCACGGGCGCGGCGCGCGGCATCGGAGCCGCCACCGCCGTACGGCTGGCCGCCGAGGGCCGCGCGGTCGCCGTGATCGACCTCGACGAGGCCGCCTGCAAGGACACCGTGGAGAAGATCACCGCGGCCGGCGGCAGGGCCGTCGCGATCGGCGCCGACGTCTCCGACGAGGCCCAGGTCGAGGCGGCGATCGCCCGGGTCGTCGCGGAGCTGGGCGCCCCGACGATCCTCGTCAACAACGCGGGCGTGCTCCGCGACAACCTGCTGTTCAAGATGAGCGTCTCCGACTGGGACACCGTCCTGAACGTGCATCTGCGCGGCTCGTTCCTGATGTCCAAGGCGATCCAGAAGCACATGGTCGACGCGGGCTTCGGCCGGATCGTCAACCTGTCCTCCTCCTCGGCGCTCGGCAACCGCGGCCAGGCCAACTACTCGGCCGCCAAGGCCGGTCTCCAGGGCTTCACCAAGACCCTCGCCATCGAGCTCGGCAAGTTCGGCATCACCGCCAACGCCGTCGCCCCCGGCTTCATCGCCACCGACATGACCGCGGCCACCGCGGCCCGGGTCGGCATGGGCTTCGAGGAGTTCAAGGCCGCCGCCGCCACCCAGATCCCCGTGGCCCGTGTCGGTGAGCCCGACGACATCGCCAACGCGATCGCCTTCTTCACGAACGAGGCCGCCGGCTTCGTCTCCGGCCAGGTGCTGTACGTCGCCGGCGGACCGCTCGACTAGGGATCAGGAACCATGACCGTGGAACTCTCCGGCAAGGTCGCGCTCGTCACGGGCGCCAGCCGCGGCATCGGCTACGGCGTCGCCGAGGCGCTCGTCGCCCGCGGCGACCGCGTCTGCATCACCGGCCGCAACGAGGACGCGCTGAAGGAGGCCGTCGAGCAGCTCGGCGCCGACCGGGTCATCGGCGTGGCCGGCAAGGCGCACGACCTCGACCACCAGACGGCCGCCGTCGAGGCGACGATGGAGGCCTTCGGCCGCGTCGACTACCTCGTCAACAACGCGGGCACCAACCCGGTGTTCGGGCCGATCGCCGACCTCGACCTCGAGGTGGCGCGCAAGGTCTTCGAGACCAACGTGGTCTCCGCCCTCGGCTTCGCCCAGAAGACCTGGCACGCCTGGCAGAAGGACAACGGCGGCGCGATCGTCAACATCGCCTCCCTCGCGGGCCTGTCGGCCTCGCCCTTCATCGGCGCGTACGGCATCAGCAAGGCCGCGATGATCAACCTGACCCAGCAGCTGGCGCACGAGTTCGCGCCCCGCGTACGGGTCAACGCGATCGCTCCGGCCGTCGTCAAGACCAAGTTCGCCCAGGCCCTGTACGAGGGCCGGGAGGCCGAGGCGGCCGCCGGCTACCCGCTGGGCCGGCTCGGTGTGCCGTCCGACATCGGCGGCACCGCCGCGTTCCTCACCTCCGCGCAGTCGGACTGGATCACCGGTCAGACGCTCGTCGTCGACGGCGGCATCCTGCTCAACGCCGGTGTGGCCTGAGTCTCATCGCACACCGCCGCGGGCCCCGGTTCCTTGACGGAACCGGGGCCCGTGTCCATTCCCGGACCCGCCCAGGGGCATGACAACGTCGTCACGATTTCTCCCTGATCAATAACGCTTTCCCCTCACCCATTGAGCCTTTCCATGCCTGCGGTATGGTCTGGCCACTCTTGGCATGGCTTTTACGAGGAGCGTGTGCGTGTTCTACCGGAATCGATCGTTGCAGCATGTGGCGGTGATCGCGTCCATATCCCTGGTGAGCGGATGCGGTCTTCTGGGAGACGAGAGCTCCGATGACGCCGGACCGATCGTCGTGGGCACCACCAGCGCTCCCAGCACGCTGGACCCCGCGGCGGCCTGGGACGGTTCCTGGGAGTTGTTCCGCAACATCTACCAGACCCTGCTGTCCTACCCGGTGGGCGCGACGACCCCCCAGCCCGACGCCGCCAAGAGCTGTGCGTTCACCGACGGCAACAGCCGCACCTACCGCTGCGAACTGCGCGACGGGCTGAAGTTCTCCAACGGCGACACGCTCGACGCCAAGGCCGTCAAGTACTCGATCGACCGCATCAAGGCGATCAACGCCGAGACCGGCCCCGCCGGACTCCTCGGCAGCCTGGACAGCGTCGAGGCGAGCGGCGACAAGGAGGTGACCTTCCACCTCAACCAGTCCGACGCCACCTTCCCGTTCGTGCTCGCCACCCCGGGCATGTCGATCGTCGACCCCGACGACTACCCCGCGAAGGCGCTGCACAAGGGCGACGGGATCGTCGGCTCCGGACCGTACCGGCTGCAGTCGTACACCGAGGGCAAGCAGGCGGAACTGGTCCGCAGCGACAACTACCAGGGCTTCGCCGACCGCAAGAACAACGCGGTGACCATCCGCTACTTCCAGGACTCCGGCAAGATGGTCCAGGCACTGCGTGCCGGGGACATCGACCTCACCTACCAGGGTCTGGCCGCCGACGACATCGTCGACCTCGAGACCAAGGGCGGCGCCAACGAGGGCCTCCAGCTCATCGAGGGCGCCGGCAGCAACATCAACTACCTGGTGTTCAACCCCAAGGACCCCAACGCCAACAAGCTCGCCGTGCGCCGGGCCGTCGCCCAGCTCGTCGACCGTGAGGCGATCGCCCACAAGGTCTACCAGGACACCGTCGACCCGCTGTACTCCATGGTCCCGTCGGGTCTGACCGGCCACACCACCGGCTTCTTCGACGACTTCGGCCGGCCCGACGCCGACAAGGCCGCCAAGATCCTCAGCGAGGCCGGCATCTCCTCGCCCGTGGAGCTCACCCTCTGGTACACCTCCGACCGCTACGGCTCGGACACCGCGCTGGAGTTCAAGGAGCTCAAGCGCCAGCTGGAGACCTCCAAGCTGTTCAAGATCACGCTCAAGAGCCGCCCCTGGAACGACTACGTGCAGGGCTACCAGAAGGGCGAGTACCCGGTCTTCGGCCGTGGCTGGGCCCCCGACTTCCCCGACCCCGACAACTTCATCGCCCCGTTCGTCGGCGACCAGAACGCGCTCGGCACGCCGTACCCGGTGAAGCAGATCACCCAGGTGCTGCTGCCGCGCTCCCGCGAGGAGAGCGACCGCGCCAACGTGGTCAAGGAGTTCGAGGACGCCCAGCAGATCCTGGTGAACGACGCCCGGCTGCTGCCGCTGTGGCAGGGCAAGCAGTACCTCGCCGGGAACGAGGACATCTCCGGTGCCGAGCGCTCCCTCGACCCGTCGACGATCATGATGATGTGGACGCTCTCCCGCAAGACCAGCTGGTAGCGGGCCGAAAGCACGGTCCGTGGGCCCGTTGTCAGTGGTCGGCTGTAGGTTCTGTGGTGAGTAAGTGACCGCACAACGGAGGACGTTGACGTGACCGACATCGCCATGCTGCCCGAGTCCTGGCGCGGGGTCCTGGGCGACGAGCTGCAGCAGCCCTACTTCAAGGAGCTGACCGAGTTCGTCGAGGAGGAGCGAGCGAAGGGTCCCGTCTACCCTCCGCGCGAGGAGGTGTTCGCCGCGCTCGAGGCGACGCCGTACGACCAGGTGAAGGTCCTCGTCCTCGGCCAGGACCCGTACCACGGCGAGGGCCAGGGCCACGGCCTGTGCTTCTCCGTGCGGCCGGGCGTCAAGATCCCGCCCTCCCTGCGCAACATCTACAAGGAGATGCACGCGGAGCTGGGCACGCCCGTCCCGGACAACGGCTACCTGATGCCGTGGGCCCGGCAGGGCGTGCTGCTGCTCAACGCGGTCCTCACGGTCCGCTCCGGCGAGGCGAACTCGCACAAGGGCAAGGGCTGGGAGAAGTTCACGGACGCGGTGATCCGCGCCGTGGCCGACCGGCCCGACCCGGCGGTCTTCGTCCTGTGGGGCAACTACGCGCAGAAGAAGCTCCCGCTGATCGACGAGTCCCGGCACATCGTGGTCAAGGGGGCGCACCCCTCCCCGCTGTCGGCGAAGAAGTTCTTCGGCTCCCGCCCGTTCACGCAGATCGACGAGGCGATCGCGGCGCAGGGCCACACCCCGGTCGACTGGACGATCCCGAACCTGGCCGACTGAGCCCGTGCCGCCGGGCCGGTTCCTCCGGGGACCGGTCCGGTGCCGCCTGACCGGGATCGCCGCCCGCTGCCGTTAGCGTCGTGCCATGGGCGCGGTGCCGTCCCGGGGATGCGGTGTCGTCGCGACGACGCGAAGGAGGACGCGGTGGCGGAGCGACAGGAACGGACGGCGCCCGACGCCGTGCTGACGCGGATCGGGCAGGTCGTCATGCTGCACCACGGGGGCGACCGTGAGGAGGCCCGGCGCAGACTTCTCGATCTGTGGACCGAGCTGGGCGAGGAGGGCGATCCGCTGCACCGCTGCACCCTCGCGCACTATCTGGCCGACACCCAGGACGACCCGTTCGACGAACTCGCCTGGGACCTGCGGGCCCTGACCGCCGCCGAGGAGCACGAGGAGTCGCCCGCCGTACGGGCCCTGTACCCCTCGCTCCATCTGAACCTGGCGGCGGACTACGTCCGGCTCGGCCGCGCCGGTGCCGCCCGCACCCATGTGCGCAGGGCACGCGAGGCGGCCGGGGTCCTCGGGGACGACAGCTACGGCGACGGCGTGCGGGCGGCGATCAGCAGGATGGAACTCCGCCTGGGCGAGGGCGGCACGGAGGGCTAGGGCCCGTTGGGACCTTGCGGACACGGCCTAGCGGTGGCCGTACACCTGTCGGCAGGCCACCGCCTCCGGGCTGTCCCTGCGCCAGCCGCCGTACTTTCGGCCCAGGGCGCACACATCGGTGTTCCGGCGGATGTCCGTCCCGGCGTCCGGGACGTCGGGGTGCGGCGTCACCCGCCTGCGCGGGTCCGGATGCGCCGGCCCGGGGCGCGGGTGCGGGGGGTGGGCCCGGCGCGGCGGGGCGTGTCCCTCCGGGGCGGCGGCCGGGGCCGGCCGGTGCCGCTGCCGGAGTGTCGTGGCGGCCCGTTCCCGGGTGTCCGGCCCGACCATCTCCAGCGCCTCACGGGCCGGCGCCTGCACGACCTGGGGCTCGGCGTCCGCCCTCGGACGCGGCGCCGGTGCCGGGGACGGCGCGGCGGCCGGCGGTCCGGGCGCGGACGGGTGCTGGACGGTGACGCAACCGGAGAGGGCCGAGAGGGCCAACACCAGGAGCGCCGCGGTTGTCGTCGTCGTTCGATGCACCCGCGCAACTCTGCTGGTTCCGGCCGGGCGCACGACATCGGACGGGCACAGGTTGCCCCGCACGGGTGAACACCTCCCCCTCAGGGAGGGCAGGGGCCCGTCGGCGCTGACGTCACTCGCCGGTCGCCCCGTCGATGCGCTCGCGCAGCAGATCGGCGTGGCCGTTGTGACGGGCGTACTCCTCGATCATGTGCGTGTAGATCCAGCGCAGGTTGAACGGCTCCTTCGTGTTCCGGCTGACGCCCCGCGAGAGATCGTCCAGGCCGAAACCGGCCGCGCACCGCCGGGCCTCGGCGATCTCGGTCTGCCAGGTGGCGTGCGCCGCCTCCCAGGTGTCCTCCTCGGTGAGATGGAACTCGCCGTCGGGGTCGGCCTCGCTGTAGTGGAGCGGACCGAGGTCCTCGCCCACGAGCACCGTGCGGAACCAGCCGCGCTCCACGTCCGCCATGTGCCGGACCAGCCCCAGCAGCGACAGTTCGGAGGGTGGCACGGCGGCGGTGCGCAGCTGGGCGTCGGTGAGCCCCTCGCACTTCCACGCGAGCGTCTGGCGGTGGTACTCCAACCAGCCTTCCAGCATGGCGCGTTCGCCGGCGTTCTGGGCCGGCTCGGTGCGCTGAGTCGTCATCCCCGCATGATCGCTCACCGTGCCTCGCCACCACCAAGGGTTTTCGGCGACCCGGCGACCCGGCGACCCGGCGCCGCGGGCGCCTCAGCCGCCCGGCATCCCGCCGAGCAGCTCCCGCACGCCCGTGCGCACCACACCACCCGATCCCCGAGATCCTCGCCGCGCTCCGCCCCGAGGACATCCTGCGGCACCACGTGCACCACCTCGCCCGCCCCCTGCCCGCCCTCCACCACGGCCGGGTCGCCCTGCTCGGCGACGCCACCGACCTTCCCGCTCACACGGCGGCCCGGCCGCCCCGGACGACCGCCGTCGCCGTACGCGACACCCTGATCGCCGCGCTGTCGGCGGCGGCACCCGCGCGGTTCCTGCGCGGCTTCGACGGCATCGCCGACCGGCGGCCGCCGCAGCCCCCGTATGCTGCGGTGGAGGCACGCGGTTCGAGGTGAGGGAGCGCCCCGTGAAGGTCGGCTGCATCGGACTCGGTGACATCGCGCAGAAGGCGTACCTGCCGGTCCTCGGCGCGCTGCCCGGGATCGAGCTGCACCTGCAGACCCGTACCCCGGCCACGCTCGACCGGATCGCCGACGCCCACCGGCTGCCCGCCGACCGGCGCCACCGCGACCTCGACGCACTCCTCGGCACCGGTCTCGACGCGGCCTTCGTGCACGCGCCCACCGGCGCCCACCCCGAGATCGTCGCCCGGCTGCTGGAGGCGGGCGTCGCGACGTACGTCGACAAACCGCTCGCGTACCGGCTCGCCGACTCCGAGCGGCTCGTGGAACTCGCCGAGGAACGCGGCGTGTCCCTGGCCGTCGGCTTCAACCGCCGCTTCGCGCCCGGCTACGCCCAGTGCGCCGACCACCCGCGCGACCTGATCCTCCTCCAGAAGAACCGGGTCGGACTGCCCGAGGAACCCCGCACGATGATCCTCGACGACTTCATCCACGTCGTCGACACCCTGCGCTTCCTGGCCCCGGCCCCCGTCGACGACGTCACCGTGCGGGCCCGCGTCGAGGACGGGCTGCTGCACCACGTCGTCCTCCAGCTCTCCGGGTACGGCTTCACCGCGCTCGGCGTGATGAACCGGCTCAGCGGCTCCAACGAGGAGATCCTCGAGGTCTCCGGCCAGGACACCAAGCGCCAGGTCGTCAACCTCGCCGAGGTGATCGACCACAAGGGCCAGCCGACCGTGCGGCGGCGCGGCGACTGGGTGCCGGTGGCCCGTCAGCGCGGCATGGAGCAGGCGGTGCTGGCCTTCCTGGACGCGGTGCGGGCGGGCAAGGTGCTCAGCGCCCGGGACGCGCTGGCGACCCATGAACTGTGCGAGCGGGTGGTCCGAGCGGTGCGGGAACGCTCCGCCGCGGCCTGATCGCCCCGGCCCCCTCCGCCAGTCCCAGCCCGACCAGCACCAGCAGGGCCCCGTGGACCGGCCAGTCGCCGTAGCGGACGTACGGGGTGACGCCGTCGGCCAGCGGGACGTCGTACACGGCCGCGGTGCTCGCCTCCGTGCCCAGCCACGGGCCGAGGCGCCGCCCGCTCGCGTCGTACACCGCGGAGTCGCCGGTCAGCGTGGCGTGCACGAACGACCTGCCGGTCTCCGCGGCGCGCAGCGCGGCCAGGGAGGCGTGCTGCGCGGGCGCCCAGCTGTGCTGGAACGTGGAGGTCGAGGACTGCGCGACGAGGAGATCCGCGCCGTCCTCCGCGAGATGCCGGCTCATGTCGGGGAACGCGGTCTCGAAACAGATCATCGGCCCGATCCGCAGTCCCGGCCCGATGTTCATCAGCACCTGCTCGCTGCCGCGCCGCCGGTCCTCACCGGCCGCCTTGCCGACCGAGGTCGCCCAGCCGAACAGCGAACGCGCCGGTATGTACTCCCCGAACGGCACCAGCCGCATCTTGTCGTACCGGTCACCGGTCGGGCCGTGCGGGCCGACCAGGATCGCGCTCTTGTAGATACCGGGCCGGTCCGAGCGGCGCGCGTCGACATTGACGAGGATGTCCGCACCCGTGGACCGCGACAGCTCCGCTATGCGCGCCGCCAGCTCCGGATGCTCGCCGAGGTCGTACCCGACACTGCTCTCCCCCCAGACGATCAGATCGACGTCCTGCCCGATCAGCCGCCGGGTGAGCCGTTCCTCGACGTCGAACCGGCGCTGCACCCCGTCCACCACGCCCGGCTGGACGACGGCGATCCGGGCCCGTCCCTCGACCTCGGGGCGCGGCGCCCACACCCAGGCCGCCGAGGCGGTGGCCGCCGTCGCGACGAGCCCGGCGAGGGCCGGGGTCCGCGAGCCGGGCACGGAGACGATCACGGCCACGGCCACGTTCACCGCCACCACCAGGAAGCTCAGCAGCCACACCCCGCCCACCGAGGCGAGCCGCAGCGCGGGCTCCACCTGCCACTGACTGGAGCCGATCATTCCCCAGGGCCCGCCCAACCCCTGCCAGGACCTGACGAGTTCGACGACCAGCCAGGCGGACGGCAGCACGAGGAGCGCACCGGCGACCCGACCCCGGCCCGGCGTCCCGGATCCGTGCGGGGCGAGAAATCGCCGTACCAGCCAGCCCCAGGGCGCCCACAGGGCACCGAGCAGCGCGGCGATCACCAGCGTGAACACATTCAGGCTAGGCAGCAGCCAGTGATGCATCGCCAGCATGAAGCCGAACCCCCCGCACCAGCCGTCCCGGGCCGCACACCGCCCGGTCGGCGCGGAACGGGCGAGCAGCATCCAGGGGACGAGGGCGACGTACGCCCACCACCACAGCGCGGGCGCCGGAAAGGCGAGCACCGGCAGGGCACCCGCCCCGGCCGCGAGTGCCGAACGCCGCCAAGGTGAGGCGAGCAGACGGGAGAAGGCCGGTCGGGAGAGGGCCGGTCGGGAGGCGTGCCAGTGATCGGACGCGTTCATGCGGCACCTCCTACCCGGTGGTGCCTCCAGTGTGCGCCCCGGCGGACGATCTCCGACAGGGCGCTTTCGGGCACGCCCGGCGTCACGCCGTCGGCAGGCGCCGCCACTTCTCCTCGACGACCACCTCACGCAGCCGCCAGCCGTCGTGGGTGCGCAGCAGCCCGAACGCATAGCGTCCCCCACAGACGAAGTCGGGTGCCCCGCCACCGTCGTTCCCCTCGCGGGCCAGCCGCATCGGATTGACGTAGTCGGCGCCGACCCGGGCGGTGTCGCCCGCGTCCTGCTCCAGGACCCCGAACCGCACCCGCCGGTTGACGATCAGGTGCTGCCGCATCGAGAACAGGCGCAGATTCTCCGCGAGCCACGCCGCGACGCTGTCCACGTCCCCCTCGATCCCGCCCGCCGAACGGTAGTCCGCCCGTCCGTCCGGCGTGAACAGTTCCCGGTACGCCGCCCAGTCACCGTCGTCCACGGCCACCGCGTACTCGGTGACCAGTCCGTCTACGGCCAGCCGATCCATCACCGTGGCGAGCTCCACACGCTGCGTCATGGGCCGAGTGTTGGGCATGGGGGCCGCGGAGCCAAGGGGCGTGCGGCGAACGGCGGTATTCACCGGCTGCCGTCCTCATCGGGACGCCACAGCCAGCGCAGCGCGTCCGGAAGCAGGACGCCGCCGTGGTTGGGGCTGTGTCCGCCGTCCCCCAGGACGAGGCGGAAGTCGTAGCCCGCTTCGGCGAGAGCGGCCGCCACCCGCAGGTTCTCGGCGAGCCAGTTCCCCTGTGGCTCGTTCCAGCGCAGGTCGCGGTGACCGCCTTGCAGGAAGACGCGCAGCGGCTTGCGGGGGACGCGCGAGACGAGGTCCGGGTAGGGGTTGCCGCCCGGCATCTGCGCGAAGCTGGACAGATATCCGATGACACGGCCGAACGCATCCGGACGCAGCCACGCGGCGGTGAACGCACAGTTGCCGCCGCTGCTCCCGCCGCAGATGCCCCACCGTTCGGGCGACTCGGCGAGGGAGTAACGCTCCGCGACCTGCGGAATGATCTCGGAGAGGAGGAAGGTGACGTACCGGTCGTCGAAGGCGTCGTACTCGTTGTTCCGGTTCTTGGGGTGCTCCGCGTCGGGGAAGACGCCGGGATCGACGAACACGCCGATGGTGACGGGTATGTCGCCGCGGTGGACGAGGTTGTCCAGGACGATCGCGCCGCGTACCTCCCCCGCGGGGTCCAGGTACCACCACCCGTCCTGGAACACCAACAATGAGGCCGGCTCCGCCGGGTCGTATCGCGCCGGCACATGAACCCAGAACCTCCGGAAGGTCCCCGGGTAGACCGCGCTGCCCGTCCACTCGAACGCGACCGTCTCCCCGGCGGGCACACCCGGCCGTGGAACGGAATCGGGTCCGTGGACATACCGCACGTCGGACTGGTCGATCGGGAGCGGCTGGTAGGGCACGTCGATGCTCACGGCGAGCAACCGTAGGGCGACCACCACCCTTGACCGCAAGGGGTTTTCGTCCAGCCCTCTAGGCGTGCCCGCTGACGCCGACCCAGCGGTGATACGCGTCCATGTCCACGTTGTTGCCGCACACGAGGGTGACGACGTGTCGGTCGGCGAAGCGGGGGCGGTCTTCCAGGATCGCTGCGATGCCGAGGGCCGCCGAGGGTTCGACGACGAGGCCGGCGTGGTCGAGGAGGGTGCGCATGCCGGCGACGATCGACGCCTCCTGGACCAGGACGGCGTCGTCGGCCACCAGGAGCAGGTCGCGCAGGACGGCCGGGATGGGGCGCCGGCCGGCGACGCCGTCGGCGATGGTGTCGGCCGAGTCGGTGGTGACGACGCGTCGTCGGTGCCACGAGCGGGTCATCGCCGGTGCGCCCTGTGGCTGGACGCAGATCACCTCGACCTCGGGTACCAACGCCTTCAGTACGTGACCCACGCCGGTGGCCAGGGCCCCGCCGCCGAGCGCGATCAGGACGGTGTCGAACGACGGCGCGGTGTCGACCAGTTCCAGCCCGATGGTCGCCGCGCCCTCGCAGGTCTCGATGTCCAGGCTGTCCTCGACCAGCCGGATGCCGTCCTGCCGGGCGAGGGCCGCCGCCCGCTCGCGCGCCATCTCGTGGTCGCCGTCCACCAGTTCCAGCCTGGCGTCCAGTGCGCGGATGCGATCGAGCTTGGCCACGGTCGCGAAGCGGGATGCCACGACGGTGACGTCGAGCCCCCGACCGCGGCCGGACCAGGCGAGGGCCTGGCCGAGGTTGCCCGCGCTGGCGCACACCACGGCTCGCGCGTCACCGGCGGCGAGCCGGCTCGCGACGACCTCGGTGCCGCGGGCCTTGAAGCTGCGGACCGGGTTCGCCGTTTCGAGTTTGATGCTCACCGTGCACCCGAGTACGGGTTCCAGTGCCTCACAGCGGTACAGCGGAGTGTCGAGGAAGACCGGGTCGATCAGCCGCCGTGCCGCCCGGATCCGAGCAGTGTCGAGACGCGTCTTCTGCACGGCACAGGAGCGTAGCGCCGCCGGGGGCGAAGCGATCCGTTCAGCGGCCCGCGTAGTCCGCGGCGAGGCGGTCGAGGAACACCGCCAGCCGGTCGTTCATCGCGGTGTAGTCGTTGGCGCGCAGCTGGTCGGGCTGCTGGACGTAGGGGTGGTCGGGGCGGTCGGCGAGTGCGGCGAGTTCCTTCTCGGAGTGTGCGATCAGGGCGTCGACGCAGGCCGGGGTGAACTCCATGTGGCACTGGAAGCCGTACACGTACCGGCCGTAGGCGACGATCTGGCGGGGGCAGCCCGCGCTGGTGGCCAGCACGGTGGCGTCCTCGGTCAGGCCCGGCATGTCGTTGTGCCAGTGACCGGTGTCGAAGGTGTCCCCGACGCCCGCGAGGAAGGGGTGCTCGCGACCCGCTGCGGTGAGGGAGACGGGGAAGGAGCCGATCTCGGTGTGCGGGCTGGAGTCGAAGGCGGCACCGAGTGCCTCTCCGACGAGCTGGGCGCCCAGACAGATCCCGATGACGGCCCGGTCGGCCTCGATACAGGCGGCGATGAGGGCCGTCTCCGCGGCCGCGTCGAAGTACGGGTACTCCTCGGTGGTCGTACTGGGCTGCTGGGGGCCGCCCATCACGATCAGCAGATCGATGCCGTCCGCGCTCGCGGGCAGCGCGTCGCCCTCGTGGATGCGCGAGTGGCCGATCTCGTGACCCCGGGCCCGGGCCCAGTCCTCATAGGCTCCCGGCGCCTCGAAGGACTCGTGGACGACGAAGTGTGTACGCATGGCTGAGCCGGCCTTTCTGATCAACAAGGGGAGAGTGTGTGTGCGGGTGACGCCGTAGGCGTGGCCGGTCAGCGCCGTTCGGAGCGGTGGAGGACGGCGGCGAGGTCGGCGGCGAACCGCGCGGCCCGGTCCTCGGTGAGCATGGAGGTCGTCACGCGCACGGCCTGAGCGGTGGACGTCGCCGAGGTGAAGAGGTCACCGGGCTGTACGGCCCAGCCCCGCCGCGCCAGTGCGTCCGTGACCTGCCGGGCCGGTGTCCTCAGGGGGATCCACACGTTCAGTCCGTCCGGCCGGTAGCCGTCCGGGGGGTCGATCCCCTGCTCGGCCAACCGCGTCAGGAGCAGTGCGCTGCGCTCCCCGTAGAGCGAGCGTGCCCGTGCCGTGAGGTCGGTGACCTCCGGGTCCGTGAGCAGGGCGTGGGCCGCGTGCTGGAGCAGCCCGCTCACCCATGTCGTACCCGTGTTGAGGCGGGTCTCGAGTCGTACGGCGGTCTCCTCGTCGCAGACGAGCAGGGCCAGACGCAGGTCCGGGCCGAGGAACTTCGACGCCGATCTCACCAGCGCCCACCGCGTGTTCTCGGGCGCCGTGACCCGGCGGTAGGAGGCGCGGGAGACGGCCCAGAAGTGGTCGTCCTCGATGACCAGCACCGTCGGATGGTCCGCGAGGACCGCCCGGAGCTCGGCGGCCCGTTCCCCGGTGATGCTGACACCGGTCGGGTTGTGCGCGCGGGGCGTGCACACGACCGCCCGCACCCCGCCCTCCAGGGCCGCGCGCAGGGCGTCCGGGCGCATCCCCTGTCCGTCGACCGCCACCGCCACCGTCCGGAAACCGTTCAGCCGCAGGGTGCCGATGCTCGCCAGGAAGCAGGGGTCCTCGACCGCCACGGCGTCCCCGCGGGTCAGGTAGGCGTTCAGCAGCCGCTCCGTCGCGTCGACCGCGCCGTGCGTGATCAGGACACGGAAGGGCCGTCCCCCGAGGTCGGGTGCGAACCGCTCGGCAGCCCACCCGGCCAGCCGCTCGTCGACGGGCGGCGCACCGTACAGGGCCGGCCGGTACCCGTCGCCACGGAGCGCCCGGAGTACGTCGGGCAGCAGCTCCGGGTCCGGATTGCCGCTGGCCAGATCGGTCAGCCGGCCCCCGAACCACGCCCCCTCGCTGGCCAGTTGCGGCACTCCGGCGACCACCGTCCCGCCACGCCCGCGCGTCACGGCCTCGCCGGCGGTCACCAGCAGCCGGTATGCCGAGGCCACGGTGTTCCGGTTCACGCCGAGCTCTTCCGCGAGCGCACGGACCGGCGGCAACGGGTCCTGCGGCGCCAGCTCACCCGACGCGATCAGGTCCCGCACACTCCCGGCGATCTCCGCCGCACTCGTCCCGCTGATCGGCATGCCGTTCACCTCCGGAGCCCGACTGAGCCCAACCCTAGCATTGAACCTAGGACAATAAAAATATGTCATAGGACAAATGCGCTGCCCGCGCGTCGCCGCCATTCCCGGGATCGGTCTCGCCTCACACCCCGGCACCGGCCACGACCTGGTGATGGTTCGTCTCGCACGACGGGCACGGCCTCTGCTGCGCCGTCACGGGAGAGAAGACCGCCCAGGATCGCGACCCCGACTCTGCGGCGGGTCCCGGGCCCACGACCGGACCCCTGCTCTTCCGTGACGGCGACGGCTACGGCGACGGCGCCGAACGGAATGTCCTCATCCAGCACAGCGGTCCCGGACCGCTGGAGTTCTACTCCACCTCGATGCCGAAGTCCTGAACGAGTTCCTCCAAGCCGCCCGTGTAGCCCCTGCCACCCAGGACGAAGTCCCAGTCCCCGTTCGCCCTTCGGCGGAACGAGCCGAGTACCAGAGCGGTTTCGAGGGGCCGGCCGTCGGATACTTCGAGTTGTCCCAGTTCGGTGAGCCCGGGGTCCAGGAGGCGGATACGGGCGTCCGTGAAACCAGTGAGGTCGGCGTCCGGGTCGACCTCTGGGTCGATGGCCGCCACCAGTACGAAACGGTCGGCCTCGTCGGGCAACCCGTCGAACGAGACACAGATGGCGGCCTTGTCCGGTGGGGTGGGGGGAAGAGCGCGCACGGATCCGTCCGGCGTCCGCGGGTTGTTGAAGAAGACGAAGTGGTCGTCGCCGAGGACTCGATTGCCACGGCAGACGAGAGCGCAGACGTCCAGGGCGACGCTTCCCGTCCACGACATACCCAAGATGTTGTAGTCGTCAGGCAGTTGAGCGCCCGGCCCCGAGGGGGCCGTCTGTGCCGAGGCCCGCTGACCGGCCTCGCCCAGCCGCCCGCGCAGTCCATGGCGATGCAACAGGTCGACGAGTTCGGCGCCCGAGACGAGTTCCAGCGGCTTGCCGTTGGCGAAGGCGTGTGAGCCGGGGCCGAAGCCCGACGTCGTCACGAGGACCCCCTTGTTGGCGCCGGCGTCCTGAACGGTTCCGTACAAGTCGCGCACAGCGGTGGGCGGTACCGTGCCGCGGTAGCGCTTCACCTGCACGACGATCTTGCCGCCTCTGATCGGCGTCGGATCCAGCGCGTCGACGTCCACGCCGCCGTCGTTGGAGCGCTGGGTCGTCACCGCCTGCATTCCCATGGCCCGGAAGAGCTCGGCGACGAGGTTCTCGAAGGCGATCGGGTCCATGGCGAACAGGTCGGGGTCCTCATCGCCGCCGTGGGCGATCACGCGGTTCCCGACGTCATGCGGTCGCCTGCTCGGCCGTACCGGTGTGAGCTGGTCCGGCCGGGCCGAGAGCTGGCCGCGGAGCGCGTCGGCCAGGCAGCTGGTCGCGTCGACCTGCGCCAGGTGCAAGTCGCGGAACGAGGCACGCGAGGCCATGACGGTGGCGAGGAAGATGTGGCCCGGTCGGCCCGTCGTCGGGTCATGCCCGTCGACGAACCCGTTCAAGGTCACCGACTCCAGCGCGCCCAGCTCGTCCGCGCCGAACAGCTCGTGCAGAACGAGCAGCATGCACTGGGCCAGAACCTCCCTGTACAGAGAGCGGCGCTGGCCCACCGGGCGGGGGGTCTCTTTCTCCTGGTCCACCCCGGCCATGTACCGAACAGCCTTGGCCTCCGGCACGATGCCGTAGGCGGGCAACTCCCAGTCCAGCACCAATTGCCGCGCTGCCGGGTCGTAGGCTGCCGCCACCTGACGGGGGAATCCGTCCGGCCACGCCGTCGAGGCGTAGAGGGCGGCGGAGAAGTACTCGATGACGGAATCGGGGTCCCGGCGCCCGACCCCTTCGGTGACCGCGGCGATCCCCGCGTTGTGGCGCCGTACGTCGGCCAGCTGTGTCTCGACCCCCTGCTGGTACTCCCGCTGATACGAAGCCAGTTGTCGCTGTCGCTGAGTCTCCGCGGCCTGGGCGGCCTGCCAGTCGCGCTCGAAGCGCGCCCGTGCCTCGGCCTGCGCCTGTGCCCTGCGGCTCGCGGTCCAGCCGCTCTGCGTCTGGTAATGGCTGAAGTCCGGCATGGGCACCGGCTGTGCCAAGGGGCCCGGGGCGAAGGGCTGAACCTCCTCGGCCCGCATGAGCGAGGCAGCCCGGAACACCGGAGCCCGGCAACCCGAGGCGAGCAGTCCTTGCAGCGAGGCGACCTGCGCGTCCAGCTCCTCCGTACGGCGCAGGGCTTCCGCCTGTCGGTACTCGCGGTGACTCCGGGCAGCTCGCCGCTGGTAGGCCCGCGCTTCCTGTTCCTGCTGTCTCCGCCGTCTGGCCTCGGCTTCCCACTGGCGCTGCTGCTGCCGTTGCATCTCAGCCCAGACACCGACAGAACCGGTAGAGCGACGACTCATGTGCTGCAGGCCCTCCCCAGGGACGGGGGCAGCCGAAAGACACTTTGGTTGTCCCCGCAACCAGTTGTAACGGGACGACTCTATCCAGCAATCGGCATATGGCACATCCACTCGTCAAAGGTGAATCGGTCGGACATCCTCGCAGGTCCAGCGCCGGTGCGCCGTGCCCGTCACGGGTCGGGTACGGGCCTCACTCGGGCCAGCACCTGGTCGGCCAGGTTCCGTGGGGGCAGCTCGCCGTTCAGGAACACGGTGTCGGTCGGCAGGGTGTCGGCCGCGGCCAGGCAGGGGGTGATCCGGTCCTTGGTCCAGGTCCGGATGCGGTCGTCTCGTCCGGGATCGTCGGGGAAGAAGGAACGGCCCTCGATGCGCCTTTCCAGCTCCTGCCGGGAGACCTTGAGGAAGAAGTGGTGGGTCTCGACGCCGGCGTGCTGCAACGCGCCGAAGATCTCGCTCACGTAGAGGGGGTCGACCAAGGTCATCGGAACCAGGAGCGGGCGGTCGTACTCCGCAGGACGAAGCCGACCATCTCCGGGTCGTAGACCAGCGCCTCGGGCCGGCGCGGCCGCAACTCCTCCACCAACGTGGTCTTTCCGCTGCCGAACGCACCGTTCACCCAGACGATCAACGCCGATCCTCCCGCCCCGTTGCCCTGCACCCCCGCGTCAGTAGGCGTACTACAGCACGCTTTGGCGATCCCAGTAGTCGGCCGGAAGGGCGGGGGAGTCGCGGTAACGCCGGACCAGCCGTTCGAAGTGCACTCCTTCGAGAGGGGAGGCGTCCGCCCGGCGGGTGAGGATGTACGGCTCGATGGCGTTCCAGACCCGTGGCGGCGAGCGGTGGAAGCACGCACGTACGAGGTCGAAGAAGAACGACGCTGCGATCACGACGACAGACGGGTCGTCCGGGCCTGGGCGCAGGTGGGGTCGAGCTCGGACATAGGGTGATCGCATGTCTGAGCCGTTGAGTTCCGCGAGAAGCCGTGCCGCGCTGCGTGGATCGGCGCGGGTTTCCGGTGAGTTGCTGCTGGTCCTCGTGATGCTCACGGTGGCGTTGTGGGTGCTCGGCCGGATGTGGTCGGTGGTGTGGCCGCTCACCGTCGCCCTGTTCCTCACCACCCTGACCTGGCCGCCGGCCCGGTTCCTGCGTCGGCGCGGCTGGCGGCCGGCTGCCGCGGCCTCGCTGGTGACCCTGCTGTTCGTCCTGGTCGTGCTGGGCATCCTGGCGCTGATCGCCGTACCGGTCGCCTCGCAGTCGGGTGAGCTGACCGACGGTGTCGTCGCCGGGATGCAGCGGGTGCGCGAGTGGGCCGAGGGGCCGCCGCTGAACATCGGTGACGACCAGATCGCCGGCGCCTTCGACGCGGCGGTCGACCGTGTGCAGAGCAGCGTCGGCAGCCTGGTCGGCACGGTCGCCTCGGGCGTGGGCACGGTGCTCGACGGTGTGGTCACCGCCGTCCTGGCGGTCTTCCTGATGTTCTTCTTCCTCAAGGACGGCCCGCGCTTCCTGCCCTGGCTCACCCGCCAGTTGCCCGGCCGGTTCGCCACCGACGTCCCGATCGTGGCCCTGCGCGGCTGGGAGACCCTCGGCTCGTTCGTCCGCTCCCAGGCGCTCGTCGGTGTGCTCGACGCCGTCTTCATCGGCCTGGGGCTGTGGATCCTGGGGGTACCGCTGGTGCTCCCGCTGGCGGTGCTGACGTTCGTCTCCGCGTTCGTGCCGATCGTGGGCGCCCTGTTCGCCGGATTCGTGGCCGTGCTCATCGCGCTGGTGTCGAACGGTCCGACGGACGCCCTCATCGTGCTGGCGATCATCGTCGTGGTGCAGCAGCTGGAGGGCAATGTGTTCCAGCCGATGATCCAGAGCCGGGGACTCGGTCTGCACGCGGCGGTCATCCTGCTCGCGGTGACGCTGGGCGGCAGTCTCGCCGGAATCGTGGGCAGTCTGCTCGCCGTTCCCGTCGCCGCACTCATCGGCGTGGTCTGGAACTACGTACGGGAGCAGCTCGGGGAGCCGACGGAAGCGGGAGAGGATGTGGGAGACGTTGACGGGGAAGGCGAGGGTGCCGCGGTGCCCGTGGTGGCCGGCTGAGGCCTGGCGGCCCCGCCCCGGAGGCGGTCGGCGCTCAGGCCGCCGTGACCACCTCGCCGCGGATCGCCGTCGCCCACTCGACCACCAACAGCTCGTACTCCTCCCGCTCCTGGGCGGAGAGCGAGCCGCCCGTCCGCAGCCACAGGGAGCGGATCCGCTCGTTCACCTCGGAAGCGGACCGCACGGAACCAGGGGCATCAGCATGGTTGGGGGACATGGCTGTCAGCGTAGGGGGAGCAACTGACAGCGCGCCATGCCCCCGCCACGTGAACCGTTATGGGCTTGGTCACGGTTGATCGATCAACCGGACGGCTCCGCCCGGGAGTTCGTGGATCTTCCGAGCGGCCGGTGGCCGCCCGGCTCGGCCCTCCGGTTCAGCCCGCCGACTCCGCCGCGTGCGGGCTGAGCGCGCCGGTCGCGACAAGGGCGATGATCACGGCGCCGAGGGCGACGCGGTAGTACACGAACGGCATGAAGGACTTGGTGGAGATGAACTTCATGAACCAGGCGATCACGGCGTAACCGGACGCGAACGCGATCACCGTCGCGAACAGTGTCGGGCCCCACGCCACATGGCCGGTCTCCAGCGCGTCCTTCACCTCGAAGGTTCCGGAGGCGAGGACGGCCGGAATGGCGAGCAGGAACGAGTAGCGGGCCGCCGCCTCGCGCTTGTACCCCATGAACAGGCCGCCGCTGATCGTGGCGCCGGAGCGGGAGACGCCCGGGACCAGCGCGCAGGCCTGGCAGAGGCCGAAGATCAGACCGTCCCGGACACCCAGGTTCTCCAGCTGCTTGCGCTGTTTGGGCGCGCGGTGCTTTCCGCCCGTCTCGTCCCGCGCGGCCAGCCGGTCGGCTATGCCGATCACGATGCCGATCACCACGAGCATGGTCGCGGTGACCCGCAGATCGCGGAACGGGCCCTCGATCTGGTCCTTGAGCGTGAGGCCCAGCACACCGATCGGGATCGAGCCGACGATGACCAGCCAGCCCATCTGGGCGTCGTGGTCCTTGCGCATCGTCTTGTCGAACAGGGACTTCGACCATGCGGCGATGATCCGGCCGATGTCCTTGCGGAAGTAGATCAGCACGGCTGCCTCCGTGCCGATCTGGGTGATCGCCGTGAAGGCGGCGCCGGGGTCCTTCCAGCCCGAGAAGGCTGCGGTGAGCCGCAGGTGTGCGCTGGAGGAGACGGGGAGGAACTCGGTCAGCCCCTGGACGAGTCCGAGGATGAGCGATTCAAACCAAGACATGAGGTTAAGGAGTCCAAGCGCCGATCGGAGCGAGGCGACGGGGCGACGGCCGCCCGCGCGCGGTGATCAAGGGTGTGCCAGGGGGAAGCGTAGCGGTCCCGGAAGACAGCACCGCCACAGGGGTTTCGTAGGCGCCCGGGGGAGGAGTTCCGGCAGATCACCCCCTCGCCAGGAGGCGACCGGAACCGCAGATGGTTGACCGCCCCCAGGGGCGCCGCATACGTTGCTGCCGAGCGGAAAGCGCTTGCTGAGCGTGCTTGCTGCTCCGTTTGCCGCTCACCGGTCCTTCGGGCCGTACCTCGGAGGAGTGCTGATCACGCCCATGTCCCCCACCACACCGCTCTCCGGCCGTCCCGTCCGGGCCGCCGTCGTCGGGACCGGTGCCATCGGGCGCGGCTCCCATCTCTCGGCCCTCAGGCAGCTCGCCGCCGAGGGGGAGACCGAGGTGGTCGCGGCCGTTGACATCGATGCCGCGGCGGTCGAGGCGTTCTGCGCGGAGGGCGGGGTTCCGCACGGCTACACCGATCTGGAGCGGATGCTCGCCGAGCAGCGCCCCGATCTGGTGACCATCTGCACCCCGCCGACCCTGCACCGCGAGCAGAGCGTCGCCGCGCTGCGGGCCGGTGCCTGGGTGTGGTGCGAGAAGCCGCCGGTGCCGACCCTCGCCGACTACGACGCCGTCCAGGCCGAGGAGGGCGTGGAGCACGGGCCGTACTCCTCGATCGTCTTCCAGCACCGGTTCGGCTCCGGCACCCGGCATGTGAAGCGGCTCCTCGCCGACGGCGCCCTCGGGCGGCCGCTCGTCGCGCACTGCCAGACCACCTGGTACCGCGACACCGCCTACTACGCGGTGCCCTGGCGGGGCCGCTGGCAGACCGAGGGCGGCGGTCCCGCGATGGGCCACGGGATCCACCAGATGGATCTGCTGCTCGACATCCTCGGGCCGTGGAGCGAGGTGCGCGCCATGGCCGGCCGGCTCGTCCACGACGTCGAGACCGAGGACGTGTCGACGGCCCTGCTCCGGTTCGAGAACGGCGCCATGGCGACGGTCGTCAACAGCGTCCTGAGCCCGGACGAGGTCAGCCGCATCCGCATCGACTGCGAGCGCGCCACCGTCGAGCTCACCCACCTCTACGGCCACTCCAACGCCGACTGGCGCATCACCCCGGCCCCGGGTGTGAGCGGTGACGAGGTGGCCGCCTGGCAGGACTTCGGCACCGACGTGCCCAGCTCGCACCTGGCGCAGCTGCGGGAGCTGGTCGCCAGCATGCGCGCCGGTGAGCGGCCGCGCAGCAGCGGCGCGGACGGGCGGACCAGCCTGGAGCTGATCACCGCGCTGTACAAGTCCGCCTTCACGGACACCACGGTCCGGCGCGGGGAGATCGGCCCCGGCGACCCGTACTACACGGCCCTGCACGGCGGAGCCCCCGGCTGGGCGCCCCGCACGGCCGCGGTGGACGCGGAGGTACCCGCATGAGCGGCGCCCTGCGTCTCGTCCACGCCCACGGCGACCGGATCACGGTGACCGACCCGGCCACCGGCGTCCAGCTGCTGGCCTACGTCTACCGCCCGGAGGCGGCCTGGGAGGCGCCGCGGCCCTATCTGCACCCGCTGCGCACCCTCGCCGGTGACGTCGTCACCGACTACCGGCCCAACGACCACCGCTGGCACAAGGGCCTGTCGCTGACCGCTTCGCACCTCTCCGGCGCGAACCTGTGGGGCGGCAATTCGTACGTCCACGGGGAGGGGTACGTCGCGATCCCCGAGCGGGTGGGCTCGATGGCGCACGTCGGGTTCGACGAGGTCTCCGCCGCCGAGGGACGCGCCGTGATCGCCGAGCGGCTGACCTGGCACCCGTACAGCGGCGAGCTGTGGGCCGAGGAGAGCCGCCGGATCGAGATCCACGACGTGGACGCCGAGTCCGGGTCCTGGGCGCTGACCTGGACCAGCGCGATCACCAACCGGCGTGAGGAGCCGCTGCGCTTCGGCAGCCCGACCACCGCCGGACGTGAGCTGGCCGGCTACACCGGCCTGTTCTGGCGCGGGCCGCGGGCCTTCCGTGACGGCCGGATCATCGGCCCCGCCGGCGAGGGCCCCGGCCTCATGGCCTCGCAGAGCCCCTGGCTCGCCCTCTCCGGCGAGCACGACGGCACCGACGGCCACGCCACGGTCGTCTTCGCGCACGCCCCCGAGAACGACCACGCGGGCACGCACGGCGCCCACCCCGCGCACTGGTTCGTCCGCAACGAGCCCTTCGCGGGCATCGCCCCGTCCTGGTCCTACTTCGACGAGCTGGAACTCGCCCCGGGCGACACCCTCACCCGCCGCTACCGCGTGGTCGTGGCCGACGGCGCCTGGGAGCGGGAGGAGATCGCCAAGTACCTGGACACCCACCCGTGGTGACCGCGTACGGCGGTCTGCCCGGCGGGGTCGGGCTCTCGCAACTGTGCGTGTACGACTGGCCGGCCGCCGACGGCCTGCGCGGCGGCACCCCCCATCTGCATCTGGCCTGTTCGGAGGCGTACGTCGTCACGGGCGGCCGGGGTGCCGTGCAGACGCTGACCTCGTCCGGGTACGAGGTCACGCCGCTCGCGCCCGGCACCGTCGCCTGGTTCACGCCGGGCACCGTCCACCGGCTGGTCGACGAGGGCGAACTGCGCATCACCGTGCTGATGCAGAACGGCGGCCTGCCGGAGGCGGGCGACGCGGTCCTCACCCTGCCCCCGGAGTACCTGGCCGACCCGCGGGCGTACGCCGCCGCCACCACGATCCCGGCCGACGCCCCCGAGGAGGAGCAGGCCCGGATCGCCCTGGCCCGGCGCGACCTCGCCCTGGAGGGATACCGCGCGCTGCGGGAGGCCCCCGAGGGGCTGGCCGCCTTCCACCGGGCCGCCGCCGCGCTCGTACGGCCCCGGATCGACGCATGGCGGGAACGCTGGCGGCGCGGTGCACTGGCGGCGGCCGAGGACACGGGGGAGCACCTCGACCGGCTGGCGCGGGGCGACGCCACCCACCTCGCCGACGCCGTCGTACGGGCGGAACAGCCCTCCCAGCACGGGAAGTTCGGAATGTGCGGGCGGTTGGACGTGTATCCGCAGGGCTGACGTCATCTCGCCGGTGCACAATGCCGGCCATGACGCACCCCACGACCGACTGGTCGACGCTCAGTCACGCCGCCGGACCCGCGGACGACATACCGGCGCTCTTCGCGCGGCTCGACGGCGGGCCGGGCGACAAGGAGATCTGGGACGCCATCTGGTCCGACCTGTACCACCAGGGGAGTGTGTACGGGGCGAGCTTCGCCGCGCTGCCCCTGCTCGCGGACGTGGCCACGGGGCGGTCCGCCGGCGACCGCGTCGACGCGGTGTCGCTGGCCGGGTTCATCGTCGGCGAGGCCGAGCCGGAGGACCGGCGCCGGCACGAGGACGAGATCGCCGAGCTGCTCACGGTGTGCCGGGAGTGCATGGCGCAGGTGCCGGCCGACGACCCGAAGGAGTTCGTCTACTTCGTGCAGTTCCTGCTCGCCTTCGAGGGGGTGCCGTTCTGGGGAGCGGAACTGGAGCGGCTCGTCGACGAGTTCGAGGCCGAGTGCCCGGAGTGCGAGGCCCTCACCGAGGTCATGGTGGGGGAGTACCTGGACGACTGCACGGCCGTGTTCCATCCGGCCGACCCCGGCTTGCTGACCGGCATCGGCGCGCGGCTGCACGCGATGGCCCTGCGGGCCGGGCAGGACGAGGCGGCCGAGTGGCTGGCCCGTCTGTTCGGCCGGGTGACGTGCGCCGAGTGCGAGACGGTCTTCGACCTCGCGGAGAGCGCCGCGCGGGCCTGACGCCTTCCCGGAGGGCGTCGCGCGGGGCCGGGTCCTAGCCTGGTCCCATGGCGACGGTGCTGATCGGTGGCGTCGAGGTGGCCTATGAGCGGCGGGGGCACGGGCCGCCGCTCGTGCTCGTCCACGGGGCGGGGCTCGACGGGCGGATGTGGCGGCCGCAACTCGACGCTCTCGCCGACGCGTTCACGGTCGTCGCCTGGGACGAACCGGGCGCGGGGCGGTCCTCCGAGCTGCCCGCCGGCTTCGGGCTCGCGGACTTCGCGCACTGCCTCGCCGCGCTGATCGAGGAGCTGGCGCTCGGCCCGGCCGCGGTCGCGGGGCTGTCCTGGGGCGGCACGGTCGTCCTGGAGCTGTACCGGCACCATCCGGACCTGGTCGGCGCGCTGATCCTGGCCGACACCTACGCGGGCTGGAAGGGGTCGCTGCCGCCCGAGGAGGTCGCGGCCCGCGTCGAGGGCGTCCGGCGGATGCTCGCGATGCCTCCGGAGCGGTTCGATCCGACGGTGCCGGGGCTGTTCGCCGGTGACCCGCCCGCCGCCGCCGTCCCGCTGCTCGACGCGATGGCGGAGGACGTCCGGCCCGGGACGCTTCGGGCGCAGCTGGCCCTGATGGCCGAGGCCGACCAGCGCGACCTGCTGCCCGCGATCGGCGTGCCCGTGCTGCTGGTGTGGGGCGAACGCGACGCGCGCTCACCCCTGGGAGTCGCCCGTGCCTTCCGGGCGGCCCTGCCCCACAGTGAACTGGTGGTACTCCCGGGCGCGGGCCATCTCGCGAACCTGGAGACGCCGGAGCGCTTCAACCGGGCCGTGCGCGCGTTCTGCCACGCGCACGCGTGAACCGACCGCCCCGGTCGCCCGCCCGGACGCCGGGCCGTGTCCGCAAGGTCCCGTCGTCCGTCCGAAGGGCGGGCCCTGCGGCGTCGTGGGGGACCGTGCCCGGGGACCTAGGCCGCCGTCGGGCCCGACACCGTCCACCCCGGGGCCTGCGGATGGGCGGTGAGGTCCTCGTGGCGGACCTCACCGCCGCAGGCCGGGCAGGTGACCACCGGGAGCAGTTCGTGGCCGCAGATGTGCTCGATCACCATCGGCCGGTCGTCGTCCCGGCGCAGGTGGCGGTCGCCCCAGGCCATCAGGGTCATCAGGACCGGCTCCAGTTCCAGCCCCGCCGGTGTGGCCCGGTACGCGAAGCGCTGCGGGCGTTCGCTGTAGGCCTCCTTGGTGAGGATCCCGGCGTCGACGAGCCGGCGCAGCCGGGTGGCCAGGACGTCGCGCGGGGCGCCGATGTTGCGGACCAGCTGGTCGAAGCGGCCGTTGCCCAGGCAGACCTCCCGCAGGACGAGCAGGGAGTACTTCTCGCCGACGAGGGCGAGGGCGTCCGCGATCGAGCAGGGGCGCGGGTCTCTGGAGCTCGGGGAGGCGGCCATGCCGCTCAGTCTAGGGGAGGGTTGGAAAAGCAGACTCAGTGAGTTGGATTTTCAAACTCACAGGGTTATGGTGAGTTTGAATTTCCTACTCACCAGTAGTCGCGGAGGCCGTCCATGCGGGACGCAGTCATCGTCGAAGCCGTACGCACCCCGATCGGCAAGGGCAGGCCGAACGGTTCCCTCGCGCACGTCCACCCCGTCGAACTCCTCGCCCACACCCTGCGCGCCCTCGTCGAACGCTCCGGCGTCGACCCCGCGCTGATCGACGACGTCATCGGCGGCACCGTCGACCAGGTCGGCGAGCAGGCCATGAACATCACCCGCTACGCCGCCCTCTCGGCGGGCTTCCCGGAGTCGGTCCCCGCGACCACCGTGGACCGCCAGTGCGGTTCCTCCCAGCAGGCGGTGCACTTCGCCGCGCAAGGCGTGCTGGCCGGCGCCTACGACCTCGTCGTCGCCTGCGGGGTCGAGTCGATGAGCCGGGTCCCGATGTGGTCCAACGTGCCGCCCGGCAAGGACCCCTTCGGCCCCGGGGTCGCCGAGCGCTACCCCGACGGACTCGTCCCACAGGGCATCAGCGCCGAACTCATCGCCGCCAAGTGGTCGATCACCCGCGAGCAGTTGGACACCTTCGCCGCGACCTCCCACCACCGGGCCGCCGACGCCTGGCAGCAGGGCCTCTTCGACGCCGAGGTGGCCCCTGTCGACGGCGTCTCGCGCGACGAGAGCGTACGGCCCGGCACCACCCCGGAGATCCTCGCCGGGCTCAGGCCGGCCTACCACGACCCGGCGTTCGCCGCCCGCTTCCCCCAGATCGAGTGGAACATCACCGCGGGCAACGCCAGCCCCGTCAACGACGGCGCCTCCGCCGTGCTCATCACCTCCTCCGAGACCGCCGCCCGCCTCGGCCTGCGCCCGCTCGCCCGGCTGCACAGCTTCGCCGTCACCGGCTCCGACCCGCTGCTGATGCTCACCGGCGTGATCCCGGCGACCGACAAGGTGCTGCGCCGCGCCGGACTGCGCCTCGACGACATCGACCTCTTCGAGGTCAACGAGGCCTTCGCCAGTGTCGTCCTGGCCTGGCGTCAGGAGACCGGCGCCGACCTCGCCAAGGTCAACGTCCACGGCGGCGCGATCGCCCTCGGCCACCCGCTCGGCGCGAGCGGCACCCGCCTGACCACGACCCTCGTCCACGCCCTGCGCGAACGGGGCGCCCGCTACGGCCTCCAGACGATGTGCGAGGCCGGCGGACTGGCCAACGCGATGATCCTGGAGGCGGTGTAGGAGGCGGTGTAGGAGGACGGGCCCGGCGGTGCCGCGGCCGACGGGGTCACGGGCGGCGCAGGTGGTGGCGCTTGCGCCAGGCCATCACCGCGCCCGCCACCGTCGGCAGGGCGATCGAGGCCAGCGCGATCAGGAAGACCGGGGACGTCGGGGTCGAGGCCCGGGCGCCGGCGACGACGTACGCGGCCGTGTTCGGGATCGAGCCCAGCGCGGTCGCGACCAGGTACGGCGTCCAGCGCATCCTCGAGACGGCCGCCGCGTAGTTCACGCCCCAGAACGGCAGCCCCGGGAACAGCCGTGCCCCCAGCATCGACCGCATCCCGTGCCGGCTCAGCTGACCGTCCGCCGCCTTCAGCAGCCGGCCGCGCAGCAGCGGCCGTAGCGCGTCCTGACCCAGCACCCGGCCGAGGCCGAACGCGAGCCCCGCGCCCAGCACGGTGCCGGCCAGCGCCGCGCCGAGCCCGACGGCCGAGCCGAACACCGCCCCCGCCGCCAGGTTCAGCAGCGGCCGGGGCACGAACGCGACCGTGCACAGCCCGTACGCCCCCGCGAACACCACGGCGGCCGTCACCCCGCCCACCTGCGGCGGCCAGCCGTCCGCGAGGAGTTTCTGGGGCTCGAACAGCAGCACGCTCGAACCGGCCAGCGCGAGCAGGGCGACGAGCAGCGAGAACCGCGACCAGGGCGACAGCAGCACTCTGCCGAGGCGCGCCAGGGGAGGGGCGGGCGCGGTGGCGGTGACGAGGGGCACGGGAACCATGAGCTCCGTGGCGACGGCCCGGGGAGTGGCCGCGGCGGTGCCCCCAGAGCGGGTGGTGGCATCGAGCATTCCGCGACAGTAACCGAAGAACATGTGTGATCGCCGTATGGTTCGTCTCATGACCGTGACCGGCCCGGGCCCCGTCGACGTACCGCACAGCGCCCTCGCCGACACCGTGCTGGCACGCCTCACCGCCGTGTACGCGGGCGCCGCCGACCCCGCCCGGGCCGCCGCCATGAAGGCGTACATGAAGGACGTGGCCCCCTTCCTGGGCCTGCCCACGCCCGAGCGCCGCGCCCTGTCCCGGACCGTCCTCGCGGGCACGCCCCGGCCCGCCGAGGCCGACTGCGCGGCCGTCGCCCTGCGCTGCTGGGCCCTGCCGGAGCGCGAGTACCACTACTTCGCCGTCGACTATCTGCGCCGGCACGCCGGACGCTGCTCGTCCGCGTTCCTCCCCGTCGCCCGCCGGCTGATCACCACGACCTCCTGGTGGGACACGGTCGACCTGCTCGCCGCGCATGTCGTCGGCGCCCTCGTCGAGGCCGACCCCCGGCTCACCGCCGCCATGGACGACTGGATCGCCGACGACGACCTCTGGGTCGCCCGCACGGCCCTGCTCCACCAGCTCCGCTACAAGGACCGCACCGACACCGAGCGCCTCTTCGCCTACTGCCTGCGCCAGTCCGGCCACCCGGACTTCTTCATCCGCAAGGCGATCGGCTGGTGCCTGCGCGAGTACGCCAAGACCGACCCGGACGCCGTCCGCGCCTTCCTCGCCCGCGAGCGGGGCCGCTTCGCCCCGCTGACGGTCCGTGAGGCGCTGAAGAACATCGGCGCGGCGGGCTAGCCGACCGGGGAGCGTTCCCCCCCCGCCCGAAAACCATTCGACGCCGAACGAACCATCGGCGAGGATCGGGACCATGTTCCGGTACGCCTTCGTCGTCGCAGCATTCGCCGTCGCGGATGCTCCGAAGGCTGCCGTCCCGCTGTACCCGGCCGCTTTCGACGGCGCCCGAAGCTGACCCTCCCCGGATCGTCCGGCGGACCCCGCAGGGGGAGGGTCGGCCGGTTCCCCGGGGTCCCCTCTCCCATCGGAGATCTTCCACGCAGACGCTTCGAGGTACCGCCATGTCCAAGACCGCGTACGTACGCACCAAGCCGCATCTCAACATCGGCACCATGGGCCACGTCGATCACGGCAAGACCACCCTGACCGCCGCCATCACCAAGGTCCTCGCCGACCGCGGCGCCGGCACGTTCGTGCCCTTCGACCGCATCGACCGCGCCCCGGAGGAGGCCGCCCGCGGCATCACCATCAACATCGCGCACGTCGAGTACGAGACCGACACCCGGCACTACGCGCACGTCGACATGCCGGGCCACGCCGACTACGTCAAGAACATGGTCACCGGCGCCGCACAGCTCGACGGGGCGATCCTCGTCGTCTCCGCGCTCGACGGGATCATGCCGCAGACCGCCGAACACGTGCTGCTCGCCCGCCAGGTGGGCGTCGACCACATCGTCGTCGCCCTGACGATGGCCGACCGGGCCGACGACGAACTGGCCGAACTCGTCGAGCTGGAGGTCCGCGACCTGCTCACCGCGCATGGCTACGGCGGCGACGCGGCCCCCGTCGTACGGGTGTCGGGGCTGAAGGCCCTGGAGGGCGACCCGCGCTGGACGGCGTCGGTCGACGCGCTGCTCGACGCGGTGGACACGTACGTGCCGATGCCGGAGCGGTATCTGGACGCGCCGTTCCTGCTGTCCGTGGAGAACGTGCTCACCATCACCGGGCGCGGGACCGTCGTCACCGGTGCCGTCGAGCGGGGCACGGTACGGGTGGGCGACCGGATCGACGTGCTCGGCGCCGGCCTGGAGTCCGTCGTCACCGGCCTGGAGACCTTCGGCAAGCCGATGGAGGAGGCCCAGGCCGGGGACAACGTGGCGCTGCTGCTGCGGGGCGTGCCACGGGACGCCGTACGGCGCGGGCACGTGGTGGCGGCGCCGGGCAGCGTCGTGCCGCGACGGCGGTTCTCCGCGCAGGTGTACGTGCTCTCCGCGCGCGAGGGGGGCCGTACGACGGCGATCGCCACCGGCTACCGGCCCCAGTTCTACATCCGCACGGCGGACGTCGTGGGGGACGTCGACCTGGGGGCGGCGGGGGTCGCGCGGCCGGGGGAGCGGATCGACATGACCGTCGAGCTGGGGCGCGAGGTGCCCTTGGAGCCGGGACTGGGGTTCGCGATCCGGGAGGGTGGACGGACCGTGGGGGCGGGCACGGTGACGGCCGTGCTGTGAGCGGAGCCCGTCGCCCGGGCCCGTTCGGGGGCTCCGCCCACCAGGCACAATGAACGGGTGGAGTCCCTACCCGTCAGCCGCGCCGTCGACCACGGCACCGCCAAGCTCATGCCCGACGTCGACCGGCAGCGGGCCTGGCTGCTGACGGTCGACGGGGCGCCGCAGTCGTACGTCGATCTCGACGAGCCGGAGCACCTCGAGTTCGAGTACGCGCGGCGGCTCGGGCATGTGCTCGACGTCATGGCGGAGCCCGGGCGGCCGCTGGACGTGCTGCACCTCGGCGGCGGCGCGCTCACCCTGCCCCGGTACGTCGCCGCCACCCGGCCGGGCTCCCGGCAGGACGTCGTCGAGGCCGACCGGGGGCTGCTGGAGCTGGTCGTCGAACAGCTGCCGCTCCCGGCCGGCTCGGGCGTCGCGCTGCACCCGGCCGACGCCCGCGCCTGGCTGGAGGCGGCGCCGGGGGACTCGGCCGACGCGCTGGTGGCGGACGTGTTCGGCGGCTCCCGGGTTCCCGCGCAGTTGACCTCCCTGGACTACGCCCGGGAGGCCGGCCGGGTCCTGCGCCACGACGGCGTCTACCTCGCCAACCTCGCCGACGCGGCGCCCTTCGGCTTCCTCCGCTCCCAACTGGCCAATTTCGCCGCCGTGTTCGAGGAGCTCGTGCTCATCGCGGAACCGGCCGTGCTGCGGGGCCGCCGCTTCGGCAACGCCGTCCTCGTCGCCGCGCACCACCCCGTCGACGTGACCGCCCTGGCCCGCCGTACCGCCTCCGACGCGTTCCCCGCCCGGGTGGAACACGGCCCCGGGGTACGGCGGTTCGTCGGCGACGCGCGTCCGGTGCGGGACGAGGACGCCGTACCGTCCCCCGAGCCGCCGGACGGGGCGTTCGGCATCGGCTGAGCCCGGCCGGCCTCAGCGCACCGGACTCCGGTCGCCGTCCGCTTCGCTGTCCACGGCCGCGCTCCCGCCCGTCACCGGCTTCCCGCCCCGTCGGGTGAGGTTCCGTACGTCCGGCACACACAGCACCGCCGCGGTGACCACGACGACCAGGACGGCACACCCCCACAGGGCGGCCGTACGCCCGAAGGCGGACTCGGCCGGCCCCGCGAGCGCCGTCGCGACCGGCACCATCGCCACCGACCCGAACCAGTCGTAGGCACAGACCCGGGAGAGCTTGTCCTCGGGGATCTCCTGGTGCAGCGAGGTCATCCACGACACCCCGAACACCTCCAGCGTCACCCCGGTCGCGAACATCACCGCGCACAGGGCGCCGATGGGTACGGGGACGGCGAGGGCCGCGGAGGGGAGGGCCAGGGGGAAGACGCAGAGGGTGCCGACGAGGAGGAGGCGGCGGGGTTTCCAGCGGGTCATCAGGAAAGCGCCGACCACCGTGCCGGCGCCGAAGCAGCCCAGGGCCAGTCCCCAGGGGCCCGCCCCGCCCAGGTGGTCCCGGGCGACGAGGGGGCCGTAGACCGCGTCCGCCGCGGCCACGACGGCGTTCGCGAGCGAGAACTGCAGGACGATGCCCCACAGCCAGGGCCGGCTCCGGAACTCCTGCCAGCCCTCCCGCAGGTCGGCGAGCATCCCGCCGCCCGCCTCGCGCGCGGGCAGGTCCCGTACGTCGAGGAAGGAGCGCAGGGAGCCCGCGAGCGCGAAGGCGGCCGCGTCCGCCGCGAGGACCCAGCCGGGGCCGATCACGGCGACCAGCGCCCCACCGAGGGCGGCACCGCCGAGGCCCGCGCCCTGCATCGCCATCCGGAACACCGCGAACGCCCGCCCCGCCTGTTCGCCCCGGACGGAGGAGAGCAGCATGCCCTCGGCCGCGGGCGAGAAGAACGCCTGGCCGGTGCCGCCGAGCGCGGTCAGCAGCATCATCTGCCAGAGCCGGGGCTCGCCGAGCAGGACCAGGGCCGCGAAGGCGCCCTGCGAGAGACAGTTCAGAGTGTTGGCGGCGACCATCACCCGGTGCCGGGGCAGCCGGTCGGCGACCGCGCCGCCGATCAGCAGGAACAGCACCAGCGGCAGGGTGCGGGCGGCGGCCACCAGCCCCACGTCACCGCCGTCGCCGCCCGACTGCAGGACGGCGAACGCGGCGGCGATGAGCGCGCCGTGGCTGCCCAGGTTCGTCACGAACGCGGCGGCGGTCAGCAGGCTGTAGTTGCGGCCCGCCCAGGCGGGTCTGCGCAGGCGGCGGGGGGTGTCGGCGGATGGGGTCACCGGCCGACTATCCCCGCCCGGCCCCCGGTGTGCCAAACGGATTGTCCGTCGGGCGCATCCCGGGGGATCCGGCCGTCCGCTCAGTTCGCCGTGGGCTCCCCGTGCCAGCGCACGGTGCTCAGGATCTGCATGACCGTCGCCTTCGGGACCTCGTCCTTGACGCCCTTGGCGCCGAACCAGTTCCACGACACGTAGTCGCCCTTGGAGTTCTTGAAGCCGAACGTGATCGCCTTGCCGTCGCTGTCGCACGTGCCCTTCTGGGGCGTGTTCGTCGACTGGGCCCAGGCGTAGCTGCCCTCGATGCCGGAGGCGGTGGTGAACGGGGTCGCCTTCTCGTCGAAGGTGAGGCTCTTCTTGTCCGGCTCGGTGTAGCCGCCGAAGACCCACCACGCCGGGGTGTTGACGGCGATCTCGTCGGTGTTCTTGGCACCCTCGGCGCCCTTGGTGCCGACCATCGCCAGCGCCGTGTAGTCGGTCTTGCCGTCCTTGTCGCTGTCCGTGCCGCACCATTTGGACTTGTACTCGGCCACCCCCGACATCAGGATCGAGCCGTAGCCGCTGGGCTCCTTCTTGTCCTCCCACTCGAAGCCCCGGCCGACGCCCGGCTTCTCGACCTCCCAGTCGGCCGGCACGTCGAAGGCGAGGCCCCACTTGGGGTTCACCACGACCTTCCAGCCCGAGATCGTCGCCTTCTCCTCCTCGTTGTCACGAGGGTTGTCGTCGGTGCCGCCGCCGGTGGACGCCGAGGCGGACGCCGACGCCGACGCGCTCTCGCTGCCCTTGGCCACGTCGCCCTTGCCGTCGTCCTTGGCGCCCAGCACCAGATAGCCGGTGACACCGGCGGCCACGACCACCGCCGTCGCGGCGATGATCGCGACCAGCTTCGTGCGGTCGCCGCCGCCACCCCCGCCGCCGGGTGCGGGCTGGGGTCCGCCCACGGCCGTCGGCGCACCCCACTGGGGTTGCTGACCATAGGGGTTGGGCTGTCCGGGGCCGGGCTGTCCGGGCTGCCCCGGCTGACCGGTCTGCTGGTAGCCGGGCTGCTGGTACGGATTCGGCTGCTGGTATCCCGGCTGCTGATACGGATTGTTCTGCGCCTGCGGGTTCTGCTCTCCCCCGGGCGGCTGGTTTCCTGGCCACATGGCCTGAAACCCTAGTGCCGTCCGGGGCGCGGTGTGGTCACCGCCCCTCGACGGGGCCGTACCGCCTCAGGAACCGGACGGCTCGAAGACGCGCACCGTGCCCATGATCTTCCGGACGGTGGCGTCCGGGACCTCCTCGTCGACCCCGCTCGCGCCGACGAACGACCACGAGGCCAGGTCCCCGTCCGGCGTCCGGAAGGCGAAGGTGGTGGCCTTGCCGTCCGAATCGCACGTGCCCTTCCGGTCCACGCCGGAGGAACGGGAGGTGGCGACCGAGCCCTCGAGCCCCGAGGCGGTGGTGAAGGACGTCACCGGACCGGTCGTGACCTTGGCGTGGTCGGGCTGGGCGTAGGCGCCGTAGACCCACGCCGCCGAGTCGGCCTTCGCGATCTGCCCGGTGCTCTTCGCGCCGTCGTTGCCCCGGCTGCCCGCGCTGGCCAGGGAGGTGTCGTCCGCCTTGCCGTCGCGGTCGTCGTCGGACGTGCACCACTTCTCCCGGAGCACGGCCGGGGCCTTCATCCCGACCAGCGGGGTGTCGTCCGGATCGTCGTCCTCCGCGACGTACGACACCCAACTCGTCGACTTCAGGGCCCAGTCCGCCGGTACGTCGAAGGCGATGCCCCGCTCCGGGTTCACCACGACCTTCCAGCCCGCGACGGTCGGCCCGGAGGTGGCGTCGGCCCGCGGGTCCGCCGAGGCGGAGGCGGACGAGGAGGCGGGGGCGGGGCCGGGCTCGCCGCTCCCGCCGATCAGCAGGACGGCTCCCGTCACGACGGCCGCCACCAGCACCGCGCCGGCCACGGCGGCGGCCACCACCTTCGTCCGGGAGCCGCCGGAGGGCGGGGGCGCCGGGGGCCCCGTCGGCGGGTTCCAGGCCGGCTGCCGCCCCTGAGGGCCGGGCTGCGCGTAGGGGTTCGGCTGCGCGGGTCCGCCGGGTCCGCCGGCCGGCGGTTGCTCTCCTGGCCACATGGGCGGCAAGCATACGGCGATCATCGAACCGGTCCTGGCCAGTGAGGCTACTCATGGGTAACATCGCGGCATGAGCGCAGACCAGATGTCCATCGGCGAGATGCTCGCCGCCACCGTGCCCATGGCCCGGACCCTCAACCTGGAGTTCGTCGAGACCGGCCGGGACCGGGCCGTGGTCGCCCTGCCGGACCAGGGCGACTTCCACAACCACGTGGGCGGCCCGCACGCCGGTGCGATGTTCACGCTCGGTGAGTCCGCCAGTGGCGCGATCGTGCTGGCCGCGTTCGGGGACCAGCTCGCGCGTGCCGTGCCGCTCGCCGTCCGCGCCGAGATCGCCTACCGCAAGCTCGCGATGGGCGCGGTCACCGCGACCGCGACCCTGGGCCGTCCGGCCGCCGAGGTCGTCGCCGAGCTGGACGCGGGGGAGCGCCCCGAGTTCCCGGTGGCGATCGAGATACGGCGCGCCGACGGCGCGGTCACCGGCGAGATGACCGTCGTGTGGACCCTGCGACCCAACGGCTGAGCGGCGCCGCCGGGGCCGGGACGGGTGATCGGCCCGGGTGACGGGCCAGGGGGTCGGCGGCGGTGTACGGCTCGTGGTGTACGCCGCCGCCGTCCCCCGGGTCTGCTCAAGCCGCCAGTCGCTCCCGGCCGGAGCCGTCCCCGCCGTTCTCGTTCTCCCCGTTCCCCTCGTTCTCCCCGCCGTTCCCGCCGTTCCCGCCGTTCCCGCCGTTCCCGCCGATTCCGCCGATTCCGCCGATTCTGCCCTGGTCCAGGTCCGCCACGAACTCCTTCAGCCAGGCCATGAACTCCGGTCCCAGGTCGGGCCGGTCGCAGGCCAGCCGGACCACCGTGCGCAGGTAGTCGGCCTTGTCGCCGGTGTCGTAGCGGCGGCCGGAGAAGACCACGCCGTGCACCGTGCCGTCCGCGGCGAGTTCCTGGAGGGCGTCGGTGAGCTGGATCTCGCCGCCGCGCCCGGGCCCGGTGCGCTCCAGGACGTCGAAGACCGCCGGGTCGAGGACATAGCGGCCGATGACCGCGTACCGGCTCGGCGCCGCCTCCCGTGACGGCTTCTCCACCAGTCCCGTGACGCGTACGACGCCGTCCTCGCCGGACGGTTCGACCGCCGCGCAGCCGTAGAGGTGCACCTGTTCCGGCGGGACCTCCATGAGGGCGACGACACTGCCCGCGTACCGGTCGCGGACCTCCAGCATCCGGCTGAGCAGCGTCTCGCGCGGGTCGATCAGGTCGTCGCCGAGGAGGACGGCGAAGGGCTGGTCGCCGACGTGGTGGCGGGCGCACAGCACCGCGTGGCCGAGGCCGAGCGGGTCGCCCTGCCGGATGTGGTGGATGTCGGCCAGCCGGGCCGGATCGCGCACGGCGTCCAGCCGTACGGTGTCGCCCTTGGCCGCGAGGGCCTGCTCCAGCTCGAAGGCGTGGTCGAAGTGGTCCTCGATGGCCCGCTTGTGGCGGCCGGTGACCATGAGGACGTCGTCGAGACCGGCTGCGGCGGCCTCCTCGACGACGTACTGGATGGCCGGCTTGTCGACGACCGGGAGCATCTCCTTCGGGGTCGCCTTCGTCGCGGGCAGGAAGCGGGTGCCGAGGCCCGCCGCCGGGACGACCGCCTTGCGGACCGTGGGTGCGGAGTGGGGGGTACTCATGGGGATCAGGGTGGACGAAGGGGATGGGAGAAGCCCGGGAGTCCCCTGGGAGATTCCTGTGCGGCACCCGGGCCGGGAATGGGCTCTCGTCGAGAAGTTGAAGATTTCGTGTGCCAACGGCCTTTGCTTGTCCACAAGTTGAGCCGGGCCGTCCGGCCCGAATGTCGAATGCGGGTACGGATACCGGCGGTAACTTTTCTGAAATTACCTCGCTTTGAACTGTGGTCGATCGAACTCCTTGTTTCCTGTGAGACGTATGTGCGAAGGTGAGCCTCCCCTTACGCGGACCGGATCGGTTCCCCCACCTGACCGGCCCGAAGGTACGCACCAATCAGGCACCTGCTTTCCGGTGGCCGCGCTATTCGCGGGCGGTCCACCGGCTTGGAAGGAATTGGTTCCGTGCAATCCCCGAACCCCCCGCGACCCCCTTACCCGCCCCGCCCCGGCTGGCCTCCCGGCGATTCCGACCCCCATCTCGCGTCCCGGCTCGCCCGGGGCGACAGCGGCCGTGCGGTCGCCCTGCTGCTGGCCCGGCACTGGCGGGCCACCCAGGACTACGCGGCCGTCTGCCTGGCCGACTCCGGTGACTCGGCGCGGCTCGTGGCCGCCGCCGCGTTCCACACGGTGTTCGGCCGGCTCGCCAAGGGGCACAGCGGCGGCGCCCTGCGGCCCCAACTCCTCGTCGCCGTGCGGAACACGGTCCGGGAATGGGCCGGGACCGAAGGACTTGCCGCCGTCCTGCCGGAGTTGCGCAAAACCGTCGGCGGCCGCGGACTGCGCGCCGCCCGGCCCGTGACCCCCGAAAGGCGGCAACTCGCCGAGCGCGCTTTCTCCTTGCTTCCCGCCGCCTCCCAATGTCTGTTGTGGCACGTCGAGGTGGAAGCGGAACCGCTATCCGTACCGGCCGGTCTGCTGGGCGTCGACGAGCTCACCGCGGCGGCCGGACTGGAACAGGCGCGCGAGCAATTCCGGGCGGGCTGTGTCCGCGCCCACCGTGAACTCGCGCCCACCGCCGAATGCCGCTTCTACAACCGCCTGCTCGACGTCCCCCTGCGCCGCGGCGGAACCCTGCTGCCCGATGTCCGCCGGCATCTCGCGCAGTGCCGCCACTGCCGGCACGCCGCCGAGCAGCTCAGCCACTTCGACGGCGGACTGGACACCCTGCTCGCCGAGACCGTGCTCTCCTGGGGCGCGCACCGCTATCTCGACTCGCGCCCCGCGCGCCGCGCGTCCGGCGCCCGCCCGGCCCGGCCCGCCGCCGCACCCCGCCCGACGGGCCGTCACCGCATCGCACCGAACGGCCTGCTCGATCTGCCCGGCCGGCGTCCCAAGGCCGTCCTGGTCGGCGTCGGTCTCACCTCCCTCGCCCTGCTGGCGACCGTCCTCGTCGCCAAGGGCTGGTCCGACGACAACGGCGTCCCCGGGCCCCGTGCCACCTGGGGCGCCCCGGCCGGCGGCACGGGCACGCCGGGGGCAGGCACCCCGGGGACCGGTGCACCTGGCGTCCGCACCCCCGGGGAGAAGGACCCCTCACCCTCCGGCTCCCCCTCGGCCGCCTCCGCCGCCCGCTCCGCCGCGCCCGCCCACGGCCGGTTGCGCAGCGCGGCGACGGGGCGCTGTCTGGACGTCGCGGGCGGTACGGCCGAGTCCGGGGCGGCGGCCGTCCTCGCGGTGTGTTCCTCGGCCGCCTCGCAGCAGTGGTCGTACCAGGACGACGGGCTGTTGCGCAGCGCCGCCGCCCCGGCCCTCTGCCTGGCCGCCGACCCCGGTCGTGCGGCGGTCTCGCTCGCCGGCTGCGTGGTCCACTCCGGCGAGGTCTTCTTCGACCTGACCGTGCGCGGGGAACTCCTGCTGCGCCGCGACGGCGGCCTGCTCGTCGCCCCCGGCACCGGGAGGGCGGGTGCGACGGCCGTCGTCACGGAGCGGGACGGTTCGGCGGGGCAGCGGTGGCAGTTCGAGGCGGCGGTGCCCGGGGAGGGGGCGTCCGCGGGATCGCCCGCCCCGCGTGCCGACCCCCCGCTGTCCCGCGACACCGGCCCGACACCGCCCGCGCCCCGAGGGGAGTACGAGAAGAGAGCCGCCCAGGTGGAGTGCTGCGGCAGCCAGGAGCCACGACGACTCCCGGAACTCGACGTGCCGGTGCCGGTACCGGTCGGGCTGCCAGGGTCGGTCGGTCCGGTGATGCCGGTTGCGGTGCCGGTCCCGGTCGGCTGGCCCGACTCGGGCGCGCTGCGGACGCCGGTCGGGCTTCTGGGCTCGGCGGGGCCACCGCCCGCCGCCGGGCCGCCGAATCCGGTCGGGTAATCAAGCCGCACCGACCGCCGAAGCCGGTTGGGTGGTCGGGCCGGGCTGGGTTGTGGAAGTCGGTCGGTGGTCGGGCCGGGCTGGGTTGTCGATGCCGGTCGGTGGTTGACCTGGGTTGGGTTGTGGAAGTCGGTTGGGTGGTCGGGCCGGGCTGGGTTGTGGAAGTCGGTCGGTGGTCGGGCCGGGTTGGATTGCCGATGCCGGTCGGTGGTCGACCTCGGTTGGATTGCCGATGCCGGTCGGTGGTCGACCTCGGTTGGATTGCCGATGCCGGTCGGTGGTCGACCTCGGCTGGGTTGTCGAAGTCGGTCGGGTGGCAGGGCCCCGCCGGGCCGCCGAAGCCGGTCGGGTGGCAGGGCCCCGCCGGGCCGCCGAAGCCCGTCCGTCGGCCGACCCCCGCCGGACTGTCCGAAGCAGCCGTCGGCTGGTCGGCTGGTCTGACCTGCTCCGCTCCCCGCCCTCTGCCGGGCTCCCGCACCGGGGTCGGCTCCCGCCCCCCTGCCGAGCTGCCGGACTCCGTCCCGCCGTCCCGCGCTCTTTCCCCCTGAGATACCGGGTGCCACGACCGGATCCCCGGCGGCGGGCCGTCGTACAGGGCAGGGGGCGCGTGGGGGCTAGGAGGTGCAGACGTCCCTCAGTTCGGCGGACGCCTTGTCGATCGCGGAGGAGTCCGGGGTGCGGCCGTCGAGGATGTCGCGGTTGTAGTCCTTGATCGCCCGGTTGAGCTTGTCCACCGCCTTGTCGACCTTGCCGTCGTCCGACTTGTCGTTGATCTTGTCGAGGTTCTTCTCGATCGTGGCGATGGAGTCCTCCGTCCTCGTGGGGTCCTCGATCGCGTCCGCGCCCGCCTTGTTGATCGCCGTGATGCTGTCCGTGATGTCGTCCGCGTTCGACAGGCAGTCGACCGTGTCACCGAACTCGCAGCCGGTGAGCAGGCCGCCGGTCAGCGCGAGGGCTGCGACGGCGGAGGCGATGACGGCGGTACGGCGGCGAGGCAGGCGGGGCGGGCGAGGCCGGCGGGGCACGGGCAGGGTGACGGGCATGGAAGGGGTCCCTTCTTCACGGCGCGGATCGCGGTGGTGTCCTCACCGACCACGATCACGTGCCCGGGGCGTCGTCACGAGGGGCCCTGCTCCCCGGCCGATGGTGTAGCCCGCTCCACCACGGGCCCGGCCGCGCCGGGGTGAACCGGTAGGCTTCCCGGCAGCAGGCGATGTTCAAGGAATGTCAAAGGGAATGTCGAAGGGGAGGCCCGCCGGTGCACGTCCAGGAGTGGCTCGACACGGTGCCCGCGGCGGCCGTCTACGCCGTGGTCGGTCTGGTCATCGGGCTGGAGAGCCTCGGCATCCCGCTGCCCGGCGAGATCATCCTGGTCTCGGCCGCGCTCCTGTCCTCCCAGCACGCGGGCGTCAACCCGGTCGTCCTCGGCGCGGTCGCCTCCGCCGGCGCGGTGATCGGTGACTCCATCGGCTACGCCATCGGCCGCAAGGGCGGACGCCCGCTGCTGGCCTGGCTGGGCAGGAAGTTCCCCAAGCACTTCGGCGAGGGGCACATCGCCACGGCCGAGCGGTCCTTCGAGAAGTGGGGCATGTGGGCCGTGTTCTTCGGCCGCTTCATCGCCCTGCTGCGGATCTTCGCCGGGCCGCTCGCGGGCGTGCTGCACATGCCGTACTGGAAGTTCCTCATCGCCAATGTGCTGGGCGGGATCATCTGGGCGGGCGGGACCACGGCCGTCATCTACTACGTGGGCGTGGTCGCGGAGTCCTGGCTGAAGAGGTTCTCGTACCTGGGCCTGGTGGCGGCCGTGCTGATCGGGCTGACGTCGTTCCTCGTCATCAAGCGCAAGGCCAAGAAGGCACAGGCGGCGGCAGAGCAGGAGGCGGAACCGGTACCGGCCGGGGACTGAGCCGCGCGCCCCGGCCGCATCCCTCACTCATGGACCTCCTTGTGGGCCTTGGCCAGGTCCGCGTAGAGGGTGCCGTTGAGCGTGACGCCCTGCCGCTCCTCCTCCGTCAGCTCCCGCTTGACCTTCGCCGGGACGCCCGCCACCAGGGAGCCCGGCGGTACCTCCATCCCCTGCGGGACCAGGGCCTGGGCCGCGACCAGCGAACCCGCGCCGATCACCGCCCCGTTGAGGACCGTCGCGCCCATGCCGATCAGGCAGTCGTCGCCGACGGTCGCGCCGTGGACGACCGCGTTGTGGCCGACGGAGACCCGCTCGCCGACCGTCACCGGGAAGCCGGGGTCCGCGTGCAGGGTCACGTTGTCCTGGATGTTGGCGTCACGGCGGACGGTGATCCGCTCGACGTCCCCGCGCACGACCGCGCCGTACCAGACGCTCGCCCCCGCCTCCAGCGTCACGTCCCCGACGACCGAGGCCGTCGGCGCGACGAACGCCTCCGCGTCGATCTTCGGTTCCCTGCCTCCGATACCCACGATCAGCGCCTTGTGCGTCGTCACGGTCTCACCCTCTCCTGGTGGCTTCATGGCCTCGTGCCCGTCGTACCGTACGCCAGCCGGTGGGGCGAAGATCACAGGCCCGGGGCCGTATCCCGGAGGTGACCGGTGAGTACGGTGAGCGGGTGCCGAAGCGCAAGAACACGTTCTCATCCTGGCGGGGCCGCCTCGCGCAGCGCGTCGTCCACGCGGGCTGGGCGTGGGTGCAGCGCACCGGCTCCGTGACCGCCGAGCGGCCCGGCCGGCTGCGCTTCGGCTCGATCGGCCCGGCGACCCGGCTCGCCTTCCCGCTCGGCACGGTCTTCGGCGAACCCTGGATCCACATCGGATCGCACTGCATCGTCGGCGAGCAGGTCACCCTGACGGCCGGTCTGATGCCCGACCTCGACCTCGGGCCCGATCCGATCCTGCGCATCGGCGACGGTGTCGTCCTCGGCCGCGGCAGCCACGTCATCGCCGACACGACGGTCACCATCGGCAGCGACTGCTACTTCGGACCGTACGTCTATGTGACGTCCACCAATCACTCCTACGACGACCCGCACGAGCCCATCGGCAAGCAGTGGCCGCGCATGGAGCCGGTGCGGATCGGGCCCGGCTGCTGGATCGGCACCGGCGCGGTGATCCTGCCGGGGGCGAAGATCGGGCGGAACGTCGTCGTCGCGGCGGGGGCCGTGGTGCGCGGGACCGTGCCCGACCACGCCGTCGTCGCGGGCGCGCCCGCCAAGGTCGTACGACGCTGGACTCCCGCCGAGGGCTGGCAGCCGCCGCTGCGGACGCCCGCGCCGGTCCCGATCCCGGACGGGGTCACCTCGGACCAGCTGGTCGCGCTGTCCGAACTGGACGAGGAGACGGTGGAGCGGCTCGCACGGCTGGAGCCCGGGGGCTGACTCAGCCGGTCGCCAGCAGCAGGGTGCCGAGGAGGGCCAGTCCCGCTCCGGCCGCCTGCACCGCGCGCAGCCGCTCGCGCAGGAAGCCACGGGCGGCGAGGGCCGTGACCACGGGGTAGAGCGAGGCGAGCACGGCGGCGACCGTGACCGGGCCGTGCTGGGCGGCGACCGCGTAGGTGCCGTTGGCGGCGACGTCGGCGAGCCCGACGAAGCCGTACACCGGCAGCGCGGAGAGCCGCAGTCCGCCCTCGGGGAGCGCGGGGGCACCGCGCCGGACGGCGGCGTACAGGGCGACGCCGCCCGCCGCCACATTGGTCAGGCGTTGCACGAACAGGGCGAGGAACAGGCCGGTGGGGGTCGTCGAGGCCTCGGTGATCAGTACGAACACGGTGCCGAAGCCGAGCGCCGCGACCAGGGTGAGCAGGACGGCCCGCCGTTGCACCGGGGCGCCGCGCAGCTGCGGACCGCCCGCCAGGACCACGCCCAGGACGGCGACCGCGATGCCGGCGATCTGCAGGAGGCCGGGGCGTTCGCCGAGGAACAGGCCGACCGAGACGGGGACGACCACGCTCAGGGTGGCCAGCGGGGAGACCACGCCCATCGGGCCGAGGGCCAGGGCCTGGTAGAAGGAGAGGAGGGCCACCGGGCCCACGAGTCCCGCGGCGACCGCGAACCAGAGCCGGGGGCCGGCCTCGCTCCAGCCGCCGGTGGCGATCACGATCGCGCCGAGGACGACGGTCGCGATCGACTGGGACACCATGACGACGGTGAGCGCCGGGGCCCGGCGGGTCAGCAGCCCGCCGCCGAAGTCGGCCAGACCCCACAGCAGGCTGGTGGCCAGGGCGAAGAGTGCGGTCACGGTTCCTCGCAGTACAGTTCGGTGCACCATCGGGTGCACCCACCGTAGTGCAACGCGGTGAACTCTGTCATTCAAGATATTAGACTTCTGTATTGCTGGACTTCTGCATTGCCGGACTTCGGCACTACTGGACCTCGGGATATTGGACGGAATGTGGCGGATCTCGACCTGCTGACCCAGTCCCTGGCGCGCAACGTCAAGCACTGGCGCGCGGTGCGCGGCTTCACGCTGGACGTGCTCGCGGCCCGCGCGGGGGTCAGCCGGGGCATGCTCATCCAGATCGAGCAGGCCCGCACCAACCCGAGCATCGGGACGGTCGTCAAGATCGGTGACGCGCTCGGCATCAGCGTGACCACCCTGCTCGACTACGCGCAGGGACCGCGGGTGCGGGTCGTCCCGTCCGACCAGGTGGTCCGGCTGTGGCACACCGAGGCGGGCAGTTACAGCAGACTGCTCGCCGGCACCGAGGCGCCCGGCCCGCTGGAGATGTGGGACTGGCGGCTGATGCCGGGCGAGGGCAGTTCCTCGGACCCGCACCCCGTGGGCACCTTCGAGATCATCCACGTCGTCGCGGGCGAGCTGACCCTCACCGTCGCGGGCGAGGACTACCGCGTCCCGGCCGGCGCGAGCGTCACCTTCGAGGCCAACGCCCCGCACACCTACGGCAATCGGGGGGACGTCCCGGCGGAGTGGGTGCTGGCCGTCTCGGTCCCGCCCGTGCGCTGAGACGCCGGCGCCCGGGGCGGGCCGATCTTGTTAGCGTGCGGGCATGCGCGCACCCATCGGAGACTTCGACACCGCCACCCCCGCCCCCGACTGCCTCGACGAGCTGACCGGCCCGGTCGCCGACGCCGTACGCCACTGGGGCGGCAGCGTGCCCGCCGACCAGGTCCTCTACGTCGACACCGACCCGCAGTGGGCCGACACGGCCGTCTTCGTCGAGCACTACGGCCGGGACCTGCTGGAGAAGTCCGCGAACTGCGTCGTCGTCGCCGGCAAGCGGGGCGGGGACACCACCCTCGCCGCGTGTGTCGTGCTGTCCACCACCCGCGTCGACGTCAACGGCGTGGTCCGCCGGCAGCTGGGCGCCCGCAAGGCGTCCTTCGCGGCGATGGACACGGCGGTGGGGGAGACCGGCATGGAGTACGGCGGGATCACCCCGATCGGGCTCCCCGCCGCCTGGCCGGTCCTGGTGGACTCCGCCGTCGTCGACCTGCCATGGGTACTGGTGGGCAGCGGACGCCGCCGCGGCAAGCTCCTCGTCCCGGGCAAGGCCTTCGCCGAACTGCCGGGCGCGGTGGTCCTGGACGGGCTCGGCGTCTGAGGGTCCTGGGGCTGCCGTGCGGTGGGCGAGAGTCAGACGGGGATCGGTCCCGCCCGGGACGGGTGCGGTGGTGCTGGACGGGCTCGGCGGGTGGCGGTCCTCGGGTTGCCGTGTGGCGGGCGAGGGTCAGATGGGGATCGGTCCCGCCCGGGACGGGTGCGGTGGTGCTGGACGGGCTCGGCGGGTGGCGGTCCTCGGGTTGCCGTGTGGCGGGCGAGGGTCAGATG
>NZ_JBEXXK010000024.1:121947-158462 GCF_040630405.1 Streptomyces sp. NPDC005811
TGGGTTCGGTCCCGCCCGGGACGGGTGCGGGATCCGTACTGCCGGGTGCGGTGGTCCTGGACGGGCTCGGCGTCTGACGGTCCTCGGGTTGCCGTGTGGTGGGTTCTTGGGCTGCCGTGTGGTGGTGAGGGGCGGATGGGGATCGGCCCGCCCGGGACGGGTGCGGGGGTCCGGCCGGTGGGTGGGGTGGTGCCGGTCGGGCTCGGCGTCTGACGGGCCTCGGGCTGCCGTGTGGTGGGTTCTTGGGCTGCCGTGTGGTGGTGAGGGGCGGATGGGGATCGGCCCGCCCGGGACGGGTGCGGGGGTCGGGCCGGTGGGTGGGGTGGTGCCGGTCGGGCTCGGTGTCCGGCGGGCCTCAGGTCGCCGTGTGGTGGGCGAGGGTCAGGTGTGGGTCGGTCTCGCCCGGTGCCGGTGTCGGATCCGCGTGGACCAGGGCCGCGGTGAGCCGGGGGACGGCGTGCAGCAGCGCGTGCTCCGCCTGTACGGCGATCGTGTGCGCCCGGCGTACGGTCGCCTCGCCGTCCACGACGACCGCGACCTCGGCGCGCAGCCGGTGACCGATCCAGCGCAGCCGCAACTCGCCCACCCCGCGCACCCCTTCGACCTCCAGCAGGGCCCGCTCGGCCCGGTCGACCAGCGCCGGGTCGACCGCGTCCAGGACCCGCCGGAACACCTCCCGCGCCGCGTCCCGCAGCACCAGCGCGATCGCCGCCGTGATCGCCAGCCCCACCAGCGGGTCGGCGAGCTGCCACCCCAGCGCCGAACCGCCCGCGCCGAGCAGCACGGCCAGTGAGGTGAAGCCGTCCGTGCGCGCGTGCAGCCCGTCGGCCACCAGCGCCGCCGAGCCGATCGAGCGGCCGACGCGGATGCGGTACCGGGCCACCCACTCGTTGCCCGCGAACCCGGCCAGCGCCGCGAGCGCGACCGCGCCGACGTGCTCGACCGGCCGGGGGTCCAGCAGCCGCTCGACCGCCGTCCACCCGGCGAAGACCGCCGACGCGGCGATGGTCAGCACGATCGCGAGGCCCGCCAGGTCCTCCGCGCGTCCGTAGCCGTAGGTGAAGCGGCGGGTGGCCGCCCGCCGGCCCACCACGAACGCGATGCCCAGCGGTACGGCGGTCAGCGCGTCCGCCGCGTTGTGCACCGTGTCGCCGAGCAGCGCCACCGACCCCGAGAGCACCACCACGATCGCCTGGACGGCCGCCGTGACGCCCAGCACCGCCAGCGAGACCCACAGCGCGCGCAGGCCCCGGGCCGAGGACTCCAGGGCCGCGTCGAGCTTGTCGGCGCTCTCGTGGGAGTGCGGGGTGAGGAGGTGGGAGAGCCGGTGGCGCAGCGAGGATGCCGCGGGGGCGTGCCGGTGCGGATGCTCGTGCGCGTGTCCGTGGTGGTGCTCGTGCCCGTGGTCGTGCCGCTCGCTCACGTCGGTCCCTTCCGCTGCGCCGGGGTGGACGCGCCTGCGCCCACCCCGCCATTATGTGCGTATGAGCGCACGCATGCACCTATCACCTGCGCACCATGCGCATCCGCGCACCCCCGGCGAGGAGCAGCTGGCGCTCGCCGCCGAGCTGCTCGCCCTGCTCGGCGACCGCACCCGGCTCACCCTGCTGCACGCGCTGACCTCGGGCGAGGCCGATGTGACCACGCTGACGGAGGTGTGCGGGGCGGCCCGGCCGGCGGTCAGCCAGCATCTGGCCCGGCTGCGGCTGGCCGGGCTCGTGCACACCCGCAAGGAGGGCCGCCGGGTGATCTACTCCCTCTCCGACGGCCATCTGCGCCGGCTGGTGGCCGAGGCCCTGAACGTGGCCGACCACCGCCTCGGGGACACCCCGGTGCACGACTAGGGCCTGTCGTCTGGATCATGCCGCAGACGCGGGGGCCGAACAGTCCGGTTGATTCCCTGCGACCTGATCCAAACGACAGGCCCCAGCGCAGGAGCGCGGTCAGTAGTGCTCGGCGGTTCCGAGGTACTGCTCGGCGAAGGCCGCGGCCGCCGCCGGCGAGGTGAAGAGGCGCCGCAGCCGGGCGAAGGTCGTGCCCGCCCGGAAGGGATCCTTGGCGGCCGTCCCGTGGTACACCTCCGACAGCCACTGCGAGAACTCCTGGTAGTCCCACACCCGCCGCAGACACGCCTCCGAGTAGCCGTCCAGGCCCTCGCCGTCGTCGCCGTCGAGATACGCCACCAGCGCGTCGCCGAGCAGGAACGCGTCGTGCAGCGCGAGGTTCATGCCCTTCGCGGCGATCGGCGCGACCAGATGGGCCGCGTCGCCGGCCAGGAAGAGCCGCCCGTACGTCATCGGCTCGACCACGTAGTCGTGCATCGCGAGCACGCGTTTCTCGGTCAACGGGCCCTCGGTGAGCGCCTGGGCGCCCGCGCCGCCCGCGAGCCGGACGTGCAGCTCGGACCAGATCCGGTCGTCGGGCCAGTTCTCCGGGTCGTCGCCGGGCGGGCACTGGAGGTAGTAGCGGGTCACCTCGGGGCTGCGGGCCATGTGCCCGGCGAACCCGTTCTCGTGCACCCCGAACAGCACGCAGTCGGAGGACGGCGGCGCCTCGGCGAGCAGCGCCAGCCAGGCGACGCCGTAGTCGTGCCGGGCGGTCCGGGCGTGCCCCGGCGGCATCGCGGCCCTGCTGACCCCGCGCGCTCCGTCGGCGCCGACCACGAACTCGCAGGCGAGCATCCGCCGTTCACCGCTCTCCCCGCAGGTGTAGGACACCGACGGGTGCCCGCTGTCCAGGTCGCGCAGCTCGACGTCGCGCACCGAGAACCGGGCGTCCCCGCCCCGTACGTCCACGTACTCGCGGACCAGGTCGGTCACCAGCAACGGCTGCGGGTACACCCAGTGGTGGTGGCCCGTCAGCTCGCCGTAGGAGAAGCGGTACCGCTCGCCCCCGAAGCGGAACTCGCAGGCGCTGTGGCGCTCGGCCCGCGCCAGCAGGAAGTCGGCGAGGCCCCGTCGGCGCAGTCCGTTGACGGCCCACTCCTCGATGACGCCGGCCCGCGGCCGCTGCTCGATGAACGCACGGCTCTCCGTCTCCAGGACGACGCAGTCGACGGACGCCGCCCGCAGAATGTTTCCGACCGTGAGGCCGGCGGGGCCCGCCCCGACGATGACGACCCGAGTGCGCTGGAAAGAGGGGGAGTTGGTGGTCACCCCGCCATTATCGACCGGTCCGCCGCTCTTCCGGCACGTCCTGGGCACAGCGGAAACCGGCGTGCCCGCTGGAGCTGTCGGGGGTGTTGGCGCTGCGGGCCGCCACGCGGTAGCGATTGCAGTAGGAGGCGTGGCACAGGTGCGAGCCGCCCCGGATCACCTTCTCCGCGCCGCCCGCGGACCACGCGTCCGCACACCACTCCCAGACGTTCCCGGACACGTTGTACAGCCCGAAGCCGTTGGGTGCGAACGCGTCTACGGGCGCGGTCCCCCTGTACCCGTCGGCGGCGGTGTTCCGCGTCGGGAAGGTGCCCCGCCAGATGTTGCAGCGGAACTCGCCGCCGGGATCCAGCTCGTCGCCCCACGGGTAGCGCCTGCGCTCCAGCCCGCCCCGGGCCGCGTACTCCCACTCGGCCTCGGTGGGCAGCCGCCGCCCGGCCCACGCGGCGTACGCGGCCGCGTCGAACCAGGACACATGGACGACGGGATGGTCCCCGCGCTCCCGGAGCGAGCTGCCGGGCCCCTCCGGCCGGTTCCAGGCCGTCCCCGCGACCGCGCACCACCACGGGGTCCGCTCGGGGCGCGGCGACTCGCGGCGCAGCACGCCCGGCAGGAATCCGGCGAACACGTACGACCAGCCCAGCCGCTCGGCGTCCGTCACATGCCCGGTGTCCGCGACGAACGCGGCGAACCGGTCGTTGCTGACGGCGTACGCGTCGATCCGGAAGGACGCCACCCGGACGGCCCGTACCGGCCCCTCCCCGTCCGCCGGAAACCCCTCCGCGTCCTCCGCGCCCATCAGGAACTCACCGCCGGGCAGCTCCACCATGGCGTCCGTGTCGGCCCGGGCCGACGGCGGCGGCAGCGGACGCGCGGGCCCGGCGTGGCCGCCCGCGGAGGGCATGCAGCAGCGGGCGGGCGCGGCGGCGGCCTCTTCGGTCCCGCTCGGGTTCTCGTTCTCGGACATACGAGCGCCCAGCATGCCCGGGGAACCTGTGGGACCGGGGCCGACCGGTCGGGCGTCAGCCGAGCCGCGGGATCTCGATCGCCGGGCAGCGGTCCATGACCATCTCCAGACCCGCCGCACGCGCCCGCTCGTACGCCGCCTCGTCGACGACGTCCAGCTGGAACCACACCGCCTGCGCGCCCTTCGCGACCGCCTCGTCCGCGACGGCACCGGCGAGCTCACTGTTGACGAACACGTCCACGACGTCCACCGGGAAGGGGATGTCCGCGAGGGAGGCGTAGCCCTGCTCGCCGTGGACCGTCTCCGCCTTCGGATGGACCGGCACGACCCGCTTGCCGTAACGCTGGAGCACTTCCGCGACGCCGTACGCCGCGCGCCGCCGGTTCGTCGACAGCCCCACCACCGCCCAGGTGTCACCGAGCCCGGTGAGAATCTTCCGGATCGTCGCCTCGTCGCCGTACACCGTCGGCCTCCCATGGGGTCGCGCACCATACCTGTCAGGCACTCCAACGCGCCACGGGTACCCCTGATTCCACCCCCCTGCCTGCGAATCCCCGACCGTCGCCCTAGGCTCGCCTCGTGCTGTGCATCACCGACGCCCGAACCGGCGAAGCCGTCGTCGCCGCTCCCGTCCGCCGTGGTCTGACCCGGGTCCAGGCGCATGCCTCCGGGTACGGGGCGGGGTCGCTGCGGGTCCTGCTCACCGCCGATGTGCTGGTGCGGGCGCTGGAGCTCGGCGGGACGCCCGTGTGGGCGCTGCTCACCGGCGAGCGCCAGCAGGCGGAGCTGCGGTCCGGCGCCGCCGCGCTCGGCATGCACCCCTTCGAGGACGGCCAGGGCCTGGGCGCCGGGGTGGGGGAGGCCCAGATCCTGCACGTGGTGGGGGAGGGCGGTCCGGCGCCCGACGGGGTGCGGATCGCGGTGGCCGGGGTCGAGGGCGCGGTCCCGGACGATCCCGCCGTGCTGCGTCTCGCGCTGCTGTCCCGGCCCCGCACCGAGCCCGTCCGGCTGGACGCGGCGGCGCTGGGCGAGGCCGGCGAGACCCTCGTACGCTGGCGGAGAGCCGTCGCCGACTGGGCGAGGCGGCCCTCGCGGCCCGTCCCGGACGCGGTGCGCGGACGGCTCCGTACCGCCTGGGAGGACGACCTGGACGTACCCGAGGTGCTGACGGTGCTGCGGTGGGTGGAGGACGCCGGGCCGGAGCTGCCGCACGGCGCCCGTTTCGAGACGTACGCCTACGCCGACCGCCTCCTCGGCCTCGACCTCACCCGCGATCTGGGAGCCTCGCCATGAGCGCACAGGACGGACCACCGCGCAGGCTGGTGGTGCTGCGGCACGCCAAGTCGGACTGGCCGGACGGCGTCCCCGACCACGAGCGGCCCCTCGCGGCCCGTGGTCGCCGCGACGCCCCCGCCGCGGGCCGCGCCCTCGCCGGGGCCGGCTGTGTCCCCGACCTCGCGCTGGTCTCCACCGCCGTACGCGCCCGCCAGACCTGGCAGCTCGCCGCCGCCGAGTGGGACGCCCCGCCCCCGGTCCGCCACGACCCGCGCCTGTACGCGGCCGAGGTGCCGGAGCTGCTGGATGTCGTACGGGAGACGCCCGCCGGGATCGGGACGCTGCTGCTCGTCGCCCACAACCCGGGCCTGGAGGAGCTGGTCCTGGAGCTCGCCGGGGACGACCTCGACCACGCGCTGGACGAGGTGCGGCTGAAGTTCCCCACCTCGGCGATCGCCGTACTGGCCTGGCACGGACCCGACTGGCGCGCCCTGCGCCCCGGCACCGCGCTGCTGACCTCGATGATCGTGCCCCGGGGGAAGAAGAAGGCCGGCTGAGCGCGGGCCGGGCCGGCGCATAGGGTGGCCGGATGCAGGACGAGTACCGCACGGTGGCCCGCGAGGGCGTGCACGAGACCGAGGTCAACCGCTCCCGCTTCCTGTGCGCCCTCGCCCCGGCGGCGACCGAGCAGGAGGCGCAGGCGTTCATCGCGTCCGTGCGCAAGGAGCACGCCGACGCCACCCACAACTGCTGGGCGTACGTCATCGGCGCCGACGCCGCCGTCCAGAAGGCCAGCGACGACGGCGAACCCGGCGGCACCGCGGGCGTCCCGATGCTCCAGATGCTGCTGCGCCGCGACATGCGGTACGTCGTCGCCGTCGTCACCCGCTACTACGGCGGCGTCAAGCTCGGCGCCGGCGGACTGATCCGGGCCTACGGCGGCGCGGTCGGCGAGGCGCTCGACACCCTCGGCACCCTCACCCGCCGCCGTTTCCGCCTCGCCACCGTCACCGTCGACCACCAGCGCGCCGGCAAGGTCCAGAACGATCTGCGGGCCACCGGCCGCGAGGTCCGGGACGTCCGCTACGGCGAGGCGGTCACCCTGGAGATCGGCCTCCCGGACGCCGATGTGGACGCCTTCCGCGCCTGGCTCGCGGACGCCACCTCGGGCACGGCTCTGCTGGAGCTGGGCGGCGAGGCGTACGGGGACGCCTGACGGCCCTGACTACTCCGGCAGCCGGTACACCGACACATGGGACCCCGACGCGGCGGTGAACTCGGCCCCCGACCAGTCCGCGTGCCGGCTCTCCCGCTCGAATCCGGCCAGCTCGGCCATGAGGTCGAGCTCGGCGGGCCAGATGTAGCGGTGCGGGGAGCGGTCCAGGCGGGCCTCGCGGCCCTCCTCGTCGAACCGGAAGTGGTGCGAGACGACGTGCTGGCGCAGGACGTCGTAGGTGTCCAGGCCGACGTACCCGGGCTCGGAGTGCCAGACGGTCGCCGGTGCCCCCGGGGGCAGCTTGCGCAGCTCGGGCACCCACAGTTCGATCACGAACCGTCCGCCGGGCGCCAGATGCCGGGCGGCGTTGCGGAAGCACGCGACCTGCTCGGCCTGGGTGAGCAGATTCGAGATGGTGTTGAAGACCAGGTAGACGAGCGTGTACGTGCCCGGCGCGCGGGCGGTCGCCATGTCGCCGACGACCACGGGGATCGCCGTTTCGTCCGCCTTCGTCCGCAGCTGCCCGATCATCGGACGGGACAGCTCGATGCCGGCCACGGGTACACCGCGGGCGGCGAGGGGTACGGCCACCCGCCCGGTGCCGATCGCGAACTCCAGCGCCGCCCCGCCGTCCGCGAGCGCGGCCAGCCGGTCCACGGTGGGCCCGAGCACCTCGGGCGCGAACATCCCCGTACCGGGGGTGTCGTAGCGTCGGGCGGCGTCCGCGTCCCAGATCTGCTCCTGATCCATTCCGTCAACGATCGCCAGGGGCAGGGGAGTTGTCCAACGGATTTGCCGTCCACCGCGCCGCGACATCGCCAGATCCGTGATGTTTCCGGTGATTGGCTGTCGTATACGGACAAAAAGCAACGGCCGGTGAGGGGTCGGGTGCCGAAGGCGTTAGCGTGGTCGGTGTTCACGGTCGGTTTCTGTACGTCGGAGCGGTTTCTTGAGATTGCTGCACACGTCCGACTGGCACCTCGGCCGGTCGTTCCACCGCGTGAACATGCTTCCGGCGCAGTCCGCGTTCATCGCCTCACTCGTCGCGACCGTGCGCGAGCGCGAGGTCGACGCGGTGCTCGTGTCGGGGGACGTGTACGACCGCGCGGTACCGCCGCTCGCCGCGGTCGAGCTGTTCGACGAGGCCCTGCACCGGCTCGCGGACCTCGGGGTGCCGACCGTGATGATCTCCGGCAACCACGACTCGGCCCGCCGGCTCGGCGTGGGGGCCGCGCTGATCGGCCGGGCGGGCGTCCATCTGCGCACCGACCCCTCGGCCGCCGGCACCCCCGTGGTGCTCGCCGACGCCCACGGCGATGTCGCCTTCTACGGCCTGCCCTACCTCGAACCCGCCCTGGTGAAGGACGAGTTCGGGGTGGAGAAGGCCGGGCACGAGAGCGTGCTCGCCGCCGCCATGGACCGGGTCCGCGCCGACCTCGCGACCCGCGCGCCCGGCACCCGGTCCGTCGTCCTCGCGCATGCCTTCGTCACCGGCGGCGAACCCAGCGACAGCGAACGCGACATCACCGTCGGCGGGGTCGCCTCCGTGCCCGCAGGGGTCTTCGACGGCGTCGACTACGTGGCCCTCGGGCATCTGCACGGCTCCCAGACCCTCACCGAGCGCGTCCGCTACTCCGGCTCCCCGCTGCCGTACTCCTTCTCCGAGACCGACCACCGCAAGACCATGTGGCTGGTCGACCTCGACGCGGCCGGCGCCCTCAGCGCCGAGCGGATCGACTGCCCGGTGCCGCGCGCGCTGGCCCGGATCTCCGGCACCCTGGAGGAACTGCTCGCCGACCCCGCGCTCGCCCCGCACGAGGAGGCATGGGTGGAGGCGACGCTCACCGACACCGTCCGCCCCGCCGAGCCCATGGCCCGCCTCACCGAGCGGTTCCCGCACACCCTCAGCCTGGTCTTCGCCCCCGAGCGGGCCCCGGACGACCCGGACGCGTCCTACGCCCGCCGCCTCGCCGGCCGCAGCGACCAGGAGATCGCCGAGGACTTCGTCGCCCATGTGCGCGGCGCGGGACCCGACGCCCGGGAACGGGGTGTGCTGCGGGACGCCTTCGACGCGGTCCGCACGGACGACGTCGTACGGGAGGTGGCGCGGTGAGGCTGCACCGGCTCGATCTGACGGCCTTCGGGCCCTTCGGCGACGCCCAGAGCGTCGACTTCGACGATCTGTCCGCCGCCGGGCTCTTCCTGCTGCACGGGCCGACCGGCGCGGGCAAGACCTCCGTCCTCGACGCCGTCTGTTACGCGCTCTACGGCTCCGTCCCGGGCGCCCGCCAGTCCGTCCAGGGCCAGGGCCTCACCCTGCGCAGCGACCATGCCGCGCCCGGCACCCGCACCGAGGTCACCCTCGAACTCAGCGTCGCCGGACGCCGGTTGGAGATCACCCGGCAACCGCCCCATGAGCGCGCCAAGAAACGCGGCACCGGCACGACCGTCGAGAAGGCCCAGACCTGGCTGCGCGAGTACGACCCCGTCGGCGCCGTCTGGAAGGACCTCAGCCGCTCCCACCAGGAGATCGGCGAGGAGATCACCCAGCTGCTCGGCATGAGCCGGGAGCAGTTCTGCCAGGTCGTGCTGCTGCCCCAGGGCGACTTCGCGCGCTTCCTGCGCGCCGACGCCGAGGCGCGCGGGCGGCTGCTGGGCCGGCTCTTCGACACCCGCCGGTTCGCCGAGGTGGAGAAACGGCTCGCCGAGCGGCGCCGGGAGGCGGAGGCGCGCGTACGGGAGGGCGACGCCGGGCTGGTCGCCGACGCCCACCGGATGCAGCAGGCCGCCGGGGGAGCCATGGAGCTGCCGGAGCTCCAGCCGGGCGAGCCGGGTCTCGCGGAGGCCGTCGTCACCGCCGCCGCCGTGGCCCGCAGCACCGCCCGTGAGCAGCTGACCATCGCCCACTGCCGGCTCTCCGCCGCCGAGTCCGCCCAGGCGGGCGCCGAGCGCGCGCTGACGGACGTACGCGAACTGCACCGGTTGCAGCGGCGGTTCGCCGAGGCGCGGGAGCGGGCCGGGCGGCTGGAGGAGCGCGCCGAAGCGCACCGCGAGGACCGGGACCGGATGGAGCGGGGCCGCAAGGCCGACGCGGTCGCACCCGCACTGGAGCTGCGGGAGTCCGCCGAGTCGGACCACCACAGGGCGGCCCGGACGGAGGACCGCGCGCGGGAGCTGGTGCGCACGGCCGTCGACGGCGGACACCCCGGCGGGCTCGCCGACGCGGGCGGCGCCGGACTCGCCGCCGCCGCCCGGCGCGCGGCCGAGGAGCTGGGCGGTCTGGAGTCGGCCCGCCGGGCCGAGCGACGGCTGACCGAACTCCTCGCGGAACGCGGCGGGTTGGACCGCCAGGAGCGGGCCGACGCGGACGTCCTCCAGGAGGCGGAGACCTGGCTGGCCGGGTGGGAGGAGACCCGTACCGGCCTGCTGGGCGCCGTGGAGGCCGCCCAGGAGGCCGCCACCCGGGCCGAACGCCTCGCGGTGCAGCGGGAACCCGCCCGCAAGCGCCTCGCCGCCGCCCGCCAACGGGACCGGCTCGCGCGGGAGACGGACGAGGCGCACCGCGATGTGCTGGCCGCGACCGAGGCGGCCCAACAGGCGCGCGCCGCTTGGCTGGACGTCAAGGAACGGCGGCTGAACGGCATCGCCGCCGAACTCGCCGCAAGGCTCAGCGCCGGCGAACCGTGCGCGGTGTGCGGCGCCGTCGACCATCCGGCCCCCGCGCGCAAGGACGCCGGGCACGTCGGCCGGGAGACCGAGGACCGCGCGCTGGCCGTGGTCCAGCGGGCCGACGAGGAACGGGCCGAGGCCGAACAGCGCCTCGGACTGCTCCAGCGGGAGCTGGCCGCCGCCGAAGGCGAGGCCGGTGACGCGCCCACCGCCCAACTCGCCGCCCTCGCCGACGAGGTGGAGCGGGAGTACACCCGGGCCCGGAGCGGCGCCTCGGCGCTGCACACCGCGCAGGAGCGGCTGCGGCAGGCCGAGCGGGAACGCGACCGGAGGGTCTCCGCCCAGCAGGAGGCCGCCGTACGCGCCGCCGCCCGGGTCGCCCGCCGGGACGCCCTGGACAGCGAACGCGCCTCGCTGGAAGTGGAGTTGGCGCAGGCGCGGGGCCCGGCCGGCACGGTGGCCGCCCGTGCCGCCGAGCTGGAGCGGCGGGCCACGCTGCTCACCGGGGCCGCGGACGCCGCGCGGGCCGCCGAGGACACCGCCCAGCGGCTCAAGGACGCCGACGCCCGGCTCGCCGACGCCGCGTTCCGGGCCGGATTCGACACCCCGCAGGCCGCCGCCGACGCCCTGCTCGACGACGGTGCCCACCGCGAGCTGCAACGGCGGCTGGACGCCTGGCAGTCCGAGGAGGCCGCGGTCCGCGCGGTCCTCGCCGAGACCGACACCGCGGCCGCCGCCCAGCGACAGCCCGCCGACCTGGCTGCCGCGCAGGACATGGCGGCCACCGCGGCCCGCCGGCTGCGCGACGCAGCCTCCGCGCGTGACGCGGCGGCCCGGCGCTGCACGGAACTGGACCGGCTCTCGGCCCGTTCGGCCGAGGCGGTACGGAGGCTCGCGCCGCTGCGCGAGGAGTACGACCGGGTGGCCCGCATGGCCGGCCTGACCGCGGGCACCTCGGCCGACAACGAACGCAAGATGCGGCTGGAGGCGTACGTCCTCGCGGCCCGGCTGGAACAGGTGGCCGCCGCCGCGACCGCGCGGCTGCGCCAGATGTCCGCCGGGCGCTACACCCTCGTCCACTCCGACGACCGGGCCGGACGCGGCCGCAGCGGGCTCGGCCTGCATGTCGTCGACGCCTGGACCGGCCGGGAGCGGGACACCGCCACGCTCTCCGGCGGCGAGACCTTCTTCGCCTCGCTGGCCCTCGCGCTCGGCCTCGCCGACGTGGTGACCGACGAGGCGGGCGGGGTCCGGCTGGACACCCTCTTCATCGACGAGGGCTTCGGCAGCCTCGACGACCAGACCCTCGACGAGGTCCTCGACGTCCTGGACTCCCTGCGGGAACGCGACCGCAGCGTCGGCATCGTCAGCCATGTCGCCGACCTGCGCCGACGCGTCCACGCGCAGCTGGAGGTCGTGAAGGGGAGGTCCGGTTCGCAGGTGCGGCAGCGGGGCCGCGCCGCCTCCCCCGGGCACTGACCGCACCGCCCGGGGAATGCCGGGTCGCGCTCACGGAAGACGGGGGATTTCCCGGCGGCATGGCATGCACGCCGGGGATTCCCCCTTCAGGAAGATGATCATAGGCCGTAGATTTCAGGTCATCGGGAACCCGCCACGTCATCGGGAACCCGCCACAGAGAGGCCCTGCGATGACCGTCACCACCAGCCCCGTGAACCCCGTCCTGCGCGTCGCCCCCGCCGCCCCGGCCGAAGCAGCCGCCCACTTCCGGGCGAGCCTCGTCTTCCACGCCGACGTCTCCGACGTGGCCGCCGTGCTCGCCGCCGGGGGCGACCCCGGGTTCGTCGTCCTGGACTCCCGCTCCACGGAGGCCTGGGACCAGGGCCACATCCCCGGCGCCGTCCACCTGCCCACCGCCCTCATCGCCGAACAGGCCGGGCACCTCCTCGACCGGAACGTGCCCGTGGTGACGTACTGCTGGGGCCCCGGCTGCAACGGCGCCACCCGGGCCGCCCTCGCGCTCGCCGAACTCGGCTACCAGGTCAAGGAGATGCTCGGCGGCTTCGAGTACTGGGTGCGCGAGGGCTTCGCGTACGAGACCTGGGAGGGCCGGGGGCACCGCGACGCCGACCCGCTCACCGCCCCGGTCGACGCGGAGAACTGCGGCTGCTGACCGCCGTCCCGGCAGCGCTCAGTCGCGTACGACGTCCGGGACCGGACGCAGGAAACGGTGGTCGGCCGCCCCGAACTCCCCCTCGGGGCGGGCCGCCCGCAGCACCACGTCCAGCGCGGCGTCCGCGTCGCACGCGTAATGCCCGCTGGCCCAGGCGGCGTTGGCCTCCACCACCGCCCAGCCCGTCCCGTCGATCAGGCCCACGTCCACCACGATCGCGCTGGGCAGCGCTGCCCCCGCCGCCCCGGACCCCGCCGTCTCCGTGATCCGCCCGGCGAACGCCAGCACCTCCGCGCGGCGCGGGTCCTCCGCCAGCGGGACCACGTCCAGGGCACCCCGGGTCGCGTACCGGCTGCCCGTGCGCACCTCGCCGTCCAGCAGGAACAGCCGGTACTCCACGGCGAACGCCACGATGTCGCTGACCAGCACCGGTTCCGTGCCCCCGACCGCGTCCGGTCCCGGCAGCCCACCGCCGTCGGGGTAGACCCGGGCCGGGAAGCTCTTGTCGTTCGGCGGCTTCACGAACGCCGGGCGCCGCAGCCGCCACGCCTCCGCGATCGTGGTGAACTCCACGTCCCGCAGGGTGAGTTCGTACGGCAGCCGGGCCAGCCAGTCCTCCGGCGCCTCCAGCAGCCCGAGCCCCAGCCCGCCCGCGACCGCGTCCGCGAACAGCGGACCGGCGTACAGCGAGACACCCGGCTCCGGGCGGTACCCCTCGGGCACCCGCCAGTCGCGCAGCGTCTCCACGCGCGCCCCGCGCCGCCGTGCCGCGTCCGCGAGGGCGTGGCCGGTCGCGGTGACGCGCGGGGAGAGGAACAGGGTGCGGGTGGTGGTCATGGGAGACGAGGCTGCCGTACGAGCGGGCCCCGGGAACAGCGAATTTCCCGGGGCCCGCCCCTCTCACGTCGGGTCAGAGCCGCGCCAGCTCGTCCACCAGGTCGTCGAGCCCCAGCGAGCCCTGCGAAAGGGCCGCCATGTGCCAGGACTTGAGGTCGAAGGCGTCCCCCCGGCGCTCGCGTGCCCGCTCGCGGCCCAGCAGCCAGGCCCGCTCCCCGAGTTTGTAGCCGATCGCCTGGCCCGGGATCGTCAGATAGCGGGTCAGCTCGCTCTCCACGAAGTCCGCCGGGCGGCTGCTGTGCGCCCCGAAGAACTCCTGCGCCAGCTCGGGGGTCCAGCGCTCGCCCGGGTGGAACGGCGAGTCCGCCGGGATCTCCAGCTCCAGATGCATGCCGATGTCCACGATGACCCGCGCCGCCCGCATCATCTGCGCGTCCAGATAGCCGAGCCGGTGCTCCGGATCGGTGAGGAAGCCCAGCTCGTCCATCAGCCGCTCCGCGTACAGCGCCCAGCCCTCGGCGTTGGCGCTGACCATGCCGACGACGGCCTGGTACCGGGAGAGGTCACCGGCGACGTGCGCCCACTGCGCCAGCTGGAGATGGTGGCCCGGCACACCCTCGTGGTACCAGGTGGAGACCAGGTCGTACACCGGGAAGCGGGTCTGGCCCATCGTCGGCAGCCAGGTGCGGCCCGGCCGGGAGAAGTCCTCCGACGGCGGCGTGTAGTACGGGGCGGCGGCGCTGCCCGCCGGGGCGATCCGCGACTCCACCCGCCGTACCCGCTCGGCGAGTTCGAAGTGGGTGCCGTCCAGCGCCTCGATCGCCTGGTCCATCAGGCCCTGGAGCCAGTCGCGTACCTCGTCGACGCCCTCGATGTGCTTGCCGTGCTCGTCGAGGTGCGCGAGGGCCACCCAGGGCGTGGCCGCACCCGGCAGGATCCGCTCGGCCTCCTTCTTCATCTCGCCGAGCAGCCGGTGGTACTCCGCCCAGCCGTAGGCGTACGCCTCGTCCAGGTCCAGGTCGGTGCCGTTGTAGTAGCGCGACCAGCGGGCGTACCGCTCGCGGCCCACCGTGTCCGGCGCGCCCTCGATCGCCGGCGCGTACACGTCGCGCATCCAGTCCCGCAGCTCCACGACCGCCGCCGTCGCGGTCCCGGCCGCCTCCCGGAGCTCCGCGCGCAGCGCCTCCGGCAGCGAATCGGTCCCGGTGGCCACGAAGTCCTCGAACCAGCCGCGGCCGGCACCGTCCGTGTCCGTCCACTCGGAGAGCTGCTCGACGAAGGTGGCCGTCGGGCGCGGCGGGCCGTACAGCTTGCGTTCCAGGCCGAGCGCCAGGGACTCGCGGTAGCCGCCGAGGGCCGCCGGCACGGCCCGCAGCCGCTCGGCGATCGCCGCCCAGTCCTCCTCGGTGTCCGTGGGCGTCACGGTGAACACCTCACGCACATGGTGCGCGGGCATGCCCAGGTTGCCGACCGCGCGCAGCCCCTCCTCGGCCTCGTGCACGGCGAGCTCCGCGGTCAGGCGCTCGCGCAGCAGGCGCGCGCACCGGCGCTCGATGTCACTGTCCGCGCCCGGTCGCCGCTCCGCCTCGTCGAGCCGGGCCAGCGTGTCCCGGGTCAGTCGCGCCCGCGCCTCCAGGCCCGCGGGCGAGAAGTCGGGCAGACGGCTCGAACTCTCCGCCACGCCTAGAAAGGTACCGGTGACCGGGTCGAGGGCGATGAGATCGTCGACATAGGCGTCGGCGACCGCACGGGGCAGAGGGCTGCTCGTGGTCTGTGGCATGCACACCATCCTCGTACGGAGGGAAGCGCACGTCACGGCGTTTGAGCTGTGGGCGTAGGGCGGTGCCGAGGTGTTTGAGACCGCCGGAAAGGCGCTATCCCGGCGGCAGCAGCGGCCCGCAGTCCCACTGCTGGAAGATCAGCCGGGTCTCGACCCGCGCCACCTCCCGCCGGGCCGTGAACTCGTCCAGCACCAGCCGCTGGAGATCCGCCATGTCGGCGACCGCCACATGCACCAGGTAGTCGTCCGGACCCGTGAGATGGAAGACCGTCAGCGCCTCCGGCAGCGCCCGGATCCGCTCCACGAACGGCCCCACCAGCTCCCGCCGATGCGGCCGGACCTGCACCGACAGCAGCGCCTGGAGCCCCCGCCCCAGCTTGGCCGGATCCAGCCGCAGCCGATGTCCGAGGATCACGCCCGAGCGGCGCAGCCGCGTCACCCGGTCCAGACACGTCGAAGGCGCCACCCCGACCTGCGCCGCGAGATCGCGATACGTGGTCCGGGCGTCGTTCTGCAGCAACCGCAGCAGATGCAGGTCCACCGGGTCCAGTACGACAGATTCGGGCATCGGCCGAACGTAGCACGGTGTTCGATTCCCGTACCCCGTGCGTTGTTCACTCTGCGGTCCATGGACTCAGCCGCAGCGAGCACGCACGCGTCCCCCGCGATACGACGGTCCGCAGCACCCCGCGCCCTGGCCACCGAGGCCGTGCACGCCGGGCGGGACGACCTGGCCCGGCAGGGCCTGCACGCCCCGCCGATCGACCTGTCCACCACCTACCCCTCCTACGACAGCCGCGCCGAGGCGGCCCGGATCGACGCGTTCGCCGCGACCGGAGCCGAGCCCGAGGGGCCGCCGGTCTACGGACGGCTCGGCAACCCGACCGTCGCCCGCTTCGAGACCGCCCTCGCCCGGCTGGAGGGCACCGGGAGCGCGGTCGCCTTCGCCAGCGGGATGGCCGCCCTGAGCGCGGTCCTGCTCGCCCGCGCCTCCCTGGGCCTGCGGCACGTCGTCGCCGTACGACCCCTCTACGGGTGCAGCGACCACCTCCTGACCGCCGGACTCCTCGGCTCGGAGGTCACCTGGACCGACCCGGCCGGCATCACGGACGCGCTGCGCCCCGACACCGGACTGGTCATGGTCGAGTCCCCGGCCAACCCGACCCTCGCCGAGGTCGACCTGCGGGCCGTCGCCCACGCCTGCGGCTCGGTCCCGCTGCTCGCCGACAACACCTTCGCCACCCCGGTGCTCCAGCGTCCCGCCGAACAGGGCGCCCGGCTGGTCCTGCACAGCGCCACCAAGTACCTCGGCGGGCACGGGGACGTCCTGGGCGGCGTGGTCGCCTGCGACGAGGAGTTCGCGGGGCTGCTCCGGCAGATCCGCTTCGCCACCGGCGGCGTCCTGCACCCGCTGGCCGGCTACCTCCTGCTGCGCGGACTGTCCACGCTCCCGGTCCGGGTCAGGGCGGCCTCCGCGACCGCCGCCGAACTGGCCCGCCGGCTCGCCGCCGATCCGCGGGTCGCCCGCGTCCACTACCCGCGCCTCGGCGGCGCGATGATCGCCTTCGAGGTCCACGGCGATCCGCACGAGGTGATCGCGGGCGTTCGTCTGATCACCCCCGCGGTGAGCCTCGGCAGCGTCGACACCCTCATCCAGCACCCGGCGTCCATCAGCCACCGCATCGTCGACGCGTCCGACCGCCGGGGCGCCGGGGTGAGCGACCGCCTGCTGCGGCTGTCGGTGGGCCTGGAGGACACGGAGGATCTGTGGACCGACCTGGACGAGGCGCTGGGGAGCCCTCCGCCGCTGCGGACGCCAGGTGTCAGGACATCCTCTGCCGCCGCCTCCTGACGAACCGTCCGCCGGCCCAGACCGCACAGGCCGCCGCCCCCGCCGTCAGCAGCGCCTGCCGCCACCGCCGGGCCGGCGCGGGGGCGGCCCGGACGCGGAACGCCGCGCTGTCGTTGCCGGGCACGGGGTCGTGCGGACCGTACACGGTGACGGATCCCTCGGCGCCGGGGATCCGCCGGTCGATACGTATGTGGAAACCGAGGGTGACCGAGGTCCCGGGCGCCGGGGCCCGCCACTCGGAGAGGTCGCACAGGAAGAAGGGGTTGTCCTCGTCCTGCGGCGGCCGGCAGGCGTAGCGGCGGTCGTCGTCGTCCCCCTCCCAGGGGATGGACGTGATCGTGGTCCCCGGCGGTGGCACCACCGCGAAGGTCCCGGGGGCTCCGCCGTCGGGGGCACCGGGGCCCAGGTTCGCCACACCGAGCCGGACCACGACGGTGTCCCCCACCCTGCCGCGGACCGTTCCGGTGACGGGGGTGTAGTCGGCGGCGCTCCGTGCCCCCGGTTCCGACGCGGGTCGCGCCCACCCCTGTCCCGTCGCGCTCCCGACCGCGACCAGCGCCATGACGCCGGCACCGACCAGGCGTACGACGGCACGATCGGCGGAGGGCCCGAACCTCTGTGCGCGCATTCCCGAGAGGCTACCGTCGCCCGAATCCGCTCAGCGGCGGGTCACGGCTGCCCCGTCGCCGTCCGCCGGGCGCCCGCCCTGCTGATCAGCCAGGCGCCGCAGGCCGCGAGGAGGGCTGCCGCGAGCGCGTACACCGGCAGCCAGAGGGTCGTCGTGGACGCCAGGCAGTCGTCGACGGCGTGCCCGCCCAGATCGCTCGGCGCGGACGCCGGCGCGACGCCGTCCCGGCCGCCGAGGCCGCTCAGCGCGGCCTCGGCCCGCGGCGACGCGGAGCTGCCCAGGCGGGCGCAGTCGGCGCGGGTGCCCGGCATCGGGAAGAACCAGGCCCACCGCTGCATGGCGGGAGCCACCGCGAGGGCCGCGCACAGACCGACGACCAGCGAGTAGGCCGTCAGGTTCCGCAGATACGCGGAGCGTCCGCCGGGCGCGGGCGTCGGCGGGCGGGTGAAGGAGAAGATCACCGCGAGCAGGGTGACACCGAGGTAGGTGGAGAACCACTGCCAGGAACCGGAGGCGAGGGCGAAGGCGAGCACCCCGGCGAGCGCGGTGCCCAGCACCCCGGCCCGACCGCCCGGGTCCGCACCGGTGGCCACGGCCTCCTGGGCACCTGCACGGCTGCGGTCGTCCATGCGCTCTCCCTGCCTGGCTCCGGCCCACCAGTCTCGGACCCGCGCCCCCCGCCGCCTCCCCGCACCATGCCGATCGCCTGGCCCCCTCGCCCACTTGGCCGACGCCCATGCCGACCCCGACGGGGCGACGGGACGGTCCGGCTATCCGCGGGCCCGCTGAGTGCCGGCCTCGCCGCGCTCCCCGACCGTGCCCACGGCGTCCAGCCGAGCCGTGATCACCAGGGTGCCCTCCTCGATCTGGTAGTCCAGGGGCAGCCCGAGGCCGCGCATCGCGGCGACCATCCCGGTGTTGGAGGACTGCGTCACGGCGTACACACTCGCGCATCCCGCCTCGACGGCCATCGCCACCAGCCGTTCGAGCAGCTCACGCCCGACCCCGCGCCGCTGCCACTGGTCCTCCACCAGCAGCGCCACCTCGGTCTCGTCCCCGTCCCACAGGAGGTGCCCCAGCCCGACGATCCGCCCGGACGGCGTCCAGACCGCGAGGGTCCGCCCGAACCGGGGACTGAGCAGGTGGTTGAGGTAGCGGTCGGCGTCGCCCACGGGCCCGTGGTACCGCCGGCCGAGCGTCCGCGGCGAGCAGCGCTCGTGCATCTCCCTGGCCGCGTCCAGATCGCCGGTGTCGGCCCGTCGTACGGTGATGTCGTTGCCCTCGGGCAGCGTCAGCACGTCCTGGCTGCGCGGGATCCGCGGACCGAGCCGGGCGTCCAGCTCGACCAGGGACCGCGCACGGGCGAACTCGGTCGGGGTGAACGGCAGATACGGCCGCTCCACGGTGATCACTCCGCCTTCCGGCGCCCGCAGGCGCATCACGGTGTCCTCCAGCACCCCTTCGACGGGCACGTCGGCCGCTCCCCGGCCGCCGCCGACCGGCGCGGCGGGCAGCGAGCGGATCGTGCACCGGCCGAGGAGCTGCCGCAGCGCGAGCGGCAGTTCGGCCGCGTCGAGCGCCGTGCGGGTGGCCAGCCCGAGGACCCGGGTCGGCACGTCCACCAGATCGTGGGCGTCGGCCCGCTCGATCCAGGTGCCCGAGCCGCCCGCGCCGGCGACGGCACCGGTGATGTCGGCGGAGGCCAGCGCGGCCGGGGCGCGCAGCAGGAACTCGTCGACGGTGTCCTCACCCAGGGGGTGCGTCTGGAGGCTGAGGATGTCCACCCGGTGCCCCGCCAGCGCGGCGCAGAGCGCGGCGAGGGATCCCGGCGCGTCCTTCACGGTGGTCCGCATCCGCCACAGGGCGCTCTCCCCGCCGACGGCGCCGGGCCCGGCCTGCTCCTCCGGGGAGGACGGCCGGGCACCGGTATCGCTCGTGGGCGGCGGGTCTTCGTGGCGTCGTGCCCTCCAAGGGGCCTTGAAGAACGCGGAGAGCGCGGCGATCTTGGTGCTTTTCACGTCAGACAGGTTTCGACTCATGCAGCCACTGTGGAGGAACGGTGTTGCGTGATCACGAACGGATTGTGACTGACGGGTAAAGGCCGCTAATGCCCGTTTTGTTAATTCTTCTACGACTGCTGCCCCGTCGTCACTGCCCCACGCGCCCCGGCTGGAGCACCTGGGTGAACAGCACGGTGCCGTCCTGCTCGCGCAGCCGGACCGTCAGCTCCCCGCTGTCGCCGTCGATGTCGACCTCGCCGAAGAACTGGTAGCCGCCGGCCGGGGACACGTTGGCCGCGGTCGGGGCCTTCACGAACACCCGCTCCGGGCCGAAGGTGCCGTCGAGCGCGTTGGCCGGGAAGGCGCCCGCGTTGAGCGGGCCGGACACGAACTCCCAGAACGGCTCGAAGTCGGTGAACGCGGCCCGCGCGGGCTGGTAGTGCTGGGCCGAGGTGTGGTGCACATCGGCGGTCAGCCACACCGTGCCGGTGATCCTGCGGTGCTTGACGAACCGCAGCAGCTCGGCGATCTGCAGCTCACGGCCGAGCGGCGCACCCGGGTCGCCCTGCGCCACGGCCTCGATGTTCGCCCTGCCCTCGGTGGCGTCCGGCACGACCAGGCCGAGCGGCATGTCGGCGGCGATCACCTTCCATACCGCGCGCGAGCGGGACAGTTCGCGCTTGAGCCACTCCAGCTGCTCCCGGCCGAGGATGCCCTGCGGGTCCACGGTCTGGTCGTCGGGGGAGTTGGCGTTGCGGTAGGTCCGCATGTCCAGCACGAACACGTCGAGCAGCGGGCCGTGCCGCAGCACGCGGTGCACCCGGCCCTCCTGGCGGCCCGGCCGGAGCGTCGAGATCGGGAAGTACTCGCCGAACGCCCGGCGGGCGCGCGCCGCGAGGACGTCGACGCTCTTCTCGGTGTAGCGGGTGTCGGAGGCGGCGATCACCTCGCCGGGGTACCAGTTGTTGCGGACCTCGTGGTCGTCCCACTGGATGATCGAGGGCACCTGGGCGTTGAACCGGCGCAGGTTCTCGTCCAGCAGGTTGTAGCGGAAGTTGCCGCGGAACTCGCCGAGGGACTCGGCCACCTTGGACTTCTCCTCGGTGACGATGTTCCGCCAGAGGGAGCCGTCGGGCAGCGCCTGCGTCGCCGTGATCGGGCCGTCGGCGTAGATGTTGTCGCCGCTGCACAGGAAGAAGTCGGGGTCGAGCCTGGCCATGGCGTCGTAGATGCGGTAGCCGCCCAGCTCGGGGTTGATGCCCCAGCCCTGTCCTGCCAGGTCCCCGGACCACAGGAAGCGCACCCCGCGCCGGCGGCCGGCGGGCACCGTGCGGAAGGTGCCGGTCACGGGCTCGCCGGTGCGGCGCGGGTCGTCCGGGTCGGCCAGCAGCACGCGGTAGTGGATCTGCTCACCCGCGGGCAGGCCGTGCAGCCGGGTCGTGCCGGTGAAGTCGGTACCGGCGCCCAGCAGGGGACCGTGCCACCGCCGCGCGTGCCGGAACGACTCGGTGGCGGCCGTCTCGACGATCATCCGGGCCGGACGGTCCGCGCGCACCCACACCAGACCGGAGTCCGAGGTCACGTCCCCGGTCTGCACGCCCCAGTCGGCACGGGGCCGTCCGGACAGGGCCAGCGCCGGTGCCGCGCCGGCCGCGACGGGCAGGGTCAGGGCCGCGGACGCGGCGAGCGAGCCGCGCAGGACACTGCGGCGCCCGGGCAGATGAAGGTGTGACATGGGAGGGCCTCCAGGGACGGGATCCGGCCGGTGTGCACCGCCACAACTACTGGTGCACCGCAGCGCACACGCAAACCCCAAGTGAACAACTCCCAGCACCCCCAACGGAGTCACCTCACCGACACCTGGGGGGCTTCCCTCATGGGGGGGGTAAGGGGCTCAGGTGCGGGCGGGGGTTGCGGCCCGCCCCTGCCCCCTGCGGCCCATATCCGCCCTGGACACGGTGAACCTGTACCAGGTCGCCCGCCTCCGCCTCCGCCTCCGTGCCCAGCCGCTCCCTGTGCCTGCCGTCCGGCGGACCACCCCCCTGTCCTGGTCCTGGCCTGTCCACGAAGTCCCCGCCGACCGGTCGGCGCCTCCGCCCCGGTCGCCCTCACGCCGTCCTTCCGGCGGAGCCCGCCGGGTCCGTTCCCGGCGCCCCGCGCGTCACCCCGTCCGACCGGCCCGTCTCAGCTGCTCGCGTCCAGGATGACGCGGGCGACCAGGGCCGGGTCGTCGTTCATCGGGCAGTGGCCGCAGCCGGGGAGGCGGATCAGGCGGGCGGCGGGGATGATCTGCTTGGCGCGGATGCCCTGGCGGCGTACGAGCAGCCAGTCGCGGGAGCCCCAGCCGACAGTGACCGGGATACCGGGGATGTCCTCGGTGAACTGCACGGTGGTGCCCGCCCGCAGGGTCTGGTCGAAGCCGGTGGCCCGGGCCAGCGCGAGCGTCTCGGCGACCACGGCCTCGGGCGCGCGCCGGCCGGGACGGGCGTAGATGGTGCTGGTCAGCGCCGTGCGTCCGGCGGCCGTACGGGACAGCCGCTCGACCAGGGGCAGCGGCAGCCGGCGGGAGAGGTGACGCATGGTGAGCAGCACACCGAAGGCGTACCGCCGCTCGGCCTCCGACCAGAACCCGGCGGGGGACAGCGCGGTGACGGACCGTACGAGCTTCCCGCGGCCGAGTTCCAGGGCGAGCAGACCGCCGAGGGAGTTACCGGCGACATGCGGCCGTTCGAGTTCCAGCGCCTCGCAGAAGGCCGCGAAGACGGCTGTCGTGGTCGGCAGGTCGTAGGCGAGCCCGTCGGGCAGTGCGGGGGAGACGCCGAAGCCCGGGAGGTCCACGGCGATGACGTCGCGCTCGGCCGCCAGGAGGTCCACCACCGGGTCCCAGGCCTGCCGGTGGTGGCCGATCCCGTGCAGCAGCAGCAGCGGTTCGCCCCGGCCCGTCCGCTCGTAGGAGACGGAGACCGGCTGCGGGCCACTGGGCGTGGTGACCGGGAAGGAGACGGTGGCGGGCATGGGGGAGCTCCTCGTCTGGCGGACCGGCGAACGTCGGAGACAGCTTGTCAGCGATTGCTACCGACGGGTAGCCCTCAAGGGCGCCGTGGGCCCGGACCGGTTCAACGGGGCGTGTGCAGTTCCAGATTGAAGTCCGCGTGCCCGAAGTGGCGCATGAGGTTCAGCCACAGCGGCAGCCACATCTCCACACTCCGCGCCGCCTGGATGCCGCCCAGGTCGAGCACCCGGTCCGCCGGCCACCCGAACTCCCCGAGCAACTCCGTGACCTGCGCCTTCGCCTCCCCGTCCTCTCCGCAGACAAAGACCTGGTGCCGCCCCGGCACCCGCCCGGGGTCGACCATCACCTGGCAGTTCACCGTGTTCAGCGACTTCACCACACGCGCGTGCGGGAACGCCCGCTGGATCTGCTCGCCCACACTGTCCGACTCCACCGGCGACAGCCGCGCCTCGCCGCCCTCGAACGACAGCGGGTTGGAGACGTCCAGCACGACCTTCCCCGCGAGGTTCTCCGCCCCGGCCGCCTCCAGCGCGGCGAGCGCCACCTGCCCCGCCACCGCGTTCACGACCACCTCGGCGCCCGCGGCGGCCTCGGCGAACGTACCGGCGGCGGCACCCGTGCTCGCGGCCCACTCCCGGCCCACCGGATTGTCCTGCGTACGCGAACCCAGGGTCACCTCGTGGCCCAGTTCCACCAGTTTCCCGCCGAGCGTACGACCGACCTGCCCCGTGCCCAGTACCCCGTACCGCATCGCGACCTCCCGTTTCCGTACCACTGTCGACTCGGTCATTGTGGGCCGGGAGCCCGGATTCCGCCCGGAGGATTGGTCTTGACCAAGGATGGGGGCCGCCCTATGGTCGCAGAGAAGTACAACAACCTTTAATAAACAAGGGCGCGAAATACGCCGCCGGACCACGGCGATTGCGGAGGACAGGGTGGGGACCACGCAACTGGAATCGGTGCCGGAACCGAAGTACTGGCATCTCAAGACCGTGCTCAGCGAGGCGCTCGACTCAGAGTTCTCCGTCGGCGAGATCCTGCCGAACGAGCGCGAGCTGGCCGCCCGCTTCGGTGTCGCCCGTGCGACGCTGCGCCAGGCCCTGGAGCAGCTCGAACTGGAAGGCCGGCTCCAGCGCCGCCGCGGCGTCGGCACGACCGTCGCACCGCCCCGGATGGGGGTCGCCGTCGGCTCGGAGCGCCAGGGCTGGCCCGGCAGCGGGGACGACGCCTGGAGCTGCGTCGACAGCGTCCTCGCGGTCCCGCCCGCCGCCGTCGCCACCGCCCTGGAGACCCCGCGCGACCAGGCCGTGCACGTGGTGCGCCGCTCGCGCGTCTCCCACGGCCAGCCGGTCGCCGCCGAGCTCCTCTACGTCCCGGCGGCCTCGGTGCCCGACCTGACCGCGATCGACACCCCGTCCGAGGCGGCCCGCGCGCGTGCGGTGCTGCGGGAACTCCAGCACCTGGAACTCCAGGCCCAGGACCGTGCGGTGGAGCTGGGCTCGGCCCGCGCGGACGACGCCAGGGAGCTCGACCGGCTGCCCGGCGCCCCCGTCCTCGTCGTCACCACCCGCTTCTTCGCGGGGGGCCGTACCGCCGCGCTCTCCGTCGCCACGTACCGCGCTGACACGTGCCGCCTGACGTTCGGCGCCTCGGGCGGCGTCGAGATACACCACGGCCCGGCCCCGGAACGCCAGGCCTCCTGACGCCCGAACGCCAGGCCTGCCGACGCCCGTGACCCGCGCCCCGGAACTCCCTCCGGGGCGCGGCGCGTTCCCCTGCTCACGGTGGCGCCGGTCGGGACGGTCCCGTCGGCGACGGCCTCACCTGCGGGCCGTCACCGTCCCTTCTACGGCGAACAGCTGCTCCTCGACATGGTCCAGCGCCAGCCGCAGCGCCCCCGTCGCCACCGCCGCCTCGCCCAGGATCGACAGCGCCACCCGCGGCGGCCGCAGACAGTAGCGCGCCAACTCCCGCCGCAGCGGCTCCAGTACGTCGTCCATCCCGGCCGCCCAGCCGCCGACGACGACCAGCTCCGGATCGAGGGCGAGCACCAGCGCCGCCACGTCGTGGACGAGCCGCTGGATGAACCGGTCCACGGCCGCCCGCGCCTGCGCGTCGCCCTCACGGGCCCGGGCGAACACCTTGGCCACCGCCTGCTCGTCCAGCGGATGCAGCGGCTTGCCCGTCGTCGACAGCAGGGTCTCCGGGGTCACCTCACGCCCCAGCAGATGCAGCGCCCCGATCTCCCCGGCCGCCCCGCCGTACCCCCGGTGCAGCCGCCCGCCGATCAGCGACCCGGCGCCCGGACTCAGCCCGGCCAGGACGAACACCACGTCGTCGGACTCGGTGGCCGACCCCTTCCAGTGCTCGGCCACGGCCGCCGCGTTGGCGTCGTTCTCCACCAGCACCGGACACTTGAAGGACCGGCCCAGCCGGTCGCCCAGCCGCAGTCCCGTCCACTCGGGCAGCGCCGTGCCCAGCCGCACGGTCCCGTCCGCCTCGACGATGCCGGGGGTGGCGACCCCGACCGCCCGCAGGGAGTCCCGTGGCACGCCCGCCCGGCGCAGCAGTTCGGCGACCGTCGCGCGCAGCCGCTCCAGCCGCTCGTCCGCGGACGCCGTCTCGTCGACGTCCTTGGCCTGCGAGCCCAGCAGTCGCCCGTCCAGGTCGGCCAGCAGCGCCGCCACCCGGTGCGGGCCGATCTCCAGGCCCAGCAGATGCCCGGCCTCCGCACGGAACCGGAACCGCCGCGCCGGCCGCCCCTGCCGCCGGGCCACGCTCTCGTCCGCCGCCATCTCCACCACGAGTCCCGCGCCGATGAGATCCTCGACGACCCCCTCGACGGTCGGCCGGGACAGCCCGGTCACCCGGGTGATCTCCGTGAGCGTCGCGCAGTCCGCGGCACGCAGGGCGTGCAGCACCACCGCGGAGTTGATCCTGCGCAGCAGCGAGGGATCCCCGCCGGTCAGCCGCCCCAACGTCCGTCCTCCAGCTCGTGCGCGTGTTGGGCGGATCGTACTCGGCGGGGACGAGCCGGGCGAGTGCGGAATCCGTACCGATGCCGTCACGCACCGTCTCAACCGGGCGTCACGAAGCCCGACTCGTACGCCGTGATCACCGCCTGGACGCGGTCCCGCGCCCCCAGCTTCGCCAGCACCGCGCTCACATGCGACTTCACCGTCTCCGTGCCCACGACCAGCTGCCCGGCGATCTCCGCGTTGGACAGCCCGCGCGTCATCAGCCGCAGCACCTCGGCCTCCCGCTCGGTCAGCCGGGCCCGCTCCAGGGTGTCCCGGGCCGCGCGGTTGCCGCCCGCCGCGCCGTACTCGGCGGCCAGCCGCCGTACCGACGCCGGGAACAGCAGCGACTCGCCCTCCGCGACCAGCCGCACCGCGTGCACGATCTCGGCGGGCCTGGCCCGCTTCAGCAGGAACCCGTCCGCGCCCGCCCGCAGCGCCTCGTACACGTACTCGTCGTTCTCGAAGGTCGTCACGACCAGGATCCTCGGCGGCCCGTCCACCGTCCGCAGCACCGCCCGGGTGGCCTCGATGCCGTCCATCAGCGGCATCCGGACGTCCATGGCGACCACGTCGGGCCGCAGCCGCCGCACCAGCGGGATCACCGCGGCCCCGTCCGCCGCCTCGCCCACCACCTCGATGTCCCTCTGCGCCTCCAGCACGGCCCGCAGACCCGCACGGACCAGGGGTTCGTCGTCCACGAGGAGTACGGTCACCGGCATCCGGCCAGCGTAGATCAGCGCAGCGGCAGCTCCGCGCGCACCTCCCAGTCGCCCGCGTCCGGCCCGGTCGAGGCGTGTCCCCCGAGCAGGGCCGCGCGCTCACGGATCCCGCGCAGCCCGCTGCCCCGCCCGGGGCCCGCCATGCCGGCCGGCAGCGGGTTGCGCACCTCCAGCCGCACGGTGTCCCCCACGACGCCCACCCGCACCCGCACCGGGACGGCTCCCGCGTGCCGCAGCACATTGGTCAGCGCCTCCTGGAGGATCCGGTAGCCCTCCCGGGACACCGGCCCCGGCACGGTGTCCAGCGGGCCGCTCAGCTCGGCGTCGACCTTCGCGCCGGACACCCGCGCGGACTCCAGGAGCCGGCCGGCCTCGGCGAGCGTGGGTCTGCCGCTCACCGGACGCTCCGACTCGCGCAGCACCCCGAGCACCCGCTCCAGATCCTCGAGCGCCGACCGCCCCGTGTCCTCGATCGCCGCCAGCGCCCGGTCGGTGAACTCCGGGTCGCCGGCCGCCCGCGCCGCGCCCGCCTGCACCACCGCCACCGTCAGGGCGTGCCCGAGGGAGTCGTGCAGTTCCCGCGCGATACGGGTGCGCTCCAGCAGCTGCTCGGTCCGCTCCTCCAGGGCGGCGAGCCGCTCGGCGGCGGAGGGACCGAGGAGGGCCCGGGCGGCCGCGGTGACCACCCGGCCGAGGCCGACCACCGCGCCGTACAGCGCGCACAGGGGCAGGGGGGCGAGCAGCGCCCAGGCCCAGTGGCCGGGGGCGTCCCGCACGAGCGGTATCGAGTCGTCCGGGTGGCCGAGGGCGGCGCGGATCAGTTCGTAGCAGAGGACGGGCAGCCAGACACACGCGAACGTCGTCACCGCGCCCAGCAGCAGGCGCACTTCGAGCCACACCACCGTGCGCAGCCGGTCGCGCCAGGTCGCGGCGGGGGCGACCGAGAAGCCGGAGCCGGCCTCGCCGGGCAGCAGCAGCAGCCGGGCCTGCACCCCCTCGCCCCGGCGCACCCCCGGGATCAGCCCGACCGGGACGAGCAACAGCGCGGGCACCCACGGCCGGTGCGGGTCGATGAACATCCAGAGGCTCACGACCAGCATCGGCACCCACAGGTGCAGCAGTCGTGTGTACGTCGTCCCCCGCAGCAGCGGGCGCAGCGAGCGGCCCATGCGGACAAGCCTGCCAGCCCCCACCGACAACGGACCTCCCCCGAGCGGGGGAGACGCTCTCCCCGTCCGGGGGAGGCCCCGCACCCCGGCCGGCGGCCAGAGTCGTGGTCATGACCAGCATCGACGTCCACGACCTCACCAAGGAGTACGGCACCCGGCGCGCCGTCGACCGGCTCACCTTCCGGGTCCTGCCCGGCCGGGTCACGGGCTTCCTCGGCCCCAACGGCGCCGGCAAGTCCACCACCCTGCGCCTCGTCCTCGGTCTCGACCGGGCGACCTCCGGCACCGCCACCGTCGGCGGCCGGCCCTACGTCGGCCTCCCGCACCCCCTGCGCCGGGTCGGCGCCCTGCTCGACGCCCAGGCCGCGCACGGCGCCCGCACCGGCCGCGACCACCTCCTCGCGCTCGCGGCGAGCAACCGCGTCCCCGCCCGCCGGGTGGACGAGGTCCTCGCGGAGACCGGCCTCGCCCCCGCCGCCCGCCGACGGGTGCGGACGTACTCCCTCGGCATGCGCCAGCGCCTGGGCATCGCCGCCGCCCTGCTCGGCGACCCCGACGTGGTCCTGCTCGACGAGCCGTCCAACGGCCTCGACCCCGAGGGCATCGTCTGGATCCGCGGACTGCTGCGCGGACTGGCCGCCGAGGGCCGCACGGTGCTGGTCTCCAGCCACCTCATGAACGAGACCGCGTCCTTCGCCGACCACCTCGTCGTCCTCGGCCGGGGCCGTCTGCTGGCCGACACCCCGATGCGGGACTTCATCGACGCACGCGTGCACCCCCGCGTCCGCATCCGTACGACGGACCCCGCCGCCCTGCGGGCCGCACTCGCCCGGCACGGCCACGAGGCCGTCGAACACCCCGAGGGGCACTGGACCGTGGCCCACGCGCGCGTGGACGACATCGGCCCACCGCTCTCCGCGGCCGGAGTCCCCCTGCTCGAACTGACCACGGAGGAAGGCACGCTGGAGCAGGCCTACCTCGATCTCACCGCCGCCGAAGCGGAGTTCGCGGCCCCGCGGACCCGTCGGCACCAGGAGGCCCGACCATGACCCTCGCGGACTTCACGCCCGTGCTCCGCTCCGAGTGGATCAAGATCCGTACGCTGCGGTCGCAGACCGGTGCCCTGGGCGCGGTCCTGCTCGCCACGGTGGCCTTCTCGGCGCTGGCCGGCGCCGACACCGACGGCCCCGCCTCCGACCCCCTCTTCTCCGTCTTCTTCGGGGTGAGCTTCGGCCAGATCGCTGCGGTCGCCTTCGGCGCGACGGCCGTGTCCGCCGAGTTCCAGGGCGGTGCCCTGCGGGTGTCGCTGGCCGCCGTACCGCGGCGGGGCCGCTGGTTCGCCGCCAAACTGACGGCGATCGCCCTGCCGGTCCTGGCCGTCGGTCTGCTCACGGGACTGACGACCCTGGCGGTGGGCAGCGCGACGCTGGGCGACCGGGCGGAGACCCCCGGCCCGACCGACGGCCTGCGCGCCGTGACCGGCTGCGCCCTCTACCTGACGCTGATGGCCCTGCTGGCCGCCGGACTGACCACCGTCCTGCGCAGCGGAACGGGGGCGCTGGGCATCCTGATCCCGTTCCTCCTCGTCGTGTCCTTCGTCGTCGGTGACCTGTCCGGCAATGCCGCCGACTTCCTGCCCGACCGGGCCGGCCAGGTGGCGCTCCACACCCGCTGGGACGGCAGCCTCGGGCCCTGGACGGGGCTCGCGGTGACGGCCCTGTGGGCGGCCGCCGCGGTCGGGGCGGGGGCCTGGCGGCTGCGGCGCCGGGACGCCTGAACGGAGTGCGGGACTGACGGGCCACCAATTGTCAGTGGCGGCCGGTTTACTGGACCCATGGACATCGAGAGATTGCTCGCCGGTCCCGGCGACCGCACCGCCGCCTTAGCGACCAGCCATGGTCTCAGGGCGGCGGACGCAGCGGTGCGGGTCGCGGAGGCGGCGCGGTTCCACGAGGAGAGGGAGGACCTGGCCGGGGAACTGACGCGCAGATGGGGAGCGCCGGAGCACATCGGCCTGCAGACGGTACGACTGCGCACCGCGGCCGAGGAGATACCCGAGCCCTGGGCCGAACTGAGCCTGCGCGTCGCGGACGTGTACCTCTGGCAGCCCGCCGGACAGGGCCGCTGGATCGCCCTGGGCGTGGCCGACCTCGACCCGGACGACGAGATAGAACTCCTCCTCGTCGTCACCGAGACCGACCCGCCCTGACGGCAGCACACGTCCCGGCCGCCGAGCCCGCCGCCGTCAACCACGCGCCGCCGCCCCCTGCACCGCCGAGCCCCGCGCCACCCCACCACACGCCACCAATCGCTGCGCCGCCCCAAGCCCCGCGCCGCCCAGCCGGCGCCGCTCAGTCCTCTGCCGCCACCCGCAGCCGGGCGAACTCCTCCGCCATCGTCGCCGCCGTCCAGTGGGCGTTGAGTCCGCTGGGATTCGGCAGCACCCACACCCGCGTCCGCCCGATCAGCCGCTCCTGCGGCCCCACCGAGGCCTTACGGTCCTCGAAGGCCGCCCGGTAGGCGGTCACCCCGACCACCGCCAGCCAGCGGGGCGCCAGCCGGGTCACCTTCTCCGTCAGCAGCCGCCCGCCCTCGCGGTACTCCTCGGCGCCCAGCTCGTCGGCCCGCGCGGTCGCCCGCGCCACCACGTTCGTGATCCCGAGGCCGTACGCCAACAGCTCGGCCTGCTCCGCGGGCTTCAGCAGTCTCGGCGTGAACCCGGACAGATGCAGCACCGGCCAGAAGCGGTTGCCCGGACGGGCGAAGTGGTGGCCGGTCGCGGCGGTCATCAGCCCCGGGTTGATCCCGCAGAAGAGCACGCGCAGACCGCCCGCGACGACATCCGGTACGAGACGGTCGCGGGCGGCCTCCAGCTCCGCCGGGGTGAAGCGGGGCGGGGGTGTCAGAGGATCGCCCCGGGGGTGTAACCGGCCGCCTCCGGACGCTGCTTGACGATCTCCTCGATCCGGCCGACGACCACGGCCACCTGCGCGGCCGCCGCGCCGGTGAAGGACAGCTTGTCGGCCATCAGGGCGTCCAGCTCGGCGCGGTCGAGCGGCAGGCGCTCGTCGGCGGCCAGCTTGTCCAGCAGCTCGTTGCGCTCGGCGCCCCGCTCGCGCATCGCGAGGGCGGAGGCGACGGCGTTCTCCTTGATCGCCTCGTGCGCGAGCTCACGGCCCACGCCCGCGCGCACCGCGCCCATCAGCACCTTGGTGGTGGCGAGGAACGGCAGGTAGCGGTCCAGCTCCCGGGCCACGACCGCCGGGAAGGCGCCGAACTCGTCGAGCACCGTCAGGAACGTCTCCAGCAGACCGTCCAGCGCGAAGAACGCGTCCGGCAGGGCCACCCGGCGCACCACCGAGCAGGACACGTCGCCCTCGTTCCACTGGTCGCCCGCCAGCTCCCCGGTCATCGACGCGTAACCGCGCAGGATGACCATCAGGCCGTTGACGCGCTCGCAGGAGCGGGTGTTCATCTTGTGCGGCATCGCCGAGGAGCCGACCTGGCCGGGCTTGAAGCCCTCGGTCACCAGCTCGTGGCCCGCCATCAGCCGGATCGTCTTCGCGAGCGAGGACGGCGCGGCGGCGAGCTGGACCAGCGCGGTCACGACCTCGTAGTCCAGCGAGCGCGGGTAGACCTGGCCCACCGAGGTGAAGGCCTGCGAGAAGCCCAGGTGACCGGCGATCCGGTCCTCCAGCTCGGCGAGCTTGCCCGCGTCGCCGCCCAGCAGGTCCAGCATGTCCTGCGCCGTCCCGACCGGGCCCTTGATCCCGCGCAGCGGGTAGCGGCCGAGCAGCTCCTCGACCCGGCCGTACGCCACGAGCAGTTCGTCGGCGGCCGTCGCGAAGCGCTTGCCGAGGGTGGTGGCCTGCGCGGCCACGTTGTGCGAGCGGCCGGCCATGACCAGCTCGCCGTACTCGCCGGCCAGCTTGCCCAGCCGGGCCAGCACGGCCACCGTGCGGTCGCGGATCAGCTCCAGCGAGAGACGGATCTGGAGCTGCTCGACGTTCTCCGTGAGGTCGCGGGACGTCATGCCCTTGTGCACCTGCTCGTGCCCGGCGAGATCGTTGAACTCCTCGATCCGCGCCTTCACGTCGTGCCGGGTGACCTTCTCGCGCTCGGCGATGGAGGCCAGGTCGACGGTGTCCAGGACCCGCTCGTAGTCGGGGATCGCCGCGTCCGGCACCTCGATCCCGAGGTCCTTCTGGGCCCGCAGCACGGCGAGCCAGAGCTGACGCTCCAGCTTCACCTTCTGCTCGGGCGACCAGAGCGTGGCGAGCTCGGCGGAGGCGTAGCGTCCGGCGAGGACGTTCGGGATGCGGGGCTTGGCGGGCGCAGAAGTCACGTGTACGGAGTTTACCCGGCGTCCATGGCGGTCCGTCCTGTCCGTCCAGCTGATGAGAGCCCAGGTCACAGGCGCTCCGCGCGGAATCCCCGCGCGGAGTCCGTGAGACATCTGTGAGACGTAGCGGGCTCTCACTCTCCGCCCGTCGCGTGTTCATCTCCCGGGTCGCCGGCCAACACGATGCGGCGGATCTGCTGGCGCGTGTAGCCGGTCGCCTCACAGATGTCCTTCTGCGGCACGTTGTCGGCAGCCGCCTGCCTGATCGCCACCGCGAGCTCTTGCCGCAGGATCTCGGTCCGCTTCTCGGAGTCGCGGAATCGCTCCGTCAGCTGCGTCAGTGATCGCTTGTCCATGGCACATAGTGTTCCATCCGTCATCATGGAACATGACGTTACTCAGAATAGGCAAGAATGACTAGGTCCAAACCCTTTGACAGGGAACACGATGTTCCCCAGGGTGGGGTTGTCGGCAAGGGAGACCAGCCGACAACGCAAGCGGCCCCCGCCGGTGTTAGCGCACCGAACGAGGGCCTACGGAACCACCTGCGTCAACAGGGAGAACCGATGCTTCACCTTCTCACGTCCCCTCGTACCGCCCGCACGGTGCGTGGCCTGATTGGCTCGCTGGTCGAGTCCGCGGCCGATGCCATCCGCTCGATCGCACCCACCGCCGAGCAGGCCGGCGAGACCCTCGCCGCCGACCCGGCCGACGTCTACGGCATCGACGAGATGCCCGAAAGCACCGCCATCGAGGCCGCCGCCGCCGACTACGACGACGCCGCCGACGCGGCCCGCGCCGCCGACAGGGCGAAGCGCAAGGCCCGCAAGCTCCTCGACCGCCTGCCCGCCGGCCGCTACGGCCAGTGGCTCATCCGCCGCGTCGAGTCCAGCCGCGAGACCCCCGACCTGGTCGCCATCCGCGCGACGTATGAGCGGCTCGGCCTCGGCGACGTTCCGATGCGCAGGGTCGCCCCGAGCCTCAAGGTCGAGCGCGTCACCGTCGTGGCCGACACCGAGATCCTGGCGGGGGTGGCCGCGTGATCACCCTCACCAAGAAGCCGCGCCCGGGCGTCACCGACGAGCAGCGCATCACCGCCCTCGCCGCCGCCGTCTACGTCGCCAGCCAGGTGCACGCCGAGGCACTCAAGCACGCCGACCCGGCCGCCACCCTCGACGACATCGCCGACGCCCTCCCAGAGGTCATGCCCGAGGTGTTCCAGACCATGGGTACCGCCCCCGACGTGGCTGCGGTCATGCTGCCCGAGGTCACCGACCGGGTGTGGGCGTACACCGTGATCGAGCACGCCCGCGCCGACGTGGACCCCGGCTACCGGTACGTCCTCGACATCCTCGTCGACGGCCTGAAGAAGGGCGGGGACCCGGCCACCGTCCGGGCCGACGTCCGCCGCATCGGCAGGCAGCTCGCGGACCTGTCCGGCGGTGCCGCGTGACCGAGTCCACCGAGACGGCCCGCCCCGTGCGGGCCGTCCCCGGCCGCCGCCTGATCGCCGCCGGGGTCATCAGCCGCCGCATCGACGTCCGTATCACCGAGGCCGGTGTCACCGGCGTCCTCCGCAAGGGGGCGCGTCGATGAACAAGACCTGCTCGAGCATCTCCGCGCTCGCCGCCCAGAACTCCGAACTGGAGGCCGCGATCCGCACGGCGCAGAAGATGCTCGCCGCTTACGGCGACCCCGCCGGCTTCGACATCGACCAGTACGCCCGCGGCTACGGCGCGCTCTCAGAGTCGTTGCGGATCCTGCTGCGGGCGCTCGACGCCGAGCCGGCCGCCGAGGTCGTGTCTCCAATTGGAGACACCGCGCCCCGCTGCCCGGCCGCGCACCCCGAGGACCGCACCCCGTGCGGCGGCCCGGTCGCCGTCACCGTCCTCGACCGCCACAACGCTGGCGCGAAGGGGTGCGAGCACCACGGCGCGCGTCTCCTCGCCAGCCTCGACGGCGCCCGGGTGTACGCCCTGCCCGACGCCCCCGACGGTGCCGCCATCCGCGTGTTCAAGGACGCGGGCAGCATCCGGCCGTTCCCGTGGGTGGCCGGCCCCCGTACCCGCGACGAGCAGCTGTCTCGCGACGAGGTCCGCAAGCGGGGTGAGCGCCCGTGAGTAGCAGCCGCAGGCCCCTGCACACCTACGACGGCGGCATCCCGGTCCCGCAGAGCGTGGCCGCCGAGCTGGACATGGCCGCCGCGACGCTCGCCGAGTCCGCCGACGCCGACATCTTCAACGACCAGGACATGATCCGGTCCGCGGTGGCCCTGCGGATCCGTCTGCGCGGCCTCGCTGCTGCGGTCCGCGCCGAGCGGGGTGAGCAGCAGTGACCGAGCCCCGCACGATCACCCTGCCCACCGCCGACGCGGGAGACGTCACCCTCCCCTGTCCGGCCTGGTGTGCCGGACACCAGCATCACGACCCCGAGTCCCTGCGCGTCGACCTCGTCCATGCCGGCCCGGCCGTCGACTGCACGCACCTCGGCGCCGACCTGTTCTCCGCCGAGATCGTGCAGTCCCCGTTCGCGGAGACCAGCACCCCGCTCCTCGGCGGCCGCACCCCGGGCGTGTCCGTCTACCCGCTCGCGCGGACCCTCGACCCCGTCCAGCTCTACGACCTGGCCGCCGCCCTCGACACCTACGCCGACCGGCTCCGCACCCTCGCCGACCAGCTCACCGCCGTTCTCGGGGGTGAGGAGCGGTGACCGTCCGCTACCCGGTCCGCCGTCCGACCGAGGCCGCTGCCCTTGCGGCGGTGGCCCGGTCGCCCCGGCGCCTCCCGCCCGTCCCCGCCCTCATGGCCGCGCTGCTCGACGCAAACGAGCGCCGCGACCGCGAAGGCACCGTTCTGTGCGCCCACCTGGTGGTGCGCGCCTCCGAGCCCGAGGTGGGCGAATGATCCGCAACCCGTCCCGAGCCCTGGCCATCGCCGCCGGACTCGTCATCATCGCCCTCACGGCCGCCGCGTTCTGGCTGTCCTACGCCCACTTGGCCGAGGTCGCCCGCGCCCACGGCATGCAGGACAAGCAAGTCCGCGCCTGGGCGTGGCCAGCCACCCTCGACCTGTTCATCGTCGCCGGCGAGTTGCTCATGCTCCGCGCCGCGCTCGGGCAGAAGGTCGACGGCTGGGCGATCGGCCTGACCGTCGCCGGATCCGGCGGCTCGATCGCGTTGAACGTGGCCGGGGTCGGCGGGAACGCCGAACTCCTCGACTACGTGGTCGCCGCCGTCCCGCCCACGGCCGCGCTCCTTGCGTTCGGCGCCCTCATGCGGCAGATCCACCAAGCCCTCGCCGGACGCACCGGCACGGCCGCCAACCGTGGGGATATCGCCACGGTTGCCGAGGACGCCGAGGCGACCGCCAGTCGTGGCGATATGACCACAACTGACGACCGGCATGGTGCAGAGGACCACGCGACCGTTGCTCAGAGGGCAACGGTTGCCGAGCCGCCCGTCGGGGCGGCACGCCCGGTCCCCGAGGTGGTCCCGTCCGGTGCCCGCATGCTGCCGATCGTGGCCCGGCCGGAGCCGGGCGAGGTGACCACCGGTCAGCCTCTGCTGCGGCACTGGTGGGACAACACCGTCGAGCGCTCCGCCCCCGTCGTGAAGCCCGAGAAGGTGGTCATGCCGCCGACCCCGGACACGGCCGTCTGGGACGTGACCAAGGCCTACGACTTGCGGCAGAAGGTGACCGCCTCGGCGGCTGAGATGCCGCGCCAGGTGGTCACCGAGGTGGTCACCCTCGCCCCCGGTGAGCTGCGTCGAAGGGCGTCGAAGCTGAACCGGGAGCTGGTCACCTCGACGGGCAGGCCGGTGACCATCGACCGGCTCCGTGAGGAGTACGGCCTCAGCCGTCGCGAAGCGGCCGAGCTGCGCCGCGAAGTGGTCACCTTGGCCCTGTTCACCGGGGAGGCCCGGCCGTGAAGCCGATCATCTACGGCGCCCTGCTCGGCGTGCTCTGGCTGACCACCGGCCTGCCGCTCACGGCCCCGGTCGCGGTCCTCGCCGCGTTCGTCCAGCCGGTCACCGTCGCGTTCGCCGCCGGCCTGCTCGCCGCCGCGCCCGCACGCCGTGGGAGGTGGACCAGGTGACCGAGAGAGACCCGCTCGCCAAGGCGGAGGCCGCCGTCCGCGCGGCCGAGACGGACACCGTCGCCGTACAACTCGCCCTGGCCGCCATCGAACTCGCGAAGACCGCGACCGCCCAGCAGCACACGCAGCAGCCGGCGTGCCAGCACCAGCAGCCCAAGTCCGGCCGCACCGCCGGGGAATGGCTGGCCATCGGGGGCGCCGTGTGCGTCGGCTCCGTGGGCGCGGCGTTCGCGTCGCTGGCCCTGGCCATCCTCGGCGGCTGCGCCGCGATCGTCGCGCTGATCCTGCGGGACCTGTGGCGCGACATGCAGAAGAAGCGCTGACCTGCCCTTCCGTCCTCCGCCAGGTGTCTGGTTTCCGGACACCTGCGGGGGTGCGGTGGGGCTGGACAGCCCGGCCCACCACCGAGAGGAACCCCGTGAACGACGAGTACGACGACTACAGCAACGACGACGTGTTCAGCGCCTCCGAGCTGGCCGAGATGGACCGCGACGCCGAGTTCCGGATGGACGCCGAGGACGACGCCCGCAACACCGCCGAGATCAAGGCGGAGGAGTCTGATTCGAAAATCCAACCTTCCCGCAGGTCACCCCGCTTCCGCTGATTGGAGGGACACTTGATAACCGAGCATGTTGAGCTGGCTGAC